>JAAZYQ010000041.1 GCA_014239575.1 Gammaproteobacteria bacterium
ACCCCGAGCTGATTCAACCAGGATTCGGCCGAGGGTCCGAGGTGTCACCGTCTGCTTGAGTGCAAGCGCATTCCCAAGAAGCACCCATAGCCTGAAATCCCGCTGCATTGGGTTGCAGAATCACCAGGCGAGCCTGTCAGCCCGCATAATCTGGTCTATGCCCGTACGCTTCAATTTCCTTTTGTCGCCCGCCGCTGATGCTGCACCTTTACCACGCTAACCGTCTTGAAGATCTGGCCGAGCGCCTGGCCAGAGACCTTGAGAGGCCGGCGGGGCCTGTGCTGGCTCCAGAAATAGTCGCCGTATCCAGTGGCGCGGTTGGTCAGTGGCTGACACTGGAATTGGCCCGGCGCCACGGCATCAGCGCCAACGTTCAATGGCTGTTGCCGGCCAGATTGCTGTGGCAGGTGTTTCGTGATGTGTTAAGTGATGTACCCAAGGCCAACGCGTTTTCAGCCGAGGTTCTGGTCTGGCGCGTGCTGGCGGTGTTACGCGATACCACCTTCGTCAAACAGCACAGCGCGCTGGCACACTACCTCGCCGATGCCAGTTCGTTGCGTCATTGGCAACTGGCGCGCCAGATGGGCCGACTGTTTGAGCAATACCTGGTTTTTCGGCCCGACTGGATTGACCGTTGGGAGCGCCATGGCGCTGATGAGTGGCAGGGTGCGTTGTGGCAGCGTGTTATCAGCGTCGGAGATACGCGTCACTGGCTCAAATTGCGCAACGAACTGTTCAGCGCACTGCACCAGAACTCACCCGCTGCTGGCGGTCTTCCCAAGCGGCTTTCCCTGTTTGCGCTTACCGGTCTGTCAGGAACATTGCTCGAATTGCTCTCGCGTCTGGCAGAGCACACCGAGGTACACATTTATCACCTTAACTTTAGTGGCGGTTTCTGGGCTGATATTGTCAGCGACCGCGAACGGACTCGCCTGATCGCAACCCAGGGGGAGGGGGTAGACGAGTACCTGGAAAGAGGCAACCGGTTGTTGGCTTCTATGGGCCGACTGGGCCGCGAACACCTTGCCCAGTTATTGCAGCTTGAATCGATCGAGTCAGAAACTTACCGTGCCCCGCCACGTGACACCGTGCTTGGAGCTATTCAGGCAGATATTGTGGAACTACGTGATGCTGATCAAGCGAACCCGTTTGTCGGCACGGCGCAGGATCGCTCGATCCAGGTCCATATCTGTCACGGACCTATGCGCGAGATCGAGGTACTGCATGACCGCCTGCTGGATGCTTTTGCGCGTGATCCAGGCCTGACACCGGCCGATGTGCGGGTCCTGATTCCTCGACTCGCTGAATACGCCCCATTGATTGAATCGGTGTTTGGCGCTGCGACCGGGGAACGTCATATTCCCTGGCATCTGGCCGAGCGCGCCCTGGATGATCACAGTCCTTTGATACATGCTTTTCTGGAACTGCTGCGATTACCCGAGGGCCGTCTTGATGCGCAACGGGTGAGTGCCCTGCTGGATATCCCGGTACTGCGGGCTCGTTTTGCGCTCGCCGAAGCCGACGTCGAACAGGTCATGCAGTGGATACGGGAGCTGGGTATCCGCTGGGGGGCCGATGCCGACTCGCTGGCAGCGATGGATCTACCCATCAGTGGCACTCACACCTGGCGCGGTGCGACCGACCGGCTGTTGCTGGGTTTTGCGCTAGGCGATAGCGATGAACCGGTGGCCGGTTGCATGCCCGCCCCGCCGGGTGATGCCAGTCTGGCACAGGTGGCCGGGCGCTGGCGCTCTTTCCTCGAACAGATAATCGGCCTGCACGAGACATTGTCTGGTGCATACCCACTGTCGCGATGGGTGTCGTTGTTTAATCAAACATTGGATCGATTCTTTCTTCCTGGCCCCGACGAAACTGATAACCTGGTGCGACTGCGTCAGCAATTGGCCGCGTTGGCCGGTGACGGGGCAATCGCAAACTTTAATGAGCCGCTGGGGCTGCCGGCGGTACGGGATGCGCTGGAGGCACGTCTGCGTGGCGCCAGCGGCGGGCGCTTTATGAGCGGTGCTGTCACCTTTGCCACGCTGGCTCATGGTCGTTGCCTGCCGGCGAAACTGGTGTGCCTGGTGGGTATGAACAGCGAGGATTTTCCGGGACGTGACAGTAGTCATGGCCTGGACCAAATGGTTGCCCAGCCCCGCTTGGGAGACCGGCGCCGGCGCGACGAAGATCGCCATGCTTTTTTAGAGGCTATGAGTTGCACGCGTTCGGGTTTGTACATCAGCTACAGTGGTGTTGGTGCGCGCGACGATACCGTACAACCGCCCTCGGTGGTGGTCAGTGAACTACTCGAGCAGGTCGATGCCTTATCTGAAGAGGGCACTTTGTCCCAAGCGCTGACGATCCGTCATCCGCTTCAGCCATTTAGTCGGCGTTACTTCAGCGCCGAGCCGGGTTTGTTCAGTTACGCATGTGAGATGGTCCCGCCGGGCGGTTTGCGTCGGCCCAACACCACACCTTTGTTTGATGAACCTCTCGCACCGTCGCCACCGGGCGAGCTATCGCTGGATGGCCTGATCGATTTTCTGGCTAATCCGGCACGTGCCCTGTTGCGAGGCCGTCTTAACGTGGTGCTCGAGCCGGGCGCGGGCCAGCTGCCGACGCGTGAGCCGATGCGGCTGGACGGGCGATCACGCCGGGCGGTGGCACGGGCGGCACTTCAGGCACAACTGCAGGGTATGGGTGAGGCCGAGCTCGCAGAGCGTATTCGGCTGGGCGGTCAGCTACCCCCGGGGACACCCGGCGCATTGGCCGTGAGTGAGCAGTGGTGTCAGGCCATGCCGGTTGCCACACTACTGGAGCCTCTGCTGACGTCGCAGCCGCTTTTGCCTCTGTCAGTCAGCGCGATGGTGGGGGATTGGCAACTGACTGGCGCGTTGGAAAACGTTGGCCCGTCTGGCCAGATCCTATGGTCAGTTGAATCGCCAAGCCCCTGGGTGATGCTGCGAGCCTGGTGCACACACCTGTTGCTGAATATGAAAACAGACGCGCCATCACACCATACCCGTCTTGTCAGCCCCAACGGGGTTGCTACCTTTGCTCCCGAGCACGATCCCGGCCAGCGGCTCTGGGAAATATTGGCGCTTTACAGCGAAGGCATGTGTCGGCCTTTGCCGTTTTTCCCCCGCAGTGCCTGGAAATTTGTCAACGCGGCGCGTTCTCCACGCTCTGCGGCCTATCAGGCTTGGATGGGTTCAGATTTTGGCCCAGCCCAGGGCGAATCATCCGATCCGTATTTCGCTCTGGCTTTTCGTGATCGCCTCGAGCAGGCGCTGGACGAGGAGTTTGAATCGCTGGCTACGCTATTGCTGGGCACTCCCAACGAGCGGCTACAGGGCCAGGACGCATGATCGCGCGATCGCTGGATCCTTTCACGGTCTCGCTGCAGGGCATAAATCTGGTTGAAGCCGCTGCCGGTACCGGTAAGACCTGGACCATCACGGCGCTTTACCTGCGCTTGTTACTCGAAGGTGAGATGCGGGTGGGGCAGATACTCGTGGTCACTTATACCCGCTCGGCCACCGGTGAGCTGCGCCAGCGCTTACGCGGTGCATTGACCAAGGCGCTTAATGCTTTTGGCGGGAAAGGCGATGGGGATGATCCGCTGGTCGGGCCGTTGCTGTTGCGCTATCCCGATCACCACGCGTGCGCCTTGAAATTGCGTCGCGCCATAGCCGATTTTGACCAGGCCGGGGTTTTCACTATTCACGGGTTTTGCGAGCGCGTTCTGGGCGATAGCGCTTTTCAGAGCGCCATCGCTTTTGAGACTGAGGTGCTTGCCGATGAGCGTGCCCTACTGGGCGAGGTGGTCGATGACCTGTGGCGCCGGGAGATTTACCCTGCGAGTCACGCCTGGGTGGGATGGCTGGCCAGTCACAAGCAGTTGCGAAGTGCGGACGATCTGCTGGCGCTGTTGGCGCCGTTGATCGGCAAGCCATATCTGGCGGTCGCAGGGCCTGTTTCGGCGCCACCGCCAGCGCAGCTCGAGGGTCCACTGGCCGATGCCTACCACTCGATCGCCCAATCCTGGCGCGAGCAGGGCGAGGTGGTCAGCCAACGGCTGCTGGATCCGGATACGGGCCTGAACCGCCAGCGTTACCCGGTGAAATCCCTGCCCAAGTGGCTGGTGCAACTGAATGCTCTGTTGTCAGGGCCAACGCTGGATTTTGCACAGCTCAAAGCCTTTAAACCTTTAGAGAAACTCGGCAGTTCTTTTCTTTTAAGCCCAGCGGCAACGCGCAAGAACGCCGACCCACCAGTACATCCTTTTTTCGACGAGGTCGATTCGCTGCTTTCGTGTTTTGCGGCCTATCAGGATGCTGCGAGCGCTTACTACGTGACTTGGCTGAACCAGATGCTGAGTCGCGCCGATGCCGCACAACGCGAGCTGAAAACCGAGCGCGGCGTACAGGCCTACGATGATCTGTTGCTGAACCTGCAAGCCGCAGTACAACCGGGTATTGGTGATGCATTGGTGCAGCAGTTACGCGGCGATTATCAGGCAGCGTTGCTGGATGAGTTTCAGGATACCGATCCGGTGCAGTACGAGATTTTCAATACAATTTACGGTGATGGCGCACAACCGGTCTTTCTGGTCGGTGACCCCAAACAGGCCATCTATTCTTTTCGAGGCGCCGATCTTTTTGCCTATCTTAAGGCTCGTGCTGGCACTGGCCATCATTACACACTGGACACCAATCACCGCACTACGCCCGAGCTGGTCAAGGCGGTGAATACGGTGTTCTTGCATCGGGCGCCTACGGGCAGCTTTGTTTTTGACGAGATCCCTTTTAACAAGGCGGTTTCGGCCGCGACCGCGCCACACCTGATTGACGACGATAGGACAGCACCGCTGGTGTTCTGGCCCATAGACCGGAAAGAACCCGGGAAGCTGATAACCAAAACTGATGCCAGAGCGCTCGGCAGCATCAGCATGGCAACCGAGATTCGCCGGTTACTGTCTAACGCTACCGCATTGGGGGATCGGTTGCTGGCGCCTCGTGATATTGCCGTGTTGGTGCGCAACCACACCGAGGGGGTCACGGCGCAGCGAGCGTTGATTTCAGCCGGCATCCCGTGTGTGCGCCAGGGTCAGCAGAGCGTTTATCAGAGTCATGAAGCCATGGAGCTCGAGCGCGTGCTGCAGGCGATTGCCCAGCCGCGCCGTGAGTCGTTGGTGCGCTCTGCACTGTTAACCGATCTATTGGGCGTAGACGTGTCGGCACTGATGCAACTGGAGTGCGAGGCGACTGCTTGGGATGTCTGGCTGGCGCGGTTTCACCACTACCATGAGCGTTGGCGGGACAGCGGTTTCATGCGCATGTTTCGTGAACTGACCGCCTCCGAGGATGTACTGCAACGTCTGGCTGGATTTGCCGACGGCGAGCGGCGTCTGACCAATCTGTTGCATCTCGGTGAGTGCATCCAGTCCATGGCAACAAAACATACTGATATGGCTGCGGTAATGAGTTGGCTGGGCGCCATGCGCAACCAACCCCCAGCAGCTGACGAAAACTCGCTGCTGCGCCTTGAAAGCGATGAGGATCGGGTGCGTATCGCCACGGTACATGCCAGCAAAGGCCTGCAGTATCCAGTGGTGTTTCTGCCTTTTGCCTGGGACGGCACGCTGCGTAGTGGCCGCGCCAATACCGTGACTTTTCACGACCCCGATGCGCAGAACCAGGCAACCGTTGATTTTGGCTCGGCTGATCTTGAGCGTCACCGGGCCCGTGCCGGGGTTGAAGAACTGGCCGAGAATCTGCGGTTGTTTTATGTTGCTCTGACCCGCGCGCAAAGTCGTTGTTATCTCGCCTGGGGCGCGGTTAACGGGGCGTCCACCTCGGCGCTCGCCTGGCTTTTGCACCGGCCGCTGCCTGTCGCTGTACCGAATGACCCAGCTGAACTGGCGCGAGCGTTTGCCGGACTCTCGGACGACGATCTTAGCGATGCGCTGGATTCACTCGCTGCGAAAAGCGAAGCAACCATCGCGATATACCCCCTGCCAAGCTCGAGTGGCATCGAGTCTGTAGCACCAGATGAACCGGCGTCTTCACTCAAGGCGCGAAGAGCGCAACGCCGACTACAAAGCGCGTGGCAGATGGGTAGTTTCAGTTCGATGACCACAGGGCACGACAGCACACTGCCGGATTTTGACTCGCAACTTGGGCAGGATCGCGCTGATGAGGCTGGTGGATTTTTTGCTTTTCCGCGCGGGGCGCGGGCGGGCACCTGTGTGCACCGGGTGCTCGAACTCATTGACTTTGGCGCAGCCGATCTCGAGGGGCGCCGTCAAACGGTAGGCCAGGTGCTGAGCGAACATGGCTTTGATGATGAATGGACCAGCGTTGTTGATCAGATGCTGGATAAAGTGCTGCAAAGCCCGCTGAATGATGACGGACTGCATTTGGGCACCCTGGCGCACACCGATCGTGTTGACGAGATGGCCTTTTGTTACCCGGTAGACGCGTTGGATGCAATGCACTGGCGCGAGGTGCTGGTGCGAAACACCACCGGGTTGCATCCGGCATTGCGCTTAGGGTTAGACGACGGGCACTTTGAACCTTTGGCCGGGTTCATGCACGGCTTTATCGATCTGGTGTTTCAGGCTAGTGGGCGCTACTACCTTGTGGACTACAAGTCCAACTACCTGGGCAGCGATCTTGGTGCCTACCGCGCAACGGCGCTTAACACCACGATGCACCGCTCGCATTACACCCTGCAGTATCTGATCTATACCCTGGCACTGCATCGCTGGTTGCGCACACGCGTTCCCGATTACTGCTATGAGCAGCACTTCGGTGGCGCCTACTATCTTTTTTTACGGGGGATGGATCCAAGCCACCCCGGTAACGGTGTCTTTTTTGATCGGCCATCGGCAGATTTAATTGAGGATCTCGACGCCCTGATGGATGGCCAATCGTGAGCGCCATGATGAAACATCTGCAGCAGGCCTGCCGGGCGGGCCAGCTGCCCGATATTGCACTGCATTTTGCCGGTCTGCTGCACCGGCTCGACCCTAACGCCGATGAATCAGTCCTGCTGGCCGGGGCTCTCGCCGGTGAGCAGGTGATATCGGGAGAAGTCTGCATCGATCTTTCGCATCTTGCTGACAGCACGGTTTTTGACAGCGACGATACCCCAGGGATGAGTGCGCCCGACCTTGATACCTGGCAGCAGGCGCTCAAGAGTTCGCCACTGGTCAGTGATGGCACTGTAACGGCGCCGTTAGTCATAACGCCTGACGGGCGTTTGTATCTGTATCGTTACTTTGAGCTTGAGCGACGACTGGCTGAACTGATTATGCAGCGCACGCAGATCTGTGATGGTTCTATAGATTCGACACAACTTGAAGCCGCCCTGGAGACATTGTTTGCTGATGATGCGACAAGCGCTGATCAGCGCAGTGCTGCGACCCTTGCGGTGCACAACCGATTTACGGTCATAAGCGGTGGTCCGGGCACAGGCAAAACGGCAACCGTGGTGCGCATCCTGGCTTTGTTATCGCGACTTGAACTGGTTGCGCCCGAACGCATGCTGCTGTGCGCCCCCACCGGCAAGGCGGCTGCCCGACTGCGCGAGGCACTGGCGAATACCCTGCCGGCCGTCACGGCTGGCGATACCCTGCCCACCGACGCCGTTACCGCACACCGACTGCTGGGCTGGCGGCCGGGCAAAAAGCCGCGTTATCACGCGGGCCGACCCCTCCATTGCGATTTGCTGGTGCTGGACGAAGCCTCGATGGTGGATCTTGCGCTGATGGTCAGCATCCTTGAAGCCCTGCCAGAGCACGCGCGGCTTATCCTGCTGGGAGATCGCGATCAGCTGTCGTCCGTGGAGGCGGGTGCCGTGCTGGGGGATATCTGCTGCGCGGCCGACAGCGGCACCCTGGCTGACAGCCTGGCCCCACTCACTCATAACTGGCGTTTTGGGATCAATAGCCCTATCGCAGGCTTGGCTGGTGCGGTCCGTGAGGCACGAACGGCAGACGCCATAGCCATACTGGATGACCCTGATGCCACACAGGTGATGCTGCAATCAGCGCACGAAGATGACGCTCTTGACGCATTGCTGGCTGAACGCGTTATACCGGTCTATGTGGAGGTCGCACAACTGGTGCGCGAGGGTGCTGACGCAAAAACCGTATTTGAAAAATTAAGCGAACTGATGGTGCTGTGTGCGCATCGTCATGGACCAAGGGGCGTGACGGACATTAACGAGCGCATCAGTAGCCAGTTGGGCGCCGCAGCCGTGCTATTGGCCGGTCAGTATGCTTATCCCGGCCAGCCGCTTATGGTGACGCGCAACGACCCAGCGCTGGGTCTTTTTAACGGTGATATCGGCATTGTGATGCCAGATAACAATGCGCCGGGGCGTTTGCAGGCGGTGTTCCTTGACGCCGGCGGCGATGAGCATGGGATCAGCCTGGGTCGCCTGCCAGAGCGCCAGATCGGCTACGCCATGACCGTGCACAAGTCACAGGGTTCGCAGGCGCGCCAGGTGGTACTGGTCTTGCCGACACAACTCTCACCTGTGCTCTCACGCGAACTGATCTATACCGGTATTACCCGAGCTGAGCAATCGCTTGAGATCTGGGGTGATCGCGAAGTTCTGGCCAGCGCCATCAGCCGTAGCGCCCAGCGTGCAACCGGCTTGTCGGCAAGGCTGCAGGGGCGGTCAGCGAGTGGACCATAAGCCAGAGTTGTTCGGGCAGTCAGACTGCACTTCTATTGATGGCTATAGATTTTGCGATAAAGATAAGGCAGACACCTCCCAAATAGAGCAGGTCTGAGAATCATAAGGGACCAAAAATATTTACCAGGGCTTCCATTTTTCTTCCTTGTGTTCAAAGTGTTTTCGGCAATGCAAGACTCGAAAGAAGTGTCTCGGGAGCGTAACAAGGAGGCGTAATCAATAAGCGCCAATCTTTGGTTTAAGAACTGATTCAACTATTGTTTCAGCTATCGCTTTAACTGTCGCTTTAACTATCGCTTTAACAAGGGGGCTAGAGCGTTCTCCCGTATGGTCGCCAGAACGACGCCAAGCGCAATGGGTAATGCCAGTTTTCAACATGTGATCTTCGTGTTTTTCTCCAAAAAAAATGTGGGGCAAGTATTTACAGGTACCCCATTGGGAAGTTCTAGCCTTATTGGTGTTCTGGGTAATGTAACTGATGACCCAACAATGGATTAATGACCCAGGCTAGTCCGGCGTATACCTGTGTTTCGCAAGGCGCGGCTTTTAAGGGAATTTTCCGGTAGTCTTTAGACCATATTAGCTACAAACATTACCACCACCAGGATGGCAAAGGCGGCTATCGCGTAGCGCCAGTTCTTGGCCATAAAGACAAAGCCGACAACCAGCAGCAAAACCACCAGCCCTGCGGGATCGTCTATACCGAGCAACTTTCCGGTTAATGCCATCACTGTATCCATCACCTCACTCCATGACTGTCTTTATACCGATTGACCTTATCTCAGCCGCTGCCGAGCGGCAATAAAGTTCAGCATCAACGAGACGATCCACTCGGATAAGGCTTGGACCCCAGTATCGGTTAGATCTCCCACGGATCAGCGTGGTTTAGTTGCTGGCATCATGACGGCGCCGGAATCTGAAACGGTATCGTGTGGTTTCAGGGGTAGGCGAGGAACTCCTCGGCGGGTGCGCTGTCGCCGTGCAGATCGATCAATCGGTCGATCTCATCGTATAACGTCTGTTCTTCGTCGTCTTCGATTTCACCGATGCCAATGAGTTCGGCAGCCAGCCCGTCATGTAGGGTCCGGCGTACTTGCCCAAGGGTGGGCGGCCCGATATCACTGTCGTGGTCGATACAGTTCTCAATGACGCTGGAAAGAGTTTCACTGGCCCGGGGGCGTACAAAGCCGTCAGCTGCAGCATCGCCGAAACTTTCCACCAGGGCGTCGAGCTCATCACTCACAGCGTCGTGGTCAGCCGGGTCAATCAGACCAGCATCACTCATCTGCTCCAGCAGATCGATTTCCATCATCGCCTGTACCATCAGCAAAGTGACCGGCAGATCATCCTCGGCGGTGTTGATGACGTACTGCAGTGCCACCGACAGTTCGCGGCTGACTTCTTCGCTGATATCTTCAGGTATGTTCATGCAGGTCTTGAATCCCGTTTGCTACCGGCCATTTTGCCCCAGTCACCGGGCGATGGCAAAGAAGTGTCTGATATTGGAGGATCTTAAAGCCGTGCCAGGCTCGAGGTAGATCAGAGTGCCCGTGTTGGGCGGCAGCAAAGGGTATTACAATGGCTGTGCTGAAAGGCACCCCCACATGATTCCCCTGCATGACGACAATCCCACACGAATCACGCCGATAGTCACCATTGCCCTGATCGGGCTTTGCGTAATGGCATTTCTCTGGCAGTTATCGCTGGGCCCGAGCCAAGAGGCGGCGCTATATGCACTGGGCGTGATCCCGGCTGTGATCTTTGACAAGGCACAGCTGGCGCCCCAGTTGGCATGGGTAGACCCGGTACTGACCCCGTTTACCTCGATGTTTCTGCATGGGGGCTTTATGCATCTGGGTGGCAACATGCTGTACCTGTGGATTTTTGGCAACAATATAGAAGACGCCATGGGCCACGGCCGGTTCATCGTCTTTTATCTGCTGTGCGGTGTGGCAGCCGTGTTGGCTCAAGCGTTACCCGATCCCGGATCCACTATCCCGAT
The DNA here is from genome assembly GCA_014239575.1 of Gammaproteobacteria bacterium. GTDB lineage: Bacteria > Pseudomonadota > Gammaproteobacteria > Arenicellales > UBA868 > UBA868. Next base: position 10,712 of record JAAZYQ010000041.1, read on the forward strand.
GATCGGTGCCAGTGGCGCGATCTCTGGGGTACTCGGCGCTTACCTGCTGTTGTTTCCCCACGCCCGGGTACTGGTGGCCTTGCCGTTGGGCTTTTATATCCACACCATGTCACTTAAGGCCGCGGTGGTGCTGGGTATCTGGTTTGCCATGCAGATTTTCAGTTCGCTTAGCGCCGGCGATGGTCCCGGGGTTGCCTGGTTTGCCCACATCGGTGGTTTTGTAACCGGGGTGGTGCTGATTCCCTGGTTCAAGTACCCTGAAGTCCGGCTATTCGCTCCGGCGCGCCCAGGCGGACGCTGGCACCGGCGTGGACGCAAGCACTGAACCGATGATCGCAAACGCCCCGCAATATCTTTTTGATCCAGCTGACAAGCCCTCCCTGCCATTGCACGAGGTTCCCCTGGTTACGGCGACTGACGACTCGGTTCAAGGTTATGGCTGTCTCGTTGATCATCCCGATGATATCGACATCGAGATTGTGCGTTGGCCTGCTACCGGTTGGCGAAAAGTAGACGAGGACAGTGGCGATGAGGGTGGCTGGGTAGAAGGCATTTTTCACGGTGAGTGGCAAGGTGATGTGCTTTATGGCCGCAACGACGCAATCTCGGGTCATTACGTGTTGGGTTGGTCAACCACTGACCCGCAGCTGGCCTCGACCACCCAACAGACGGTGGCTCGGGACCAGGTGCTGTTGTGGCACATGAACTATCACCCCGATGGCGGCCAGTTGTTTTTCCCACAGGATCGCAGCGCTTTTGTCGTGCCTGTGGCTTTGCCTGGCGATGATCTGGCGGTGGAACAGGTGATTGCGCTGTGGTGTGACGGCAGCCGGGGTCTATACATCCACCCCGGGATCTGGCACGACGGCATCTTCCCAGCCGCCGAACGCCAGCGCTTTCTAGATCGCCAGGGCCGGGTTCACGCCCGGGTGAGTTGCGACCTCGCGGCTGAGTTCGGGGTGTATCTGTCAGTGCCTTTGGTACACGGCTGAACCTTTGCCCGCATCGGTTTTGGATTTTTTGCAGATGCGCTGGCCTCGCCAGCGGTTCTCAATGCAGCACACTGAATTCGATCACAGCCGATTAGCCGTTACGGCCCAACGCGATTATGATTAGTTCCGCTGTCGGTGCTGTTAATGCCTAAACTCAGGAATAGATCATAAGGAAGATTGTCATGGCCAAGACGATGGACGATATCCTCCACCCGGGCTTAAGTGATACCCCTCCCGGCTACCCACATGCCCCGCCAGGATGGTCACCAACCGATGGCGAGCAGGCAGTAGCTGATGACGGGCTGGTTTTGGGATCGGCCCACTGGGAAGTGGTATGTGCGCTGCAGGAATACTTTGCGCGTCACGAGAATCAGGTCAGTAACCTGCGCGAGTTACACGATGCGCTGGAAGAGAAATTTCACCTTCAGGGTGGGCGACGCTACCTGTTTCAGCTTTTTCCCAAGGGGCCAGTGGTGCAGGGTTGTCGACTGGCTGGGTTGCAGGTACCCGGTGGGCATAACGACCCCGCCTTTGGTGCCACTTACTGAATCGAGTAGGGTTAAGCCGCGCCGGACGCTCAAGCTTGCGGGCGTTTGCCCGAGTTAAGCGACAGGTATACGCCCACACCGATGATGAGGGCGATACCGGCGAATGCCCAGGTGTTGGGAACATCACCAAACAGCCAGTAGCCCAGCAGGGCCTGCATGATGATCTCGGTATACAGGAAGGGGGCCAGCAGTGAAGCCTCGGCGTATTCGAAGGCGCGGATCAACAGCAGGTGGCCGCTCGCACCGATGACGCCCAGCGCTCCCATCAGTACGAGGTCCACGAGTGTGGGTGGAACCCACACCAGCGGAACAAGCGCACTCATCAGCACAAAGCCGCCGACACCCTGCCAGGCCAGCATCACCAGCGGCGGCGTGTTGCCACTTAATAGTCGGGTCGAAAGAAAATAAAGAGCAAAGAAAAAAGCCGCTGCCAGTGCCAGAAGACTGGACCATTGAAACTCGCCAAAGCCGGGCTGGACGATCAGAACGACGCCACCCAAGCCGAGCGCACAGGCGATCCAGCGCCCCAGGGGCACCCGCTCGTGCAGAAAGAACCCCGAGAGGATGACTATGATAACCGCGTCAAAAAAAATCAGCGCTATGGCGTCAGCCAGTGGCATGGTGCGAATGGCAGCGAAAAAACAAAGGGTGGCTCCCATCAGGCATAGCCCGCGGCCGATCTGTAGCGCCGGCCGCGGTACCAACAACACGCTGCCACCGTGTCGCCACAGTGCGATTGGCAATACCAGCAGGAAATGAAAGAAGAACCGACCCCAGACCAGTTGCAGCACCGGGTAGCGACTGCTCAGCAGTTTTGCCAGAGCATCCATGAACGGTACGATCATCATTGCACCGATCATCAGGGCAATGCCGCGGCTCGGCTGTAAAGGTAAATTAGAGGTCAAGTTTGATGATAATGAGAGGTTGCCCTCGGTCCGAAATGGATAAAAGGGCGCACCCGGGTATGATAGCGTCTCCGGGTTGGTGTTTTGCCCCGATTACACACGACATGTCTGCTCGCCTCCAGTCGATGGATAGTTACCCGATCATCAAGAATATACACATTAGCTGCGCGGGGTTATCGATTGTTGGTTTTGTATTGCGCAGCGCCTGGGTGCCATGCGGTTCACCGAGCGCCCACCACCGCTTAACCCGGGTGGTACCTCACTTTATCGATGCCACTTTGCTGCTAAGTGCACTGGGCCTGTTGTTTCTATCGGCGTATCGCCCCAGCGGGAGTGACTGGCTGATTTTCAAGCTGATGGGTGTGATTCTCTATATTGCGTTTGGCATAGTCGCACTGCGTGCAGACTGTACGATGGGGCAGCGGGCTATCGCCGTCGTCGCGGCTCTAATGGGTTTCACTTATATCGTCGTTGTTGCCTTGACTGGCCAACGCTGGCCTTTTGCCTGAATCGAGCCCCGGTACCGATGGCTGATACAAGCAACCCGCCCACCATGGTTTTTGCCGTGGTCATTACCTACCAGCCGAATCTGGAAACTCTGGGAGCGCTGCTTGAGCGCCTTGCCGGGCAAGTTGACACGGTGTTGATCATTGATAATGGCTCCGACAATGCACCAGCGGTCGCGCAGCGGGTCAAACAACACGCCTTCGCACGGTTTACCGGTGTATCAGAAAACCGCGGGCTGGGCTGGGCGCACAACGAAGGCTTGCGCACCGCTTTGGCTCACAGTGCCGACGCCGTACTGTTGCTCGACCAGGACAGCCTGCCACGCCCAGGGATGGTTGCTGCGCTGGTTCAGGCGTTGGACGAACAACGCCGTGCCGGTAGGCGTGTGGCAGCGGTAGGTGCGCGTTATCTTGGCACCGATCGGGGCCACCCATCGTACTTTGTTCGCTTTGGCCGGCTGCGTTTCCGGCGATGTTTTTGTCGTACCGATCAGCCCGGCTCAACCGTGCCGGCCGATATGCTGATCTCCTCGGGCGCGCTGTTTGGCCGTGATGCATTGGAGGCGCTTGGGTTGATGGACGAGGCGCTTTTTATCGACCATCTCGATACCGAGTGGTTTTTGCGGGCGGAGGCTGCGGGCTGGCACTCTTTTGGGGTATGCGATGCGGTCATGGATCACGGACTGGGCGAGCGCACGGTGCGGGTATGGCTCGGCCGTTGGCGTTACCTGCCAGTGCACCAGCCGTTTCGCTACTACTACGTGTATCGCAATAGCGTACTGCTTTGGCGGCGCTCCTACCCCAGCCGGCGCTGGAAGCATACCGATATGTTGCGTCTGGCCAAGATGTTCGTAGTGTTCTCCCTTTTTACCGGCCAGCGCCTGCGCAACCTTGGCATGATGGTTCGGGGCATTCGTGATGGCCTCAAGGGCCGGACCGGATCACTCGAAACTCATTTGCCGCGCTAGGGTGATCGCTTCACAATAGGGCCCGCCGGCCCAGGATCACATCGGCCAGGCAGAATTCAGACACTCCAGCAAATGGCAATAACCAAAGGCGCTACCCAGTCAATGCAGGTTTCTTTTCTTGTGCCGGTCTATAACACCGACCCGGCCGTGCTGACGCTTTGCGTCAACAGCGTCCTTAAGGCTGCTGCTGATCGGCATCAGGTGGTGATCGTTGATGACGCATCCGACCGTGAAGAGACCCGCGCATTCCTGAGCCGTTGTGGTAAAGCCAAGCTGGCTAACCTGACATTGCTGCGTAATGATACCAATGCGGGAGTTTCCTATGCCCTCAATCAGGCGGCAGCAGTGGCATCGGGTGATTTTCTGGCACCCGTGGATCACGATGATGTGGTGGTCAGCCAGGGGTTTGCCCAGACTCTACGCTGCCTGGATTATTACCGGGCATCGTGGATCTATTCTGATGAGATTCAGGTAGATGCCAATGGCTTTTTGATCCGTCGCATGTTCAAGCCGGATTACAGTCCGCAACTGCTGCGCTCGATCATGTACATCAATCACCTGCAGGTTTTCTCGCGGGAACTTTTCGAGCGTATCGGGGGTTACCGCGAGGGCTTTGAGGGTAGCCAGGATCACGATCTGGCGCTGCGTATGAGTGAGCAGGTAGAGCCGGTCCATGCCGAAACGGTTGCTTATCACTGGCGTATTCTCGAGCAGACCCAGTCGCGCTTTGGGGAGCAAATGTCAGTCCAGAGCCTAGATCATGCGCAACAGGCCCTGCGCGAACACTTTAACCGGTTGCAGTGTGAAGCCACGGTCGAGCCCGTATTGCTACGCCGATCTCCCGACACTGAACCAGAGCCGGTGGGCGTTTATCGCTCGCGCCTTCGTTGTACACGACTACCCACGATCTCCATCGTCATACCTTGCCGGTTGGGCACGAAACGGAAGGTGAACGGAGTTGAATTGACTTTGCTGGATCACTGCTTGGAGTCGATTCGCCGATCGCTGCCATTGCAGGATTCCCCCGGCCCAAAATCTCCACCGGTGCAGATTGTTCTGGTACTCAACCATGGGGACGATGTTCGCCAGGCACGCGAACTCATTGAGTATCACGGCCTCGAGGGTTTGGCGATTTGCGATGAGTCCGGTTTTGATTTTGCCCGCAAGTGCAATTTGGGCACCCGTCAAGCCAGCGGCGAGGTGCTGGTCTTTCTAAACGATGACACTGAACTGCAGACCAATGGTTGGACGGCAGATGTGATCTCACTGCTGGAGGAAGACGATGTCGCCTGTGTTGGTGGCATGTTGCTGAACGACGATCTCACTGTGCAGTCCTGCGGCGATAACGTTGGGCGTAGTTCGGCAGTGCATTACGCACCCCACCCGAGCGCCGATAACGTGGGTGATGCTATGCACCGCTACTTGACTGACCACGAGACCACTTCAGTCAGCGGCGCCTTTTTGTGTTGTCGCAAGTCGACTTTCAACGATCTCGGTGGTTTCTCGCAGGCTTTTCCGAACAGTTTTCAGGATGTCGATTTTTGTCTGCGCGCCCGATCCCGTGGCTTGCGCTGTATCACGGCTCCGGGTATCCGGTTATTGCATTTTGAGTCCGCGAGCCGTGATGCGAAGGTCGATTTTGAAACTTTAAGCGCGCTACGCTCATTTCATGGTCCGGGCCTGGCCGGCACGGATCGTTATGCGCTGTGGCGCTACCAGCCGATCTACTTTTCGGTGTTTTCCTACAATGGGCTCAAGTTCCGCGCTTTTCTGCTCGCCCGGGTTTTTGTACGTGCGGCTCGCCGAGTCGAAAAAGCATTGACCCGCAGGCCACGCTGCTGGCGTGGGGTGCTGAAGAAAAGCGAGTACCGGGTGCATTGATGTAAAAGGCAGGCCGCCATAAAAACAAAGGAAATGAGGGGGGGGAATCAATGAGTCGCGATCCACGTTATGACATCCTGTTCGAGCCAGTCGCCATTGGCCCGGTAACCGCGCATAACCGCTTTTACCAGGTGCCGCATTGCAACGGCATGGGACATGCCATGCCCAACAGTGTGGCGGCCATGCGCGGGATGAAAGCCGAGGGTGGCTGGGCCGTGGTCGCAACCGAGGAATGCGATATCCATGCGTCGAGTGATGTACTGCCCTATGCTGAGGCACGCTTGTGGGACGAGGGCGACCAGCAACGCTTGGCCCTGATGGCGGATCGGGTGCACGAGCACGGCGCATTGGCCGCAATTGAGCTGACGCACAGTGGACACAATGTTTCCAACCGTTACTCGCGTTTGCCGGTACTGGGTGTTTCTGATGCGGGTGTTAACAGTTTTGATCCGGTGCAGGCGTGCGCCATGACCAAACGCGATATTGCAGACGTACGGCGCTGGCACCGCCAGGCCGCAATCCGGGCCCGCGATGCCGGATTCGATATTGTCTATGTCTACGCGGGCCATGATCTCACTTTGCCTATGCATTTCATCAGCCGCCGGCACAACCGGCGCAGTGATGAGTACGGCGGCTCGCTGGAGAACCGGGTCCGACTGACCCGCGAACTACTTGAAGACACTAAGGATGCGGTGGGGGATCGTTGCGGGATCGCTATTCGCTTTGCCGTGGATGAGTTGCTCGGTGACGCGGGCATCGCCAGTGGGGCCGAAGGGCGTGAGGTGGTAGAGATGTTGGCTGAAATGCCAGATTTGTGGGACGTTAATGTCAGTGACTGGGCCAATGATTCGGTCACGGCTCGTTTTGGTGAAGAGGGTGCGCAGGAGCCGTACGTGTCGTTCGTGAAAAAACTGACCACCAAGCCGGTGGTGGGGGTGGGCCGCTTTACCTCGGCCGATGTCATGGTGGCTCAGATCCAGCGGGGTGTACTCGATATGATTGGTGCGGCCCGCCCTTCGATTGCCGATCCCTTTTTGCCGAATAAAATTGAGCAAGGCCGGCTGGAAGACATTCGCGAGTGCATCGGCTGCAATATCTGTGTCTCGGGCGACTCTACGCAGAGCCCGATACGCTG
>JAAZYQ010000042.1 GCA_014239575.1 Gammaproteobacteria bacterium
GGCCGCTGGAGCGATGCGGCGATTTACGAGGAACATCATTTTGCTCTTGAACTGGCCGAGCGGGAGATCGCGCTGATCCCACCGCTGGCCAATTCCACAGGTGAGACACTGTTTAGACACAAGAATTATCGTTTTGCATTGTTTGAGTGCCATGGCGGTCGGCCACCGGATTTTGAGAGCCCCGATCAGTTACGCCAACTGGGCCGCTTTATCGGGCGCTTGCATGCGGTTGGCAGCGAGGCCGCTTATCAGCATCGACCTACACTGGACGCCACAACCTTTGGCTCAAGTTGTGTCGAGTTTCTTCTTAAGAACAGATTTATTCCAGGTGAACTGATAGCAGCATACGAATCTTTAAGCCAAGATCTATTACAACGGATACAGTGGTGTTACCAACGCTGTCCTGAGATCAAACTCATCCGGACCCATGGCGACTGCCACAGCGGCAATATTCTCTGGACTGATGATGGTCCGCACCTGGTGGACCTCGATGATTCACGCATGGCGCCAGCGATACAAGACCTTTGGATGTTCCTGTCTGGCGAGCGAGAAGAAAGGGAGATAAGCCTTGGCATTCTGCTGGAAGGTTATACCGCCTTTGCCGATTTTGATCCGGCGCAGTTAAACCTGATAGAGGCGCTGCGCACCCTGCGCCTGATGCACTATTACGCCTGGATCGCGCAACGCTGGGAGGATCCAGCCTTCCCAAGAGTTTTCTCGTGGTTTAATACGCCGCGGTCCTGGGAACAGCATATCCTAGACTTGCGCGAGCAAGCCGCCCTGATGGATGAGCCAGCACTGGCATGGCAACCCATGCCCTGACACTACTGTGCCGGCAAGGGCCGCCCCCCACCAAAGCACAAAAGTGCGTCACCTACTATTGTTGTCCCGCTTATGGATCAAGTCGAGCGTTCTAATTCGCTGAGAACATTTGCTACCCTGGTGCCCTACCTGTGGCCAGCAAAACGTCCGGACCTCAAGGCGCGGGTGGTTATTGCGTTATTCAGTCTGGTGCTGGCCAAGGCCGCCAATGTCTACGTGCCATTGGTGCTAGGCGATGCCGTAGATCAGTTGGGAGCCCTCGACCAGCAACACGGGTTGTGGTTAGGAATTCCACTAGCCGTGATTCTGGCTTATGGGGCATTCAGACTCTCGGTGCTGGTGCTAAACCAGTTGCGCGATGCCCTGTTCGCTCGGGTGGCCCAAAACGCCGTGCGTACCCTGGCACTACAAGTCTTTGAGCATCTGCACACGCTGTCGATGCGCTTTCACCTATCGCGCAAAACTGGAGCGCTGAACCGCTTTATCGACCGGGGCACCAACAGCATTCAGTTCCTGCTTTCTTTTGTGGCCTTTAATATCGTGCCTACCTTTATAGAGGTGCTGCTGGTCGGCGGCATTCTCTGGGCATTGTACGGTTTTGCCTATACCGCCATTACTGTGATCACTATTGCAGTTTACGTATGGCTCACTTTCGTTATAACCGCCTGGCGTACCCGTATTCGCCGACAAATGAACGAGGCTGACAACGACATCAGCACCCGTACGGTGGATTCGCTGCTGAATTTTGAGACTGTGCGTTACTTTAATAACGAAGCACACGAAGCGACCCGGCTCGACCTGGCCCTTGCCAATTATGAGAAAGCCGCAGTGCGCACCCGGGAAAGTCTGTCGCTATTGAACGTCGCACAGGCCGCAGTGATTACCGTCGGTGTCACTGCAATGCTGGTACTGGCGGCGCTGGATATACGCGATGGTGCGATGACCGTAGGCGACTTCGTGGTGGTGAATACCTACCTGATGCAGCTGGCGATTCCGCTGAACATGCTGGGCACCGTATATCGGGAAATCCGCCAGGCCATGGTCGATATGGAAAACCTGTTCTCACTGATGGATGAGTCGATTGACGTCGCCGATGCACCCGATGCCGAACCCCTGCGTAGCAGTAGCGGTACGATCGAGTTTCGCAATGTGAGTTTTGGCTACGAATCTGACCGACGCATTCTGCACAACATCAGTTTCACTGCAGCCTCTGGCAGCACGACTGCGATTGTCGGGCCAACCGGATCCGGTAAATCTACAATTAGCCGCTTACTGTTGCGTTTTTATGATCCGGATTCTGGGCAAGTTCTTATTGATAATCGGAATATCCGTCTCTTGACCCAACACTCACTACGCCGTGTCATTGGCGTCGTACCGCAGGATACGGTCTTATTCAACGATACCCTCTATTACAACATCGCTTACGGAGATCCACTGGCGGATGACGACCACATACTGGCAGCGGCCCGGGCGGCGCAATTGCATGATTTCGTCCAAAGCCTGCCGGCGGGTTACCAGACTCTTGTCGGTGAACGCGGACTGAAACTATCGGGGGGTGAAAAACAACGGGTCGCAATCGCTCGCGCGCTGTTGCGAGATCCAGAGATTTTCTTTTTTGACGAGGCCACCTCGTCTTTAGACAGCACCACAGAGCGCGAAATTCAAGACAATCTGGCTCGTCTTTCACAAGGACGAACCTCACTGGTGATCGCTCACCGCCTGTCCACGGTGGTCGGGGCGGACCAGATTCTGGTGCTGGACGGCGGACGCATTACCGAACAGGGTACTCACCCGCAGTTGCTGGCCGAGAAAGGCTTATATGCACAAATGTGGCAACAACAAAAGAAAGAACAACTGGAAAAATCATCGGTAACGGACTAGTTTAAGGTTGCGGTCATTCAAGAGCCAGCAGACACTATTTGTTAACTCCGGTTAGAGTCAACACATCCGTCGACCGGCCAGGAAATACATCTCGCCCGAGGCAAAGATGTGCTTTTGGGAATTTGCCCAACCATTTTTTATAGTTAATAGAGCGTGACCGATCGCCAAGTCAGTATGAATAACGAAAACATAGACTTTGCCCGCCTGAACCGGTACCTCGAATTGGCGATACCCGGCATCGGGTTATTGCAATCTGTCGATAAGTTCACTGGGGGGCAATCCAACCCGACCTACCGAATTCAGAGCACCGGCGGGACTTATGTGCTGCGCCGAAAACCCAACGGAAAACTACTTAAATCTGCCCACGCTGTGGAACGCGAGTTCAGAGTTATGCAGGCGCTCCAGGACTCAACTGTGCCAGTGCCGACAACCTGGTGCCTGTGCGAGGATCCGGAGGTTATCGGCTCGGCCTTTTTTGTCATGAGCTATGAAGATGGTCGCGTTTTCTGGGACCCAACACTACCGGAACTGACGACACCCGAGCGTAGCGCTCTCTACCAACATGAGATCGCTGTGCTTGCGGCACTACACTCGCTGGATCCAGCGTCCATCGGACTCACTGACTTTGGCCGGCCCGGAAATTATTTTGAGCGCCAGATCGCGCGCTGGACCGGGCAATACCGCGCCAGCGAGACCGATCGTATTGACGCCATGGAACCGCTGATTGCCTGGCTGGAACCCCACACCCCACCTGACGATGGCCAAAGCACACTGATTCACGGTGATTACCGTCTCGACAATCTGATCATCGCGCCCAGTGAGGGTCGGATACAGGCAGTCATCGACTGGGAGTTGTCGACACTGGGCCACCCATTCGCTGATCTTGCGTATTTCTGCATGTGTCTGCGTATGCCAAACACGGGGCAGATCCAGGGTCTTGCCGGTATCGATCCGGTGCCACTGGGGATTCCTCGTGAACACGAGATCGTAGCGCAGTACTGCGAAAACCGCGGCATCGGCCAGATCGATCACTGGCGATTTTATCTCGCCTTCAGTTTCTTTCGTCTGGCGGCGATCTGCCAGGGAGTCATGAAGCGCGCGCTCGATGGTAACGCGTCGAGTGAGAAAGCTATCGCGGTAGGTGGGCTCACATCACCGCTCGCCCAGATGGGTATGGAAGTCATTAATAATCAGGAGCAATCATGAAGGCAATTGTCTGTGAGGCTTACGGTCCGGTGGACGACCTGGTGCTGCGTGAGCTCCCCGAACCCGTGCCGGGGCCAGGTGAGATTCGACTGCAAATCAGCGCAGTGGGTGTGAACTTTCCGGATGCCTTGTTGGTTCGGGGGTTGTACCAGGTCAAGCCAGAGCTGCCTTTTGTTCCCGGTATTGAGTGTGCCGGCACCGTCGATGCTCTTGGCGAAGGCGTATCTGGTTTCGAGGTAGGAGACCGGGTGGCGGCCATGAGTCCGGGCTTTGGTACTTATGCCCAAGCCGTGGTAGTACCGGCCAGCCACGCTTACCGGCTTCCCGCGAGTCTGGAATTCACCCAAGCGGGAGGATTGTTATGCGCCCATGGCACGGCTTATCATGCGCTCGTTCAACGCGGGTCATTACAAGCCGGCGAGACCCTCCTGGTGACTGGTGCGGCCGGCGGCACCGGTCTTGCCGCCGTACAAATCGGCTGCGCCCTTGGTGCGCGCGTCATCGCAGCCTGCTCGACACCAGAAAAATTAGAGGTAGCGAAACGCCACGGCGCCCATGCCGGTATCAACACCAGCCAGGATGACTTGCGCGGGGCAATACGGTCGCTGACCGGCGGCAACGGTGCAGACGTTATTTTTGACCCGGTCGGTGGTGAACTCGCCGGCACCCTCAGTCGTTCAGTGGCCTGGCGAGGCCGCTGGCTGGTGATTGGTTTTGCCGGCGGCGAGATACCGCAATTACCCCTGAACCTGCCTTTGGTCAAAGGCTATAGTGTGGTTGGCGTATTTTGGGGAAATTTCTGCGAGAAAGAATCTGATCAAGCCCACCAGAACCACCAACAACTGTTCGAGCTCACAGCGTCTGGCGCTTTACAGCCGCAACTGCATGCTGTCATGCCGCTGGCCCAGGCTGCCAATGCTCTTCAACAAATCGAGCAGCGTACCGTTTGTGGCAAGATTGTACTTACGCCCTGACAAAATGCCCCGAACAACCCATACACCCATCTTACAGATCGTTGGAATGCGAGGTTTATCCTTGCTCGCATCCCCACTTATACACCGGAGATAATTCCCTATGGATTTCGCCTACTCGCCCAAAGTTGAAGGTCTGCGCACCCAGGTTCGCGAATTTATGGATGTTCACATCGTGCCGAAGATCGGCCAGTGGCAAAAAGAAGTACGCAACGGCACCTATCCGGTGTCGTTCATGGAAGACCTGAAGGCGTTGGCCCGTCAACAGGGGTTATGGAATCTTTTCCTGCCCGGCCTGAAGGCCGATGAACCCGGCACACCACTAACGAACCTCGAGTACGCACCCTTGGCAGAAATCATGGGACGCATTACCTGGTCATCGGAGCCATTTAACTGCAGTGCGCCCGATACCGGTAACATGGAACTGCTGCATATGTTCGCATCACCCGAGCAGTACCAGCAGTGGCTCACGCCTTTGCTGGCCGGCAAGATCCGCTCGGCTTTTGCGATGACCGAGCCCGACACGGCGTCATCGGATGCCTCAAACATCCAGACTCGGATCACCCAAGATGGCGATGATTACATCATTAATGGCCACAAGTGGTGGATTACCAATGCTGCACATCCCAACTGCAAGCTATTGATTGTGATGGGCAAGACCAACCCGGATGCAGATACTTACCACCAGCAGAGTATGGTGCTGGTACCCATTGATACCCAAGGTGTCACGGTGGTGCGAAACCTGACGGTGATGAACCACCGTCATCCGGAAGGCCACTGTGAAATCACCTTTGAGAATGTGCGGGTACCGGCGGGCAACCTATTGGGCGAGGAAGGATCGGGATTTGCTCTGGCCCAGGCCCGGTTGGGGCCTGGCCGTATCCATCACTGTATGCGTTCGATCGGCGCGGCAGAGCTGGCATTGGAATTGATGACCCGCCGTTCGCAAGAGCGAAAGACCTTTGGCCGTTACCTGCATGAACACGGTGCCGTCGCCGAGTGGATCTCACGCTCGCGTATCGAGATCGAGCAAGCACGTCTGCTGGTGCTGAAAACGGCCTGGTTGATCGATGAGCACGGCGCCAAAGCTGCCCGTAAAGAAATCTCAATGATCAAAGCCCTGGTACCCCTACTCCACACCACCGTGCTTGACCGGGCGATGCAAGCCTTTGGTGCCATGGGCGTCAGTCCGGATACCCCGCTGGCCGATCACTGGACCTGGGGGCGGGCGCTACGCTATGCCGACGGCCCCGACGAAGTGCATCATCGTGCTGTTGCCCGAATCGAGGTCAAGGAAAGTGCGGCGGGCCCTTCCATCCTGGACACCTATTTGACCCCGTTTGAGCCAGATTGAGCACCCACACCTCGCGGCTTAACCGGGCGAGTCGTTATTGCCTTGGATCACTCCGGTAGCGACTCCTTGGGAAACGCTACAAGGTGATCGACTTCCAGGCGAACTGACACTTCGTCACCAATCTCAAAATTGGCGTGACTGGGAAAGAGTGCCAGCAATGTAATCTGACTACGGGTACGTAGCGTATACATGATCTCGGCACCCTTAAACGCGCGCCGCATTACTTGAGCTTTAACTGGGCCTTGCGGGTCATATATCACGTCATCGGGTCGAATCAGTACTTCCACCTGCGAACCGGCGGTCCAGTCCAATGCTGTTTCGCTGCTCAAGTCACCCAGCGCCGTTGTCACACCGTTAACGGAACACAATGCCCCTTCCAGGAATACACCGCTCCCAATAAAATCAGCTACAAAATGATTCTGCGGGCGATGATAAAGATCATAAGGGGTATCCCATTGCACGATCGCACCATCTTCCATCACCCCAACCTTGTCCCCTAAGGCAAAGGCATCGTTCTGATCATGGGTCACCATCACGCAGGTGATATCGTTTTCCTTCAGCATATCGGAGACTTCCTGACCCATACGTTCACGCAATTCCTGGTCGAGGTTGGAAAACGGCTCGTCCATCAGCAACAGCAGTGGTCTCGGCGCGAGCGCCCGGGCCAGTGCAACGCGCTGTTGTTGCCCGCCGGAAAGTTCGTGTGGGTAGCGCTTTGCATGCCGAGCCAAACCCATGCGCTCAAGCATATCGGCAACCGCCTCTTTCCGATCAGAGACTGAAAACTGACGTAGCCCGGAGGCAACGTTCTGCTGGACTGACAGGTGTGGAAATAAAGCATGATCCTGGAACACCATACCAACGCGGCGTGCCTCGGGCGGCACCATCGCACCCGCTGAGGAGACCTGCTGGTCATTGATAAAAATGCCGCCCGTCAGTACCGGGTGAAAGCCAGCAATGGCGCGCAGCGCAGTGGTCTTGCCGCAACCACTGGGACCCAAAAGACATACCTGCTCACCTCGATTCACGGTCAAACTGAGGTCAAAGACCGCTCTTTCTAAGTCATAGTTGCAAGAGATATTTTGTACCTGCAAGAGCGGGCGTTCAACTACTGAGGAACCACCGCCGACCGGCACTTGTGGTGAATCCATTATTCAGCCCTGCCCTACCCGGTTGCCCGGCGTAACTCTAGAACGGGAGATCATCCAGCTCAATACCAGCACTGGTATCAGACCGACCACAACAATGGTGAGTGAGCCCAGGGCGGCTTCGCCGAGCATCTCATCAGAGGCAAACTGGTAGACATGGGTCGCTAGCGTCTCGAAGTTAAACGGGCGCAACAGAAGTGTCGCCGGAAGCTCCTTCATACAGTCGACAAAAACAATCATGACTGCGGTCAACATCCCGCCACGAATCAGGGGTACATGGTAACGCAGCAGAGTCTGCCCTGCCCGGTAACCCAGAGTACGAGCCGCCATATCCATGGACGGTGAAACTTTCTCCAGACTGGACTCTATCTGGCCCAGAGCCACTGCCAGAAAACGTACCACGTAGGCAAAAAGCACGGCGACCACCGTGCCGCTCAGCAGCAGGCCGGAAGAAATACCCAGGTGTGCCCGCAAAAACGCATCTACAGAATTATCGAATGCCGCAAAAGGCACCACCGTACCAACAGCCAGTACAGCGCCGGGCATCGCATAACCGAGCGACGCAACGCGCGCCGCAATGCCAAGCAAACGCCCACCGCCCAGGCGGCGGCTGTAGGCAATGAACAGCGCGACTCCCAGCGCCAACAGCGCAGCGACTGATGAAAGCGTGAGGCTATTAAGCGCGTAGGTGCGAAATTCGCTAGTCCAGGAATCCTCGAAATACAATACGGCGAGGTATGAGAGTACTGCAACCGGAATGACGAACCCCACGGTGATCGGTATCGCGCACAAACCGGATGCTGCGAAGGCCTGCCAGCCGGTTAAGTGGTATGTAGGCAACGCACGAAACCGCGTGGATGACTGCTGGTAGACCTTCTGATGACGCCGGCTGATCCGCTCCAGTGTAATCAGGGCTATTACGAAAACCAGCATGGTGGTGGCAATCTGGGCACCACCCGCAAGACTGCCCATGCCCAGCCAGACATCGATCAGGCCTGCTGTCATTGTTCGCACCGCAAAAAAATCAACAGTGCCGTAATCGTTCAGTGTCTCCATTAATGCCAAGGCAACGCCAACAGCGACCGCAGGGCGAGCGGCGGGTAATGATATTGAGTAAAAGGTGCGCCACGGTCCACGCCCGAGTACCCGGCTGACTTCGAGCACATTGACCGATTGCTCCAAAAATGCAGCCCGCGCCAGAAGATACACGTAGGGATACAACACCACCCCCATGAGCATCATTGCACCCCACAGGCTACGAATCTCAGGAAACCAGTAATCGCGTGGACTGGACCAACCGAACAACCCTCTAAGCACCATCTGCACGGGACCGGCGTACTCCAGCAGATCAGTGTAGGCATAAGCGATCACATAAGCTGGGATCGCCAGAGGGAAAATAAGTAGCCACTCAAACATGCGTCGACCCGGAAAGCGGCACATGGTGACAAGCCACGCCGTGGCTACCCCGGTCAGCAACACACTGACCCCCACGCCCAGCATAAGTAACAGTGTATTGGAGAGATAAACGGGCAACGAGGTATCTAGCAAATGCTGCCAGATATCGTCGCTGGGATGTACAGCCAACCAAACCACTGTAACCACCGGAGTGACTGCGAGCAGTGCCAGCATGACAGTACCCAGCGTCCATGGGCTAAAACGGGTCACACGACGCAGCATGGGGTACGGCGACGGCTGGATCAAGAAACTGGCCCCAGTCATGGGGCTAACGCAAAGGATCAGTCATCGTAACCAACTTCGTCAGCGAGTCGGACCGCCCGCGCACGATAATCTGCGATCATCTCCAGCGACAGGGAATCCTGGCGAAATTTTCCCCAGGATTGCTGTAAAGCATTCCACGGCACACCGGACGTTAGCGGGTATTCGCCATTCTCCTTGGCGTACAGTGCCTGGCCTTGCTCGCTTGCCAGAAACTCCATCAGGGCAATGGCTGAATCACGATGGGGGGCATGCTTTGTTAATGCAACACCACTGACATTCATGTGCGTGCCCCGGTCTGACTGATTGGGGAAAATGACCCGAACCGACTCAGCCCAAGCTTTTTGTCTGGAATCGCTCAGCATGTTAGCCATGTAGTAATGATTGATCAGTGCAACATCACACAGGCCGTTGTGAATAGCTTTGACCTGGGCACGATCATTACCCTGAGGTCGGCGGGCGAGGTTATTACGCAACCCGTCAAGCCATTGCCTGGCATTCGCTTCACCGTGAGCGGCAATCACACTGGCAGTGAGAGCGACCATATAAGGGTGTTTAGCTGAACGAGTACAGACGCGGCCCCGCCAGAGGGGATCGGCCAGGTCCTCGTAGTCCTCTATCTCGCCAGGGGTAACACGGTCTTTAGAGGCGACAATAATTCGAGCCCGTGCCGTCAGGCCGAACCAATGCCCTTGCGACTCACGGTAGTTAAGCGGCACAGCAGCCCGCAAAGTCGGCGAATCGACTGGTTGGGTAAGCCCTGCACGCTGGATGTCAGTCAACCGACCAATATCCGCAGTAAACACCAGATCCGCTGGGCTGTTGCGTCCTTCACTTTTAAGACGCTCAAGCAACCCCTTCTTGGCAAACACTAAGTTAACCCTGATGCCGGTCTGCTGGGTGAAAGCGTCAAGCAAAGGATCTATCAGTTGCGGCTTACGGTAACTGTATACATTGACCTCATCGGTGCCAGCAACTGCAAAGGGTACGGCGAGAACCAGTCCCAAGCCTATGCTGATGAGAAAATTACCGACTCGGTCGATCATTGAAATACGCTAATAATTCTTAATTGCGAATAGGAATGATTCTCATTATATTCTTTCCTAAGTCCAGGTCAACTCCTGATACTCAATTTCCTGATCAGGATCAAGAATCGGCCTGTACGGCTAAACGGAGCTACACCGAAATCATCGTCTTAAGAAAAGCGCTGATTGCACGCGACTGGGCAATCTCGCCACTCCCATGCTAAGCCTCGTGATTGGATTCAATATCTTTTAGCCGACAGTGCTAGTTCACTATCAGCCCGGCAGCACGCTTTGCTGGTGATCCGACTGATCGCACCGTGCTCAACATCCACCCAGGCTCGACGTAATTGCGCCAATCTTTTTAGCCCCAGTCGGGTTGGCAGATCCATAGCGACGCCTCGTGTCATAAAATTCAAAGAGAAAACTCCGACTCAATGTCATTCACAAACATAAATGATCGCCCTGGTATTTTCTTGGAATTACGATCTTTCTTAAATTAGGCCGAGCATCCCACTATGGAAACCTTTTTACTGATTCATGGCGCCTTCCACGGGGGTTGGTGCTGGCAGTTGCTCGCAGATTGCTTGGTGAAAGCGGGTCATCGCGTGTACACGCCAACGCTCGCCGGATTAGGTGAGTGCGCTCAAATGGACCCTCAAACTATAAATCTCGATACCCATATTGAGGATGTATGCGCGGCAATTGAGTCAAATGATCTTCGCAAGGTCACTCTGGTTGGACACTCCTATGGAGGAATGCCAATAACCGGCGCTGCCGATCGGATGCCTGATCGGATACAAACCATAATCTATCTTGATGCCATGATTCCGCAAAATGGAAAATCGGCTTTAGATATACGATACCCATTCCAAACACCGTTCCCCCAACCTAATAAGCTAGGATTGATCGAGCCTATACCTGCATCGGCATTCAATGTGGACGGCGCCCTTGGCGAATGGGTCGATCACCAACTGACACCGCAACCCGTGATGACTGTCACGCAGCCAATTCAATTAACCGGCCACCGCCTCAACATACAGAAGAAGATCTACATTCGGGCCAAAGGGTATAACGCGCCCTACTTTGATCGCTTCTTCAAAGAGCGATCTTCAGACCCAACGTGGATTACTTTCTTGAGACCGTGGGGTCACGACATGATGATCACAAACCCCAAAGAGCTTGCGCAACTACTGATAGATATTTTGTCCTCTAAAGCCAAGCCATAGATAGACCGGGATGTGGCAGGCCTTCGACCATGACGGACGAGAGGCTCCGCAATAGTCAGTCGCCCTTCACAGCGCAACGATTGCGGTTACCACCAGGCCGCCGCATTAACCTGTATATCTTCCATGGTGATCGCGGCGGCTTCGGCCCGGCACAGGTACGCAACCAGTTCGCCAATCTCGTTGGGCTGTACCAGTCGCTGCTGGGGCGATTGACTGATGATCTTGGCGATTTCATCGTCCAGGCCTGTGCCGTTCTTCTCGGCTTTGGCCTTGAAGCTGGCATTGAACATATCTGTCTGTACCCAGGTAGGGCTAACCACCGTCGCACTCACCCCATGGGCGGCGCCTTCGAGAGCCACTGCCCGGTTTAAACCAAGCAAACCTGACTTGGATGCACAGTAGGCTGAGTGCCCAGGCACTGCAGTTCGTGCGGCGGTCGAGCCGATGCTTACGATACGACCCCAGTTCCGTTCAATCATGCCTGGGAGGCAGGCGTGCATCATTCGAAAGCACCCGATCAGATTGGTGTCGATCACATCGATCCAGGTTTGTTCGTCGTGATCCGCAACACCCTGGGAAGTACTGATGCCGGCGGAATTGACCACAATATCGACCAGGCCAAGATTGGCTTCAGTCTCGCTGATAAACCGCGTTACGCTGGCACTGTCGCGCACATCCAGCGGTCCTGCATAAACCGATGCGCCGATGTCGGCCAATTGCTGCTGGGGTTCAGCGGCTACCGATCTGGCACCCAAGGCGACTGCCGCTCCCTGGCGCGCAAGGCTCAATGCACTGGCAAGGCCAATACCGGAGAAACCACCGGTGACAACCGCCACCTTTCCCTTGAGGTGCTGCAACTCGTCTAACATGGTCTTATCCTGTCGCGTGATCCAATGCCTGCGTGCTATGGCATAAACTACTGCCGTCGCCTAACTGCGAGCCGGAGTCCATTGTAAGTGCGAGCGAAAAAAACACCAGCTACTCGCCCACTCAGCGAGACTCCAGTCGCTCACCGGCCCAGCGATGAAAGGCAGCGGTAGCTCTATCCATCACGGGTGTCAGCACGCCCCCGTCGAAACCGGGAGAGGCCCGCCCTGCCTGCATTCCCATGACCACGTCAATATCCTCAGCGAATACCTCGCGCCAGAACGTGTGCTGTGCTTTACGCAATGGGGTAAAACGGGATGAAAGCGCTTGGTCACCAACGCAGTACAGTCGGGTTTCCTCAAGCGTGCGGTTGTAGGCCAGTGGAATAACCACCATAACAAAAAGATGGTCTGCCTGTAATCCCAGTAAGGTATTGGGGAACAAAGCTGGGTATTCCGCTTCCTGGTATGCGTCTTTGGGCCAGGCAGGAAAAACGGGCAGGTGACCATCCGCACCGGCACCCAAGGTATAGCAATGCGACAACTGGCCGGCAAAATCCTCAGCAAGATAAATCTCGTGGTCCACGAGTGGAGAAACCTTATTAAGCGCAGGATGAACCGTCGGCAGGTGATAAGCCTCCAGGTAATTCTCAACAGCAAGCTTCCAGTTAGCCGAAAGCTCGAGCTCGATGCGGGAATGTGACTCACCCAGGCGTAGCAGTGACGACCCCTCACTTCCCCAGTAAGGTTCCCAACGTTGGGCTAATGGGGAGATGAACTCAGCAAAAGGTGGTGCATCCCCGGAAAGGTTAATAAAAACCAGATCGTGCCACTGCGCGCTGGCGACCTCGATCAGGCCAAACTTTGAACGGTCTAACGATTCGATCTCGTTGATACCGACCCCACCGATGTTCGGGGTGCGTGCCAGGTTGCCTTCAAGCGTATAGGTCCACGAGTGATACGGACAGCGCAGCGACTGCTTGACCGTGCCGGGAGCACTGATCAGTACATGGCCGCGGTGACGGCAGACATTGTGAAAGACCCGCAGGTTCTGGTCACTGCCCCGAACCAACAGCAGCGGTAGTTCCATGAACTCAATTGGGAAGACATCGCCCGGATTCAGTGCATTGCTGGCAAAACCGATACAGACCCACATCGGCGCGAATATCTTTTCGCGTTCAGCGAGAAAATCCTCACGGTTACTGTAGTAGCGATTAGGTAAGCCGGTCGCCACAGCGGCAGGGTCGCTGTCTGTCATGGTTCGAATTATCTCATCATCCGAGCAAAGTTTCGTACCGAATTTTTGCTCTGCGGGTCGAAATCTGGCTGCCGAGACTACCGGTCAACGTTTCTGCTGCGATACCCAATTTTGGATCGTCGAACATCGACCCTGTTTCCGAAGTACAGGACAGCAATGGCGCATCGAAGCAAGACTTTGTCGCCAATCCACATTTGTAAATCACAGGTTAATGGGCATCATTCGGGCTAGTATTTAATGCGGGAGGTTGCATGGGCTTAACAAATAACACCAATCTGGTGCAGGCCTTCACCCATGATGGCTTTATCGGGGGATTACCTGTGCTTTCAGCCCATACGGCGGCCCGCCATCGACAGATGTTGGAAGATGCCGAGGTGCAAATCGGTCCGCTGCACTACCACAGTAAAGTGCATACGGTTCTTCGGTCTCCTTATGAACTTGCCACGCACCCGACTCTGCTCGATCTTGTTGAGGAAATTCTAGGCCCTGACATACTGCTATATAACGTGACCTACGTTATCAAGGAGCCCGCAACACCCGCTTTTGTCAGCTGGCACCAGGATCTGGCTTACTGGGGTTTTGATGGCGATGAGCAGGTCTCCGCCTGGTTAGCGCTCTCGATGGCATCTGCCCAAAGTGGTTGTATGCGGATGATCCCGGGAAGTCATATGCAGGGTATCTGTGACCAGACTACAGGTAATGACCCTGACAATGTGTTGCTGCAATCGCAGACAATAGAAAATGTCCGTGAAGACGATGCAGTGCATTGTCCATTAAAACCTGGGGAAGCCTCACTGCACCACGGCTGGACTATTCATGCCTCGAATCCCAACACCAGTGATGATCGACGTATTGGCCTTAATATCCAGTACATCAATCCTCGCCTACGCCAGAAAAAATCCAACTCGGATTCGGCAATGCTGATCCGCGGGAAAGATCGGTACGGTCATTACGAAACTGACCTGCCGGCTACCGAATGGCTGCCACAAGACGCGGCCACACGGATACAGGAGTCAACCCAAAAATATCACGCCATCTCAGGGCGGCCTAACGATCCCTGACCCCAGGCCCAATGACCAAGAAACCTCAGTCTTCGTTGTTGCGGTTGTAGTCGTCCTCGAGGCGTTCGATATCATCCTCACCCAGATAATCGCCCGACTGAACTTCGATAATCTCAAGTGGCTTGTCTTTCGGATTCGCCAGGCGGTGTATGGTGCCAGGCGGTATATAGGTAGACTGGTTCTCCTCCAGTATGAAGGTCTTGTCACCCACAGTGACTTGCGCCCGACCACGCACCACGACCCAATGCTCTGCCCGGTGTTGATGGCGCTGCAAAGAAAGTTTCTTGCCTGGGTCCACCACAATACGTTTAACCTGAAAGCGCGGACCTTGGTCGATAGCTTCAAAACTGCCCCAGGGTCGGTAGACTCGGCGGTGATGTTGTACCTCAGCGCGGCCGAGAGTCGCCAGGTCTCCTACCAACTGTTTGAGTTCACCACTGTGATCACGCTTGGCGACCAGCAGCGCATCGGGTGTATCCACAATGACCAGGTTGTTCACACCGATCGTGGCAACCAGGCCACGCTCGGAGATCACCAGGCTGTTGTCGGTATCGTTAAGGATGACATCGCCCCGACTGGCATTGTTGCGCTCATCTTTATCAAGAGACTCCCACAAGGAAGCCCACGAGCCAATATCGCCCCAGCCCGCGTTCAGTAGCACCATCATCGTGCGCGATGCCTTTTCCATGATGGCATAGTCGATAGAATCCGCTGGGGCCGACTCAAAACTACTCTTTTCCAGGTGCAAAAAACACCCGTCCGGCTGCGCTCCGGATACAGCCATGTTACAGGCCACCAACACGTCTGGTGCATGCGCAGCAAAGGCCTCAAGCATCGCCGATGCCTTAAAAACAAACATCCCACCATTCCAGAAATACCTGCCATGATCCAGGTAGGCCTGTGCAGTGATGGCATCGGGCTTTTCAACAAACTCATCGACCTGCCCCACTGCATTTTCGAGTTCGCCTTTAAGACGGATATACCCATAACCGGTATGAGCACTTTGCGCTGTGATGCCAAATGTCACCAGGTGGCCCTCACTCGCCAGCGCCACAGCCTGGTCCAGAGCCGCCTTAAATGCATCGTTATCTGCAATGACATGATCTGCCGGAAACACAGCCATCACATCATCATTGTGCCGTGCTTCAACCAACTTGGCTGCCACGGCAATAGCTGGCGCCGTGCCCCGGGCAACGGGCTCGAGGATGATGCTCGAGGGTGAAACGCCCACCTCGTCCAACTGGCCTGCCACCATGAAGCGGTGATCCTCGTTACACAATACCAGTGGCGGGTTGGCATAGCCGGCATCTTTCAGGCGCAATGCGGTCTGCTGAATAAGAGTTCTATTGCCGGCCAGTGCATGAAACTGCTTGGGATGAAGCGAACGTGACAGCGGCCACAGTCGTGTGCCAGAGCCGCCAGAAAGAATTATCGGGATCATTTGTTCTTTGTGGTGCTGTATCGCCTGTGTAGCAACAATTACCCATTAAAGCCATGCGTTGCGGTTTGGGGGAATTATATCGGATACCTAAATACCTAAATGCCTAAACGCCTAAACTCCTAAACGCCTAAACGCCTAAACGCCTAAACGCAGGCCACGATAGTCCGATTCACTGATTCAGTTCCTTATGTACGACCTCTCCCTTTACACTCCGTTGACCTATCTATCGCCAGACTTTCTGGCATACATTCATCATCACCGCTGACATGGCAGGCAAAGACTGGACACCAGGATTAACAAAGCATGAACGGGCTGACCTATTTTCTGGCAGGGGCATCGCTGGGTATGATCGTGTTTCAAAGCGCTCTTCTGACACCTTTAGTATTTAAACAACTCACTGGCGATATAAGAGGCGCCTTTTTACGATCGCTTTTTCCCAGATTTTTCCTGGTGCTCGCGGGTCTGGGATTTGCGATCACAGCCTACAGCCTAGCGGTCGGCTCTTACCTGGATGGCGCACTCGGTGGTGCAGTGGTTGCCCTGGCCTTACTGGCTTACGCCATCATTCCCGCAACCAACCGCGCCCGGGATGAGGGGCGAACTGGCACATTCAAGCAGCTTCATCTTGCCAGTGTGATACTGACGCTGACTATAGGCGTGATTGACCTGCTCTTACTTATGATCTGAGCAAAGTCGGAATCAGCCTGCCAGCCCTTGTGCTCAGGCTTGAATCAAGGGCTTTCGGATCGATGATCCTAAGGCATGCCTTGGCTGGCTGGTTCAAAACGAAAGGTCTTGGCATGGGGACATGCAAACTGTTTCGTCACTTGGTATCACTATGCCAAAGCGCTATACCCATCTGCCACCCGATCACCCTTTGCTTAATCACCATACATGCCTTGGCGCTGGATAACTCACATAGCTACGGCCACCGGGTAGCGATCGAGGTTTTCCTCAAACTCACTCAATCGCTTCCAGATCGACCGTAGTTCAGTAATAGTTGTCCAGTTATGCAAGAACAGTGAAAAACTTCCGTGTACCTTAGCGAAAGCATTGGATACCTGAACCATTACACCCAGCGTCAACATCCCGGTAAAAAGACCAGGGCAACCACTGCACCACCGAGTGCGCCATCCAGGTAAGAGCCGACCG
>JAAZYQ010000043.1 GCA_014239575.1 Gammaproteobacteria bacterium
CCACTTTGCGTCTCCCGTATACATTTAGTTCCGTTGATCTAATGAAACGAGGAAGCGTACCGGTAAACTTTGAGATAAGCACACTTCGTTTATCCCTTGAAAGCGAACTATAGTCATGCAAGGTTAAATGTCAAGCGAACCACGCCCTGTTTTTTTGTACGTGTCAAGAGGGCAAAATTATTTTACAAAAAATTTCGGCTATAAATCTTTCGCGAAAAATATCTAGAGGTTCAACAATGATAAGTAACAACTAGTAAGTAACAACAAAAAAACAAAAAGCTTAGGTAGAAAATTGAACCTTTACCATTGTTTTTCGGTATTAAGCGAGATTCTCAGGAGAGTTGCATAACGGTTGACGGTGACACGAGTTTTAGTCATCTGTAAACAGGGGCATGAGCAGTTCCAGGGTCTTTTGTGTTGCGCCAGTGTTTCGTGCAACCATAATTCGACCGTTTTCACCAATTGTGGATCGCAGGTTGGCATCTTTAAGTAAGGTGGTAAGGCAGATAGATAAAGCATCAACATTTTTGATCTGGTATCCCGCATTGTGGGTAAGCGCCAAGGCGCTGATCTCAAGAAAATTACTCATGTTTTGCCCGAAGACGACCGGCACACCAACTGCACAGGCCTCAAGGATATTGTGACCACCGATGCCCCGAATAGGGATCAGGCTGCCACCCACTACGGCAATATCGCCGGCACTATAGAGCGTCGGTAATTCCCCCATCGTATCGGCAATCTGAACCGCAACAGCCGGATCCAAAGCCCCCGTTTGCCGGCTGCGCCGACTAATCTTGAATCCAGATTTGGTTGCCTGGCGCGATACCGTATCAAAACGCTCGGGGTGTCGTGGCGCGATGACCAGTAGCAGGTCTGGGAATGATTTTTTCAGTTTGGCCAGTAATTGAAGCAGTAACGCCTCTTCCCCTTCATGAGTGCTACCGGCGATGACCACCGGCCGGTTAGGTCCCCAGTCTCGGCGCACAGCCTGCGCCACTTCGTTCAGGCTTGCGGGCAGGTGTATTTCAAATTTCATACTGCCGGTCCGATGAACTTTCAAGGCATCAACACCCAGTGCCAGCAGGCGTTTTTGGTCGGCAACCGACTGGGTTGCGAATACCGATATCGAATCCAGGGCACTGCGAATCAGCGGCAGTACCAGCCGGTAACCGCGTGCGGATTTCTCGGACAGCCGGACATTGGCCATAGCGACTTTGATATTCCGTTTGTTGCAGCGATTGATCAGGTTCGGCCAGATTTCGGTTTCCATCAGCACCAGAATTCGTGGCTGAATCTGATCGAGAAAGCGATCGATCGCGAATGGATAATCATAGGGGATGTAGCGATGACAGACTTTGTCACCGAAGGTTGTGAATACGCGCTCTGCACCGGTGGGTGTCATTGTCGTGATTAAGACGCGGGGCGGTGGTACTAAGTTCAACATCTGTTGGACCAGTGGGGTTGCGGCGTTGGTTTCACCCACTGATACCGCATGTACCCATATATCATATGGCCGCGACGGACGATCGCCACCGCCAAAGCGTTCAGCGAGTCGGAATCGGTACGCTGGACTGCGCACGATGCGTAACGCCAGACGGACTAGCAGCACAGGCAGTGCCAGCCATAACAGCGAGGTATAGAAAAGTCTAGCCACGCGTAGTCAGCTTAGGCAGGATTTGGCGTTGTTTCTTGGGCCAGCCAGTCACGTGGCTTGAGAAAATCTCGTGTCAGGCTTTCCTCGGGGCTTCCGGGTCGCGGTTTGAAGTCATAACGCCAGGCCACACGGGGCGGCAGGGACATCAGTATCGACTCGGTACGCCCACCGCTTTGCAGGCCAAATAGGGTACCGCGGTCATAGACCAGATTGAACTCGACATAGCGTCCACGACGGTACAACTGAAAGTCCTTGTGCTCGACCGTAAATGGGGTCGCTACTCGCTCCCGTACGATCGGCAGATAAGCCGGCAGGTAGTGATCGCCGATACTGCAGGTCAGGGCAAAGGCGTTGCCAAAACCACCCTCGTTGTAATCATCAAAAAAAAGCCCCCCCACGCCGCGCTGCTCATCTCGATGTTTCAGATAGAAGTATTCATCGGCACCATGCTTGAATCGTTGGTACAGATCCGTACCAAATGGGGCGCAGGCTGTCTCGGCCGTGCGATGCCAGTGCACCGTATCGGCGACGAAGCCGTAGGTCGGGGTCAGGTCAAAGCCCCCACCAAACCACCAAGTTGGTTTGCCAGAGGTTTCGGTGCAGAAAAAACGAACATTCATGTGCGAGGTCGGAACAAAAGGGTTTTGTGGGTGCACTACCAGCGATACCCCCATGGCCTGGAATGGTGTCCCAGCAAGTTCCGGGTGTCGGGTAGACGCCGCGCCGGGCAATGCTTTGCCACGAACATGGGAGAAATTCACCCCGGCTTGTTCGAAGACTTGGCCGTCGCGAAGGATACGGGTCCGGCCACCACCACCGTTTTTCTGGGTCCAGAGATCTTCATGAAACCGTGCTGTATCACCATCGGCATCAGCCAGCTCACGGCACAGCTGATCCTGCAGATCCGTCAGGTAAGTTTTAACCTCGTCGATGGCAACCGGTTGGGTCATGGCGATTGAGATATCTGGATGTCAGGTATTGCGAAGGATTCTGTTAGTGGCCGCATCGATTATCGTGCTCGGCCCCAGCGCGACCCCTACGTGTCCGTCAAGAATACAATCAATCTGGTTGCCAAACTGGGCCATCACCGCCGGCCCGCGGCGCAGGGGTGGTCGGCCGCTATTGTTCGCACTGGTAGAGACTAATGCAGTGCCACTTTCGTAACACAGCTTTTGCACCAGTGGATGGGCACTGACCCGTACCGCCACGGTGGCGTGCTGGCCGCGTAGCCAGGTCGGGGTGCCAGGGCGCGCCGGTAACAGCCAGGTATAGGGGCCAGGCCACGAGGCCAGCGGGCCGGCAAGAAGTCGTGAATCTGTCATGTCGACCAGGCCGCGCAAGCGCAGTGGGTGATCCGCAATAACGATCAGCCCCTGGCGCCACGATCGACGCTTGAGCGCAAGCACTCGACGCACGGCCGCTTGGTTCATGGGGTCGCAGCCTAAGCCGAAACAGAACTCGGTGGGATAGGCGATCACGCCACCGCTAACGACACAGTGCGCAGCGAGTGACGGATTCTTGGTCAGTTGCTTTTCGATTCCAGTGATGCCTGCAAAGCCTGGTTTTTGTCACGTACGGCTTGGGCGTCAGCCTCGCGTTGCTGAGTCAGGCGTGCTGCCAAGTCTGTATCTGCTGTGGCCATGATCTGTGCCGCGAGGTAAGCGGCGTTTTTCGCCCCGGCCTTGCCAATTGCAACGCACGCCACCGGCACGCCTCCCGGCATCTGTACGGTAGACAGGAGGGCATCTTGTCCGTTGAGCGGTCCACCATCCATAGGGATGCCGATGACCGGTCGTATGGTCAGTGCAGCGACCGTTCCGGCGAGGTGGGCAGCCAGTCCTGCTGCGGCAATGAATACCGCGCAACCACGCTCATCTGCCGCTTGGACATAGCGGTGGGTGTCTGCCGGGGTACGATGAGCCGAGGTGATCCGCACTTCCCAGACAATGCCCAGGGTGTCCAGTGTGTCTAAAGTGTTCTGTACCGTCTTCAGGTCCGAGTCGGAACCCATCAGTACTGCGACGAAAGGTGTAGTCATGTGATTGCGTTTTCAGGTTGAGTGGGTATCGTGTGGTTTGACCGCGCGCCAGCCGATATCCGGCCGCCAGGCGGCGCCACGCCAGTTGACGGTGTTGACCGTTTGGTAAGCCAGATTCTGCGCCTCCCGGACGGTATTTCCCAGGGCGGTGATACAAAGCACGCGACCACCATCGGTGACAATGTGATCCTCATTCTGGCGAGTTCCGGCATGGAAAACCTTGATGTTATCCGACTCGGCCTGTTTAAGTCCGCTGATCTGGTCACCCCGCGCGTAATCGCCTGGATAACCTTCGGCTACCATTACTACCCCCAGAGCAAAACGCGGATCCCATACGGCATGATAGTTGTCCAGTTTTCCCGCCAGAGCGGCTTCGCACAGTTCGACCAGATCCGAACGTAAGCGCATCAGGATAGGCTGGGTTTCAGGGTCGCCGAAACGGCAGTTGTATTCCAGAACGCGGGGGGTTCCCGATGCGTCGATCATCAGCCCGGCATAGAGGAACCCTGTGTACGGCATATTCTCATCGGCAAGACCTTTTACCGTGGGGTGAATCACATCATCCATGATGCGCTGGTGCAGTGCCGCAGTGACACGAGGTGCGGGTGAGTAGGCTCCCATTCCTCCTGTGTTCGGTCCGCGGTCTCCTGCCTCGCGCGCCTTGTGGTCCTGCGATGTTGCCAGCGGCAGCACCTGTGTGCCAGCGGTGACACAGATAAAACTCACCTCTTCCCCCTCAAGGAACTCTTCGATCACTAACCGTTGGCCCGCGATCCCGAAGCGTTGGTGCACGAGGATCTCATCGACCGCCTCCAGTGCTTGCGCCCGGTCATGGGCTACGATAACGCCTTTTCCGGCAGCGAGGCCATCAGCCTTAATCACCATCGGCACCGGGTGTGTTCGAATCCAGTCACGGGCGAGTTGCGCGTCCGTAAAAGAACGCCAGTTAGCCGTTGGGATTTGGTGGCGCTCAAGAAAGGCTTTGGTAAAACTTTTCGACCCCTCCAGTTGTGCCGGGCCGCTACGAGGACCAAAGCAGGCGAGGCCAGCATCACTGAAGCGATCGACGATACCATTGACCAGCGGGACCTCGGGTCCAATAATGGTCAGGTCGATCTGTCGTTTCTTGGCAGCGTCAAGCAGAGCACCGATATCATCCGCTGCAACGGCTAGGTTTTCCACACCCGCCTCACCATCAGTGCCGGCGTTGCCCGGGGCGACGTATACGACATCGACCCGCGGCGATGAGGCAAGCTTCCAGGCCAGTGCATGTTCCCGACCACCGCCACCGACTACCAGAATCTTCATCTTCAGTGCCGGAAATGGCGCATGCCGGTGAAGACCATCGCCATCCGGTGTTCGTTGGCTGCGCTGATCACTTCCTCGTCCCGCTGCGAACCGCCTGGCTGAATCACTGCGCGGATGCCTGCCTGCGCTGCGGCATCAATACCATCGCGGAATGGAAAAAAAGCGTCTGAGGCCATAACTGATCCCGTGACTTCGAGGTTTTCATCGGCCGCCTTGATGCCGGCTATCCGTGCTGAGTAGACCCGGCTCATCTGCCCGGCTCCCACGCCGATGGTACGCTGGTCAGCGGCATAGACAATCGCATTGGACTTGACGAATTTGGCAACCGTCCAGGCAAACAACAGGTCGCGGGTTTCTTGTGTACTGGGTTCACGTTCTGAGACGACCTTGAGATCAGATGCCGTGACCCGGCCCAGATCCTGCTGCTGTACCAGCAGTCCGCCCCCCACCCGCTTGAAGTTCTGTTGTGCGAAAGCATCGGCATCGATGGCTTGAACCTGCATTACCCGCACGTTGGGTTTTGTCGACAGGGCGGCCAGTGCTTCACCCGTAAAAGTTGATGCGATAATGACTTCAACGAACTGACGCTCGAGAATCAGTGATGCGGTGGCGCCATCCAGTTCCTGATTAAAGGCGATGATGCCACCGAAGGCTGAAGTGGGGTCGGTGTCATAGGCCGCCTGATAAGCATCCATGCCCGTTGCGGCCACAGCGACGCCACAGGGGTTAGCGTGTTTTACGATTACGCAGGCCGTTTCGGTAAAAGCACTGACGCATTCCAGCGCTGCGTCTGCGTCTGCGACATTGTTGAACGAAAGCGACTTGCCTTGCAGCAACTCAGCTGATGCCAGCGTGCCAGGCAGCGGCTGATGCTCCTGATAGAACGCGGCTGACTGGTGTGGGTTTTCACCATAACGCATGATTTCGCGGCGAGTGAATTGCAGGTTGAGTGTTGCCGGAAAGCTGTCCCCGTCGCCCTTTGTCAGGTAGTTGGAGATCATGCCGTCATACTGAGCCGTGTGACTGAAGGCTCGCGCCGCCAAGCGTTCGCGAGTCGAGCGTGAAACGCCTCCGGTATCTTCGATCTCGGTCGCAACGGTGGCGTAATCAGCGTTATCTACGATAACCGTGATCGCCGCTTGGTTTTTGGCTGCAGCGCGCAACATGGTTGGACCGCCAATGTCGATATTCTCAATGGCCTCGGCCCGAGTACAGTCTGGTTGGGCAATGGTTTGCGCAAAGGGATAGAGGTTTACAGCGACAAGATCAATGGGTCCGATATCATGGGCAGCCATCTCATCGTCATCGATGCCCCGACGACCCAGCAGGCCACCATGGATCCGCGGGTGTAGCGTCTTTAGCCGCCCGCCCATCATCTCGGGAAAACCGGTGTAGTCCGACACTTCTACGACCTCCAGGCCATTGTCCCGAAGCAATTGAGCCGTGCCACCGGTAGAGAGTATCTCGATACCCAGCGCCGCGAGTCGGGCGGCGAATTCGGCGGCGCCGGTTTTGTCAGATAGACTGATCAGTGCCCGCTGTATGGGTAGGCGATCGTTCTCGCTCATGGTGTTTACTCATCATCGCAGTTAAAAAATGTTCCCACCAGTCCGGCTGGACGTGTGCTGTACCTGCCAGCAGGCCTTGTTTCAGCTCAGCCCATACTGGGCAAGTTTTTTCCGTAGCGTATTGCGGTTAATGCCCAGCATGCGGGCCGCCCGGGACTGGTTGCCCTTAGCCTGGTGCATCACAGTTTCCAGCAGAGGTTTTTCGATCTCGCCGATAACCAGTGGGTACAGGTTTTGCGCTTCTGTTCCTTCGAGGTCGGCGAAATAGGCCGCCAGTGACTGGCGTACACACTGACCTAGGGGCTGGGTTCGGACGGGTTTCATGTTTCGCGTGAGGCTAAGTTATCAAAAAAATCCGTAACCAGCACCTGTTGGGCGCTTGGACTTGAGGCACAGTTAAACAACCGGCGAAAAGGATTATGCGGGCTAAGCCTGGCAGCGTACCACTGGAAGTGTTTGCGGGCGATCCGCACTCCGTCGTCACAGCCGTAAAAACTATACAGCGCGTCCAGGTGGCCCCGTAGCGTATCGTATTTTTCCGCCAGTGGCGGATCACCTGGATCCTGGTTTCGATCCAGAAAACTACTGATACGCCCCAGCAGCCAGGGCTGACCCTGAGCCGCCCGACCGACCATGACGGCATCGGCTCCTGTGGCTTGCAGGACCCGCCGGGCCTGCTCAGGGGTATCGATATCACCATTGGCGATCACCGGGATCGAGACTGCCGCCTTGACCTCAGTGATGGTGTCGTAGTCGATGGGGCCATGGTATTTGCATTGCCGGCTGCGACCATGAACGGTTAGTGCCCGAATACCGGCTTGCTCGGCAATATTGGCGATTACCGGGGCGTTTCGCGAGACCCTATCCCAGCCGGTTCGCATCTTCAAGGTGACGGGTACATCAACCGACTGAACCACCGCTTCCAGGATCCGTGCCACCAGTGGTTCGTCTTGCATAAGTGCTGAGCCCACCAGTCGCCTGCAGACTTTCTTTGTGGGGCAGCCCATGTTGATATCGATAATCTGGGCACCACGAGCGACATTTTCCCGCGCTGCACTAGCCATTTGGGCTGGATCTGCCCCGAGTAATTGCACGCTGATGGGTCCGGTCTCACCATCGTGTGTGGTACGCCGGCGGGATTTTTCGGATTGGCGCAGCTCAGGAGCCGAGGCCACCATTTCACTAACGGCGAGTGCGGCGCCGTAACGCCGTGCCAGCGTGCGATAGGGTTGATCGCTAACCCCGGCCATGGGGGCGGCGAGCACCCTTCCGGCTAGTGTCAGATTGCCAATGGTGAGGTTGGCCAAGGGTTGGTTGTCGATAGTGGGATCAGGCATTTTAGGAGCGCACCACCCGCGCGCTAAAACCACTTGCTTCAGGGTCCGGTTGGGCCAGTATCAGTGTGACAACGGCGTTGCGGTCGCCGCCAATGCGCACAGATTCATCAACGACGCTAAATTCACGCGGCAAATAACTGCGCCGGCCCAGCACCTTTCCGGATCGGCTATTCAGCGTCAGTTCGAGGGCAGGATAGCCTTGTGCACTGTGACTCCGGTTTTGCAGGTGCACGCGTACAATCAGGGCCTTCGGTAGGTGTCGATGCAGGTCTATGCTGGTATGAGTTACCACGATGGTTGGGCCCGTCAGGGTCTGGGGTAGTTCGCAATCGGTATAGCGGCACAAGGCGTTAAGGGCTGGCCGCGCTGAGACAACACTGGCGATTTCTTCCAGCAGGCCAAAGCGTACCTGGGTGAAGAGCGCTAGACACGCAATGAATATACCAGCCAATGGCCAGGCCCACCCGGATCTCTCAGCGGGCGTATTTGCCTGGTGTGGGGGGGCGCTCAGCGCCTCCGAGCTGTTCGTCGCATTGAGTCTGGGCTCGCTGCGCCCGCCCAACATATCATCGAAGTTCTCCCAAACCGGCGGTTCTGATGCGGCGCTCGGTGCTGGTTGTGCCTCGTTCTCTTCTCGACGCCCGCCGATGCCCGCCACCCGTGGGGATTTAAAAGGCCGCAGCTCAAGGTTCGGCGCCATGGCCGAATGGTCAACCGCATCAATCGGTTGAGCCAGCTGCGCTGGATTAGCGACCTGATCGATGAGATTCCAGGCAGCGTTAAAGACTTTGCCACAATCGTTGCAAGCCATTAGCCCAGAGTCTGATTGCACCTGCTTTGCGGTAACGGCGAGGACCGTGTCGCAGTAACTGCAACGGGTTTGCAATGAGGCGTGTGCGGCAGTGGTCATCGATCCGTTTCAGCCCGCGGTGCGTTGTCCCTGTAGTGCGACCCAGTCATCGCGCTGCAAGAGCCTGAAATTGTATTGTGCAAATGCCTGCTGCACCCGATCGGCTTGTGCCGGTAGCACTCCGCTGAGAATCAGGGTACCGCCCGAGGACAGATACCGATCGAGTGTCGGTGCCAGGGAAATAAGTGTGCCCGCAAGGATGTTGGCAAGCACTATGTCGTAATCTAGGTCGTGGGGTAATTGCTCCACCGACATGACTGATAGGCCATGATTGACTCTGTTGCGTTTGGCGTTTTCCTGGGTAGCGGTTAGGGCTCGTGGGTCAAGGTCTACCGCAGTTGCCTGTGCGGCCCCCATGCGCAAGGCCGCAACCGCGAGGATGCCTGAGCCACAACCCCAATCCAGCACCGAGCAGCCCTTAAGTGTTAATTCTTCGAGCAAGGTCAGGCACAGTTGCGTGCTCGGATGGGTGCCCGTTCCGAAAGCAAGTCCTGGGGTAATAACGAGATTCAAAGCGTGGGTATCGGGAGCCGTCTGCCAGGGCGGGTGAACCCACAACTGGTCGCTGATTTTGATGGGCTGAAACTGGGTTCGGCCGCACAACTCCCAGTCCTGGTCGGTAAGTTGATCGACTTGTACTGTGGTTTGTTCGCCAATAATCCCAGTGAGCATCGTTGTGCAGGCGCCGACATCCATGCTTGGGTCAAATACTCCGGTTACTGTTTGCAAAGCCCAGCGGGGATCACCGGGTTCGGCTACATCGAACTGCGGCGAGTCGCCAGCGTCGGTTCGGCTCACCGCGATAGCCCCAAATACCTCGAGAGCCTCGTCTACACAGTTCGCCACATCACAGGCCACCGTGACAGAGATTTGCAGCCAGTAGGCTGCCGTTGGCCCTGTTGCGTTTGCGACGGAACGACTACTCAACTGGATAACTGGCGTTCCAGGTAATGAATATCCAGCGCCTGTTGCCGGAAGGCAGCATCGTTTACCAGCCGTCGCTGCAGGGTGATATTGGTATCAATACCGTCGACGACCATTTCCCTCAGTGCCCCACTCATGCGCACAAGAGCCTGTTCACGTGTTTCGCCATAGGCAATAACCTTGGCAATCAGTGAGTCGTAGTAGGGCGGCACCCGGTAGTTATTGAAGATGTGCGAGTCGACCCGGATACCCGGCCCACCAGGCTGATGGTACTGGGTGATAAGCCCCGGTGAGGGCATGAAGGTATCCGGATTCTCTGCGTTGATCCGACATTCCACGGCGTGACCCCGTAGTTGAATATCCTCCTGACACACGCTGAGAGGTTCGCCGGCTGCTATCTGGATCTGTTCGCGCACGATATCAACACCGGAGATGGCCTCGGTCACCGGGTGTTCGACCTGCAAACGGGTATTCATTTCAATAAAGAAGAACTCATTGTGCTCAAATAGAAACTCAAAGGTGCCGGCGCCGCGGTAACCGATAAGGCGGCAGGCATTGGCGCAGAGTTCCCCCATCTTGTGGCGCATGTCGTCCGTAATTCCCGGCGCTGGGGCCTCCTCCAGCACCTTCTGGTGACGGCGTTGCATTGAGCAGTCGCGGTCTCCTAGGATGACCACGTTGCCCTGAGTGTCGGCGAGGACCTGAAACTCGACGTGCCGCGGTTTTTCCAGGTAGCGCTCCATGTAAACAGTGTCGTTAGCGAACGCCGCCTGGGCTTCACTGCGTGTCAGTTGCCACGCGTTCAGCAACGCGGCTTCGGTATGAACGACTCGCATACCTTTGCCGCCCCCCCCGGCAGTCGCCTTGATGATGATCGGGTAGCCAATCCCAGCGGCGATGCGGATTATCGCGTCGGCATCGTCCGGCAGGGGTCCATCGGAACCCGGTACACAGGGTACCCCGGCCTCGCGCATCGTTTTGATCGCCGAGATTTTATCCCCCATCAGGCGGATAGTTTCGGGCGCCGGCCCGACGAAAATAAAGCCGCTTTCTTCGACGTGCTTTGCAAAATCAGCATTTTCAGCCAGAAAACCATAACCCGGATGGATAGCGCTGGCATCGGTCACTTCAGCCGCTGCGATCACGGCCGGGATGTTGAGGTAGCTAGCCGCTGCAGGGGCCGGCCCGATGCAAACCGACTCCTTGGCGAGACGGACATACTTGGTATCGGCGTCCGCTTCAGAATGCAGCGCCACGGTTTGGATGCCGAGTTCTCCGCAGGCCCGCAGAATCCGCAGTGCGACCTCGCCGCGGTTCGCGATCACCAATTTGTCAATCATGGGCGTTTGCTCAGCCGTTGTCTTCGTCAATAACAAACAGAGCTTCGCCGTATTCGATCGGATCGCCGCTATGTTTGAGTATCTTGCGCACTACGCCACTGACTTCGGCTTCCACGTGATTGAATATCTTCATGGCCTCGATCATGCACAGCGTATCGCCCACGTTGACGCTGCTCCCAATTTCAACGTAAGGCTTGGATTCAGGATTGGGAGAGGCGTAGAAGGTGCCGACCATAGGTGAGAGCACGGCCCCCGCGGCGTCGGATGCTTGGGCTGGCTCTGTAATGGCTGCCCCGGTTTCATCCGGGATGTAAGCCGGCGTGATGGTCGGCAACGGGGCGGGTGTGGCGAAGACTCCTGGCCCGGCAGAACCGATATAGGGTGTGCTTCCACGGCTGAGTCGGATCGATTCTTCACCTTCACTGATCTCGATCTCATTGAGTTGAGATTCTTCGAGCATTTCAATCAGTTTTTTTATCTTGCGTATA
Organism: Gammaproteobacteria bacterium; assembly: GCA_014239575.1. Taxonomy (GTDB): domain Bacteria; phylum Pseudomonadota; class Gammaproteobacteria; order Arenicellales; family UBA868; genus UBA868. The sequence goes on from JAAZYQ010000043.1 coordinate 11,568, forward strand.
TCCATGGATTGGGTCTCAGGCCTTTGTCCCAGTAAAATCCAACTGATTCAGCGCCGCATCCATGGCGACCTCGTAGCCGCGCGGACCGAAGCCACAGATAACCGCCTGGGCCAGGTCGGAGAAAAAGGATTGACGCCGGAACGCTTCGCGGGCGTGTGGGTTGGACAGATGGACTTCGATAAAAGGCAGGCTGACCGCAGCCAGCGCGTCGCGCAGAGCAACGCTGGTGTGGGTAAAAGCGGCGGGGTTGATTACGATGAAGCCCACGCCATCACCGGGGGCACGCTGCACCCGCTCCACAAGCTCACTCTCGGCGTTGGACTGCATGACCTCAAGTGTGGCACCGCGTGAGGAGCACAGTGAATCGGCCTGCTCGTTAATATCAGCTAGGGTTTGGCGTCCGTAAATGCCAGGTTCTCGCTCACCGAGCAAATTAAGGTTCGGTCCGTGTAACAGCAGGATATCTGGCATCACTCAGTACTCTGGTGGGTAGATGAGTATTCTCACCATTTTTTCGTTTTATGTCCAGATTGAATCATTTATCGATGATTTCGATGAAATTGGCCTATTTTTCGGCGAATATAAAAACCCGATTATGAGCTGGATAGTGATGACTCAAAGCAGGTCGACAAGCCATCGATCGAGGTCATTTGCTGTCAGTTCGCCTGTCTTTTGGTGCTGCAAGCGCCCCTGGCTGTCGAACAGCAATGTAAAGGGTAGATTACCCGGGCTGCCATAACGGGCCATCAGGGCCAGACCTTCGGTCTTGGCGATCAGCGAGGTGTAATCCATGCCCATCTCGTTCTCAAACCGACGTACCGCTTCAAGGTCATCGATGGCGATCCCCACCACCGCCAGGGCCGGGGCATGCAGTGCATGAGCGCCGATCAGTAACGGTATCTCAGTACGGCAGGGCGCGCACCACGTGGCCCAGAAGTTGATGAGCACAACGCGGTTGGCCAGTTGTGCTGACGAAAAAACCTGGCCATCACTTCTCGGCAGTGAAAAGGCCACGAGTTGAGCGCCCTCCAGTTTGGGCGAGCGATTGCCAAGCCATTGCGAAGCGAAAAGCCCAATGGCAAGCGCCAAGACCCCGCCAAGACCCCAGGCCATGAGGGTAACCCGGGGCTTCATCGCAAGATTTAGAGCGTCTTTAGCAATGCAACGAGCCCCTCGGCACCTTTATAGCCGTAGAGTCGCTGGGCGGTATTTTCGTCGCCGTTGGCATTAAAGAACAGCATGGCCGGCGGCCCGAAGACACCATAACGCTTCTTTATGGCGTTGGTTTTTGGGTCATCGGGGTCTGTGACATCGACTTGTAGCAGACGGTAGCCCGCAAGCGCGGCGATCACGCCCGGATCACGAAATGTGGATTCTTCCATTCGTATGCAATCGGTACACCAGTCGGCATAAAAGTCCAGCAGCACTTTGTGCCCTGAGACGTTGGCTGACATTAGGGCATTGTCCAGCGCCGACAAGGAATCGACCTGAGTGAAATGGGCCGTGGTTATCGTGGCCTCGGATTGCAATAGGCCTCGGCTCCCGAGTGATTCCAACGAGACGGGCGCGAGGATATTTCGATTGCCGTTGAAGCCACCGATCATTGCCAGTACGCCCCAGACCAGCAGAACCGTTCCCATTCCTTTAAAAAGTATCTGCAAGCCCGATGCCTGTTCCGGTAGCGCACGGGTTGCGCCCAGGTAAACCGCAGTGATAATGAACAGCGCTGCCCACAGTAGCAGGACGGGCACATCTGGCACGACACCCAGTAGATAGATCGCGACCCCAAGCAGCATGACACCAAATATCTGCTTAACTCGTTCCATCCACAGACCATTGCGGGGAATGAGATAGCTGGCACCAGCGCCGGCCGCGATCAGGATGACACCCATACCCAAGGCGAGTGCCGACATCAGTGCGGCACCCAGCCAGGGGTCACCGTGCAAGATGGCGATGCTCAACACCGAGATCAGCAACGGCGACACGCAGGCCCCAACGATCAGGGCGGAGAGCGCGCCAAGCACAAAGATCATACCGGCCGAGCCACCCAGGCGTTGGCTGCTGACACTTAGCCGAGTCTGCAGCGCAGAGGGCAGTTGAACGTTATAAAGGCCGAACATCGACAAAGCCATGAGCACCAGGATCAGGGCGATCGTGCCAATGGCCCAGATATTCTGAAAATAGGCCTGTAACTGGTCTCCTGTCGCTCCAGCCACCGCACCGATGGCGGCGTAGGTTACGGTCGTACCAAGCACGTAAACCACCGATAGTGTGGCTCCGCGTAACCGCCCGCTGCCGGATTGACCAACCACGCTGCCTAGAAGGATCGGAATCAGCGGCAGGACGCAAGGGGTAAAACTGAGCAACAGTCCGGTGCCAAAGGCCACAGCCAGGTAGCCGGCGAGTGCGCTGCCCGATATCGCATCATCTGCGCTTTCGGGTAGGGGCGCTGCGGTTGGCGTGGCGGCGACAGCGTCGCTGATAAGTTGTGGCAAGGCAATGGTGAAAGACTTGCTCACTGGTGGGTAACAAATACCCTTTTCTGCGCAACCCTGGTAACTGGCATCCACGCGTATTTCTTGACTCCCTGCACCGCGTGCCAATGCCAGGTCGACCGCGAAGTCAGCGGAATATATCGACACATCCCCAAAGTAGGGGTCATTTTTGGTCTTCCCACCTGGCAAGTTGTAATCGGCAAGTGCTGGGTTGCCAACGCTTAGGAAACTGAGCTTGTCTTGATACAGGTAATAACCGGGTGCGATGGTGAAGCGCGCGCTCAGCGTTTGCGGCCCATTGGCCTTGATATCCAGGTGAAAGGCCTCATCGACATCGAGGAATTCGGGCTCGTTCGTGGCAGCACCCAGTAACTGGCGCAGGTCAGTGACACTGTTAACATCGGCGGACGCCAGCGGTGGCTGCGCTATCTCTGATGGTGTCAACAGGGTCAATGCCAGAGTGTGAGTCATGGGCGGGTAGCACACCCCAACCGGCTCGTTACAGCCCTGGCCGCGGGCAGTGAGATTCACCTGCCCCGTATCTTCAGCGGTACGCTCCAATTCCAGCATGATCCGCGCGGTACCCTCAAGAATCTCGACATCGCCGAAAAACTCATCGCGCTTAATCTTGGTCGGTGGAAAAATGATCTCGCCAAGTGCGACACCCTGTAGATCGCTTTCGAAATGGAACTTATCCGCGTACATGTAATATCCCGGCGCGATCTGCCAGGTTACGGCGATCTGATCGGCAGAGACGACCTTTGCTGAAAAGGCAAATGCACGCTCGGGTTCAAGCAAATCCTCGAATTCCTGAGCTGGTATATACGTGGTTAGTGCAATCAGCAAAAAGCCAATGAGCATTTGGCCAAGCCCATAGCGACGTCCTTCGCAAAACCGAAGGCCTGAGCAGGCGTCTTGGCCCGGGGCTTTCCAGGCGGGTTGCAGCTGGCGCCTGAAGAAGGCGCTTTGGCGGCTAAAAAATGTGGAGTTCATGTTGGCTTATAGAGTTCCGCTCGCGGCCCGGACTTGGAGTAGGAATCGAACCATATGCCGTCATTATCACATGCCCGGATGCCCGGATGCCCGGATGCCCGGATGCATCAAATGGCTTGAGTCAGTGTTGTCTAATGTTGGCCTCACTGACGTAGAATCGGTGTGCCGGGACGCCGTCCACAAATAAGTTGCCATTTCCCGCTATTTTATTCGATAGCCTTAACCCTAAAACCCGATGCCGCTACTCGTTCTCGTATTTTTATTGATTCCGCTGCTTGAAATCTATCTCCTGATAGAGATAGGGGGTTTGATTGGTGCCTACTGGACAGTAGCCGCAGTAGTGGGCACGGCACTGGCCGGCGCAACCCTGGTGCGCCGCCAGGGGCTGGCCGCATGGCATCGCTTTCGGATCACCATGGGTCAGGGTGAGTTACCCGCCCTGACCATCATGGAGGGTCTGGTACTGCTGGTTGCCGGCGCACTATTGCTGACTCCGGGGTTTTTCACCGACGCCTTGGGTTTCGCCTGCCTGACGCCGCCACTGCGTCGGCGTTTCATACAGGGCTGGCTGGCTACCCGGTTGGTGCCTGGAGTCCAAAAACCCGGTGCGGGCGGCACCCGTGGGGACCCGGTTGAGGGGGAATTTCGGCGCTTGGACGACTGATTTGCCATCAGGGCCTTGACTCTGGCTGAATAATCCCTATTATTAGCACTCAGATGTGGTGAGTGCCAACATTCGTTGGGCTCAAATTTCCCCTCCATTACTCAATACTTTAGGAGATTAACTAGATGAATATTCGACCACTGCACGATCGTATTGTGGTGCGACGCCTCGACGAGGAACGGACCAGCGCCGGCGGAATCGTTATCCCAGATAGCGCAACCGAGAAGCCAATGACCGGCGAAGTGCTGGCAGTGGGCAATGGCAAGCGTCAGGACAATGGTGAGCGACTGGTGCCGGATGTGAAGGCCGGTGACACGGTGCTGTTTGGCAAGTATTCGGGGACCGAAGTCAAGGTTGAAGGCGAAGAGGTACTGGTGATGCGCGAAGACGACATCATGGGCGTCATCGAGGGCTGAGGTGTTTTTCACCTGAGTCGATCAAATACTCATTGATTTTTAAAGGAACAAAATAATGTCAGCTAAAGAAGTGAAATTCGGCGAATCCGCCCGGGCCGCCAAGATGCGCGGCGTAAACATCCTGGCGGATGCTGTAAAAGTGACGTTGGGCCCCAAGGGCCGCAACGTGGTGCTCGATAAATCTTTTGGCGCACCGACCGTGACCAAAGATGGTGTTTCGGTTGCCAAGGAAATTGAACTGAAAGATAAGTTCGAGAATATGGGCGCGCAGATGCTCAAGGAAGTGGCTTCCAAGACTTCTGACGTGGCCGGTGATGGCACCACGACCGCAACCGTACTGGCCCAGGCCATGCTGCGTGAGGGTTTGAAGTCGGTAGCCGCCGGCATGAACCCGATGGACCTCAAGCGTGGCATCGACAAGGCGGTAATCGCCGCGGTCGAACAGCTCGTCGAGGTTTCCAAGCCTTGCGCCGGTTACGAGGAAATCGCCCAGGTAGGTACGGTTTCGGCTAATGCGGACGAATCCGTCGGCGGCATCATTGCCGAAGCGATGGAAAAGGTCGGCAAAGAAGGCGTTATCACAGTGGAAGAAGGCAAGAGTCTTGAGAACGAGTTGGAAGTGGTTGAGGGCATGCAGTTTGATCGTGGTTATCTCTCGCCCTACTTCATCAACGACCAGGATACTATGCAAGCTGATCTGGAAAATCCGTTGATCCTGATTCACGACAAGAAAATCTCTAACATCCGCGAGATGTTGCCGGTGCTGGAGGCGACCGCCAAGGCCAGTCGGCCGCTGTTGGTCATCGCCGAGGATATCGAAGGCGAAGCCCTGGCAACATTGGTAGTCAACAATATTCG
>JAAZYQ010000044.1 GCA_014239575.1 Gammaproteobacteria bacterium
TGGCGGATCAGCGGATCTTCCATCCAGGTGGGCGGAAACATGGCGCCCATCGTATAGCCACAAACGTTAAGGTAACTATCACCAAAACCCCCGGCAATAAAAGCCCGTCGATGGCTCTGAAAAACATCACCCACAGTTCTGCCTGAGCGCAACGCTTCTTTGCAGGCCTGCAATGCCTCGTGACAGACATTAAACATGGCATGGTGTGCTGCGCTCGCTTTGCCAGTAACCAGGGCAAAAGTAAGGGCTGCGTGGTAGTGCCGGTAAGCCGCGGCAAACTCGTGAAACACCTGGTCGTTCTCGCCGATGTGCCGCGCACCAGATTTGTAACGTACCAATAAGGCCGAGGGGCCGCTGCCCATGGGCCAGACATGCGCCGGGGTATCGCCATCGCGTGACCAGACCACCCGGTGCATGGCGCTGCGGATATCGCCCTCAAAAGCACCCGGCACCGAAAGCGCTACTGCCTCTTGCTGAACCGCCTGACAGATCGCACCAGAGCGGCGAAGATAATCCAGTTCCGCCGGGCTTTTTACCAGCCTTTGCTGGCGCACAAGATCCGAGGCATCTACCGTTTTGCAAAAACCGTTGAGCGCCGCTTCCAGCATCTGCCCGCGCCTGGCGGAAAGCCCATAGGCATCGTACTCGACACCGACGCGCTTGCCGCGCATCCCCTGACTCTGGAGCATATCGCGCACATCGTTACCCGGGTTCTCGTCTTGCGAGTCCATCCAGATGCGAACGTCATCAATTATTGATGTGTAAGCCGCCTGGACCCGATCGGCAGAGCGCGTTACCAGAATCAACCCGCCATCAAGCCCCAAAAACAATGCCTGGAACAGCACAAAACCATCGGTGTCATAACCGCTGAGGTAATACATGCTCTCCTGCTTGAACAGCAATAGACCATCCAATGATTGCTCACTCATCCGCTGCCTTGCCAAGGCGATACGCTCGGCAAATTCCGTCTGGGTAAAATGCAAATTCACCAATCTTTCTCCATAGCGATCAATCGCCAAGCGCCTGCCCGGCACGCCGTACCTCGCTCATAAAGGCTTCGAGTTTGACTGGGTCCAGCTGATTATCGGTACGCACTCCAGTACAAAGATCTACACCATAGGGTCTGACCTGGGTAATCGCCTCGAAGACGTTGGTACTGTTTAAGCCACCAGCGAGGTAGACAGGAATGTTGGTGCGCTGGACAAAGCGTCGGCTGATAGTCCAGTTATGCGTAGCGCCGGTGCCGCCAAACTGTTGATCTGCTCCGACGGTTTTACCCGAATCCAGCAAAAAAGCATCTACAAACGGCTGGTACCGCGCAAGCTGGTCCAACGCGCCCTCATCTTCTATGTGCACCACCTGAATCCGGCGCACCTGCGGTGCCGTCTCGATCAGCTTCGGATACTCCGCTGGATCAATGTGGCGCACGATCTGCACCGCACTGACCGGACACACGGCAAGATCTTTATTAATCTCGCTCGCGCGCGTCGCACTGGTCAACAAAAAAGTGTCGGTACCGCAAGGCATCTTTTTAGCAATCTGGGCCGCGGCTGCCACACCGATGACACCGGGACCCGAGGGCATATGCCCCACCAGGCCTACTGTATCGGCGCCAAGCCCTAGCGCAAGGCGGGCTTCGACCGCTGACGCTATACAACAAATCTTGACCTGGATTTTTATCATCCGCTCTTGCCTGCAACGATCAGTTTCGGCAATAGTAACTCGATGTCGCCCATAAGCACGGCATCGCCAAGATCATCCATCGCCGTAGGCTCGGCATTGATGATGACCACCCGGGCTCCAGCCTGGTGGGCGATGGGCACGAGCCCCGCGATTGGAAAAACCGACAGCGTAGAGCCCACGGCCAGCAGCAGATCACACTCGCGGGCGGCCTGCTCGGCACGGGCAAGATCTTTAGCCACCAGCGATTGGCCGAAAGAGATCGTCGCGGACTTCAGGATGCCGCCGCAGTCGGGGCAATCAGGATCTTCTTCGCCATCGGCCAAACGCTTAAGCACCACAGCCATAGCGACCCGGTAATTGCATTGTAGGCACGCGACCTGGCGCAGCGTGCCATGAATCTCGATTACCCGCTCCTCAGCACTGCCCGCCAACTGATGCAGACCATCGATATTCTGGGTCACCAATGTGTGCAGACGACCGCTTTGCTCGAATCGTGCCAACGCGTCATGGCCTGCCCCTGGGCTTGCCTGCCATACCGGCGAATCACGCCGCGCCAACCAGGCCTTGCGCCGAATTGCCGGGTCGCTGACGTAATAACGAATATCCGAGAGTTTTTCTGCGTCCGGGTCGCGCGTCCACAACCCTTGAGGCCCACGAAAATCAGGAATGCCCGAGGCCGTGGAAATACCCGCACCGGTCAGTACCACCACTCGTGTGGCGCTTTCCAGCCAGGCGCTTATCTGCTCGAGCGCCGGAGATGTATCGTTAACGTGGGCCACAGTCATCGCAGGCGATGCACCAAAACCCAGGATGGGGTCGATGCAAGCAACACTTTATAGAAATAGTTATAGAAATAGAATTCTGATTATTTAAAACCGAATTGGCTGGTGATTTTTTGCGCCGGTAAAACCTCACGCCAGAGCCGGCCCCGGCAAGACATCGCGTGAACCGCCGCAACACAAGATAGCAATTAAAAGGGTACCAATCATCAATTTTAATAATAGAGGCAGTGGGCCTGATTAAAGGCTGGCCAACCCGGTTTTTATAAACTCAAAACACTGTCTGGCGGGAAACGGCGATAAAAACTGTCTGATCTTCCTTAACCCACACACGAGCCTGACCTTACAATAAAAAATGGGTTCAACAGCGATTCTTTGGTGTTGTACTGCAAAGGTTCATCGCTATCGGCAATAACAATCTCGCCGCCCGCAGCTCTCACCACGGCATGGGCGGCGGCGGTATCCCACTCAGACGTCAGGCCCAAACGCGGATAAATATGTGCTGCACCTTCAGCCACCAGGCACAATTTAAGGGAGCTGCCCATCGATACCATTTCATGCTCACCCAGCGCCTCAAGAAAGGAGGCCAGTGAATCACCAGCATGCGAGCGACTGCCAACGACTTTCCAGATCTCGCCAGGTTGGCGCGGTTTGACTTTGATCGCAACCGCGTCCTGAATGGCCGACCCTTCCAGCTTAAACGCGCCCCTATCATCGCCGTAATAGGTCACATTCAGTACTGGCGCATAAACCACTCCCAGGACCGCCTGATGATTCTCTATCAAGGCAATGTTGACCGTAAATTCGCCATTACGCTTGATAAATTCCTTAGTCCCGTCAAGTGGGTCAACCAGCCAGTAGCGGGCCCATTGGCGACGCTCCTCCCAACGGATACCGGCCGCTTCCTCGGACAATACGGGGATCGATGAATCCAACTGGGTCAGCCCTTCAACAATTTCGTGATGCGCAGCCAGATCGGCTTCTGTCAGCGGACTATCATCTGACTTAAGTCGTGTACCAAAATCATCACGCGCATAGACCTTTAGAATCTGGGATCCCGCTTTGCGGGCCAGATCGACTACTGCCTGCATATCCATGGTTCAAAATTCCTCTTTATCGTTACCCAGAAAACCTTCTCTAATCAGATAGAGCATGATTTTCTGAGCTTGCTCCATTGGCGTACCCTGGCTGGTGTCGACTCTTAACTCCGGGTGCTCTGGCTCGTCGTAGGGATCGCTGATGCCGGTAAATTCCGGAATAATGCCCTGCCTGGCCTTGGCATACAGGCCCTTTCTGTCTCTCGCCTCACAGACCTCAAGCGGTGTAGAAACATGTATTTCGATAAAGGCGCCGTGCTGATCAATCAGCTCACGCGCACCTCGGCGCATCTGTGTATAAGGCGCAATCGGTGCGCAAATGGCAATACCGCCATTTTTGGTTATCTCATTGGCCACAAAACTGATGCGACGGATATTCAGGTTTCGGTGTTCTTTTGAGAATCCCAATTCACTGGACAGATTCAAACGCACCACATCGCCATCGAGCAAGGTGACCGGGCGGCCCCCTTCTTCAATCAGGCGCGAATGGATCATGCGGGCCAATGTCGATTTACCCGACCCTGACAAGCCGGTAAAAAACAGCGTAAAGCCGATCTTCTCGCGAGATGGATAAACGGCGGCCAACTCCCGTTCAATATCCGGGTAGGTAAACCACTCAGGCAAAGACTCTCCCTTAAGTAAGCGCTGCCGCATCTGTCTACGCGTTAAAGACAAAACCTCTTCACCCGATTGACCGATCTTTTGCTTTGGCAGGAACATTTTCCTGGAGGGTGCGTATACGTATTCATCTGTGGGCACCATGGTGATCCCAAGTTTGTCCTGATAAGCGGACACCAGTTGCTGGGCCGCAAACGGCTCGTAAAATCCAGCCTCTTCAACATCTTTGGGCGAGGCGTGTTGCGGCCCCACGATCAGGTGAGAGCACCCGTAGTTCTGGTTGATGATCGCGTGCCATAAGGCTTCTCTGGGTCCGGCTGAGCGCCGTGACAATGGCAGCAATGACAATATGCCCAGTTGATGCGGATATTTACGCACAATCTCGCGGTAACCCCGCACGCGAGCAAAACGATTCATATCTCCTGGCTGATCCTCGCCCAGTAATGGGTGGATGAGAATATTGGCCTGGATTTCTCTGGCCACATCGAGAGTAACCTGGCGCTGTAAACGATGCATCGGCTCACTGGTGGTAAAGGCGACCACGTTGGTCCAGCCCATACGGTGAAAATGCTCGCGTAATTCCTGTGGCGTATTACGGGCGAATTCAAAATCAAAATGAAGCGGCAGTTCTAAACCCTTGACCTTGCCGGACAGGCACACAGAGTGTCGGTTTTCCATAAACAACCTGACACCTGGATGTGCGAGGGAGGTTGTGCCATAGACAGACTGGGCTTCTTGTTGAATATCAACTTGCCAGATCTCGCTGACCTCCAGTACCGCCGGCATAAAGCCTTCGTGATCACGTAACGCAATATGGTTACCCGGTTGCAGATTTTCGGCAAATTCCAAAGAGACATCCAGGCAAACCGGCATGGGAAACAACGTGCCATCCGCTAAGCGCATGTCGGATAAGACTGAGCGGTAATCCGCCTCGGTCATATATCCATCCAGCGGCGAAAAACCGCCATTTAGAATCAGCTCAAGCTCGTTAACCTGGCGCTCAGACAGCGTTAGCGATGTCCACTCCAGAGCCTGGGCCTTAAGTTGTTCTGCCTCTTTTTCGAAAGCCAGTAAATGTTTTAGTTCACCGCCATGAGGGGGGGTCTGATTTGAGGGCATTAGATTTTTCCCGGCTTGAAATGTTGTTCAACTGCGCAATGTTCAGTACACAAAATACGCCCGGCGCCACAATACCACCGCGGCCGACGATGAAAAGGCGAGGGACCGCCGGGTTATCGCCCTGACCTGAGCGTTCCCTGTTCAAACACAAACCACCCTAGCACGCCAGCCAAAAATAACCACCGCGGGCCGATCTTAAAGCGCGCCCGGGCGACACAAGACGCCACCAGCGGCATCATGCGAGTGAGAAGATGTGCAGGATGAGGCGCTGCAATGCCGGCCTGTGCCAACATCAGTCGGAGCAGATTAGAGCCCGAGCGTTGTTCACCAACAATAAATACGGCTTTCATACCGTTAAATATAGCAGGCCAGAAACTGTGGAACACACCATCCAGTGAGCCCAGTCACTAACCCAAAAGGATATGGCGTGACGCAAATGAACTCATGTTTTGCTACAGTAAGCGCCCACACAAGAATGGAGACATGCTATGTATTATCGTGTAACGACTTATGGATTTGATGCTGCCCGCTTCGATGAATTCTTGGAAATAGCCGATAGTATTCGTGATGAACTCAAAGCCATTGGGGGCCTTGAAGCGGTGCACTCCTGTGTCGTTGATGAAGGTGAGGGCATGATCGTTGCGCGCTATACCAGCGAAGCCGCAGCGAAAGACGCCCAGCCGCAGATACAGAGTATCTTGGGACGGATGGCCCCATTTATGACCTCAATGCCCGAGGTCAAGGCAGGCGAAGTTGTCTTTGAGATGTAACAACACCCCTACCGTACAGCCTAACAAATAACAGGAGGCTTGATACGCGTCCCCGGGGTGCGCGCCACACGACAGCGCTCACACCGCGTTGACGGGGTGATGTGCATACTGGACTCTCTAGCCCTTTGCGCAACATAGACTTGGACCCCGTCATTGGCGGGGTTTTCATTGCCCGAGCCGCAGTGCTTTGGACGCAGCTTTTAAAAAATTCCCGCGTCCAGGCCTGCCGTCATAGCCGCGCCCAGATCACGACACTGGCCTACAAAATCCTCGTGCCACGGGCCTTTGCATACCAAGGCTTCTTGTACCGCCCGCCAGCCCAGGCCCGATGTTATGGATTCGACCGCGCGACGGGTACCGGTACCATCGAGCCCGGCACGGATACACAGCGCATAAGGCAGGCCGCCGGTGTGTTCAAGGCAGGGGTTATAAGTGCGGTCGAAAAAATCTTTCAACGCGCCGCTCATGTAACCCAGATTCTCGGTGGTGCAAAGTATCAGCGCGTGGGCTTTGATCACATCTTCGGCGCTGGTATCAAATGGGCTCTTGAGTCTCAGCTCAACAACATCGGATTGAACAGACTCGGCGCCCTCTTTTATAGCCTCGCGCAGGCGCCGAGTGTTGGGGGAAGGGGCATGCACCACCACCAGTAATCGTTTAGTGCTCATGGTGGAACCATTGTGGGTGCACCTGCCAGCGCAGGCAAGTCACCCGGCGGAATAACCCTGATGCTCGTCAACAGGTGAATTACCCGCCGATAACGCGGTGCCTTTTAAAAACGAGCACTGAAGAAAAGTCCCGGGACTAGCCCGGGACAAATAACCGAGGAGGAAGGATGATGTACAACTGGACTTCTATATTATCAAAAAAGATCATAATTTTCATTAGAATTTTCTGAAATTTCTCTTTGTTTTTAATATCTTCCGATCAAAACTCAGTATCCGGAACCAGATCAGTCACTTATAGGGAAAAGCTGGAAATAACTTAAAACAGGCAGGATATATTCGGTCCTACACAAGCCTAACAAGCCTCGCGAGCCTTTTCTCGATGCGGCATTAATGTGACGGTGCGCACAGACGGCACAGCTGCGCCGAGTCAGAATGCACTCACTCCTCCTCCTATGAGCTACTTGCCCGGGTCCGCCTGGGCTTTTCTTTGTCTATCGCCTGATGAGACACAAAAACGAGGGCACGAAACGCCCCTTTCATTGGGTTATTAGCTTTCAGCTGTTATCAAACAGGCGCCATCCGTAGTCATTCAAGATACAGGCGGGGCATATAGTCGCCGACAGGTTGTGGCGGCTGACCATTTTGCATTCAAGTTGGCCAGGTGCTTGCATCAAACGATGGGCTGAGGGCGTTGACCTGAGCTTAAACGCTGCAAAGTCAAAAAAGGAACATCATTGGAAATACGCCCTCGCGGCTAAACGGTGGGTTAGGTATCCCACAACTGCTGCCACGACAGACGCTTGGCTGTATCGCCGTACTTCTCAACACAGGTTTTCCAAGGGTCATCGGGTACAACTAGTGATCCAACGTTACACCACCCAAGGTAATCACTATCATGCTGGACATCGCTATTATTCTGATGCCCATCCACACCATTGATTGAGATTACCAGGTCAAGTTCGTTGTTGTTGTTGTGACATATCCTCACCTTCTTGCCATCGCCATCGCCCCAGTTGTATCCATTGGGTGGCGGACTGTAGTAGGTGGTCTGGATCGTCACACCCCCTGCCTGTCCAACTATCTCCTTGATACCACACATGTCGTCTATTAAATTCTCACCAGTAAGGTCAGTCAGTGCTGCCATTGCTTCTTCTTGTTGTGCAACTGATGTCTCAGCGGCCATGAAGTCTCGCTGCATAGCCACTGAGATGCCTGCCATCTTTTCCTGAAAAAACCCGGTGTTGGCCACTGCGAATGCTGTGATCGACAGACCCAGTAACAAAAACAGGCCCAAGGGGATAACAAATCCCCGCTGTTGGTTATTAACCATTTGCATTCCTCGCGGCTGTTCTATGGATATGCCAGATCACGTCATTAACCTCGTCAGTTGGAGCATGCGAACTGGGTATGTTGGTATCTGGGTCGGACATGAGATTGAACTCTGCTTTGGCCTGAGCGTTGGCGATGTAATCCTCATAACCTGGGATGGCGAGCGCTGCTGAGATACCGATGATGGCAACCAACCATCACCAGCGCTAAGCGGTGGTTAGGCATGGTATCAATAAGATTGGCTTTGTACATGGGTTTTAGTAGGCCCGGGCAAGTAACTCATTAGGAGGCGGAGTGAGTGCATTCTGGCTCAGTACGGCTGCGCTGTCTGTGCGCACTGTCACACCAGGGTCACATTAAGAACGACTGGCGAAGCGCTTATCACCGTGCCGTACTGCACGCTGACGCTCTGGCCTGAGCTTGCCGCATAACTATTAGCACCCCACGCCATACACAGCGCCAGACACAGGTATCGATTCAATTTCATTTAAACAACTCCGCCATTAGAGAATAATGTAATCAAGCCTGAAGTAACGATCGGTTGATTTAATCAGGTAAATTGAGTGGCCGCAACGATTGCGATCACTTGCCATGCATCGGGACGGTGAGATCGGTCGCGTGAGAAACCGATCATCGCTTTATTGCACCGCACTGCGCCCGGCAGCCCCAGCCAGCTGATGGGCCACCAGCTGGGCATAAAGACCGCCCCGGGCCAGCAGTTCTTCGTGAGTGCCCGCCTCAATCACGCGGCCCTGGTTGAGCGCCACGATCTGGTCGGCCCCGCGCACGGTCGAAAGCCGATGCGCAATCACCAGTGTGGTGCGCTCCGCCATCAGTTCCTCCAGTGCCTGGCGCACGGCCTGCTCGTTAAGCGCGTCGAGGTGCGATGTGGCCTCATCCAGAATCAGTACCGGGGCATCCTTTAGGAAGGCGCGGGCGATGGCCACCCGCTGGCGCTGCCCGCCCGAAAGACGCATGCCGCGCTCGCCAACCTGGGTCTCAAGGCCATCGGGAAGCCCAGCCACAAATTCACTCAGCGACGCCCGCTCCAGCGTAGCCGTGAGCTCGGCTTCGCTGGTCTCGGGGCGGGCGATCAGGATATTGGCGCGCAGCGTATCGTTAAAAAGGTAGGTGTCCTGCGCCACCAGTGCAATCTGGCCACGCAAATCGTCCAACGCATAGTCTCTAAGATCGTGACCGCCCAGCCTAATGGTGCCGTGCTGCGGATCCCAAAAGCGCATCAGCAAATGGGCGATGGTGGTCTTGCCGGCACCTGAAGGGCCCACCAGGGCTATGGTCTTGCCTGGTTGCGCCTTGAACCCGGCGTCATTCAGTGCCTGCCGGTTACCCGCTTCGTACTGAAAGTCCACGCCTTCGATCTCGATAGGCACACCGCCCACCGTGTTTGGTACCGGCACACCGGGGCCATCGGTTACCGGGACTGGCTCATTGTTCACCGCATAGAGCCTGCGCGTAGACCCCAGCGTATCGGCCAGCTGGCGGCTGACGTTTGAGATCTCGGATATAGGCAAAAAAGCTGCCATTGCCAGCAGCGTCACTAAGGGCAGCATGGCACTGTCAAGACCTCCCGCATCAACCAGCATGGCGCCGGCCACCACCACCGCAAGACCACCAAGCCCGGTGGCGACTTCCAATAAAGAGGTCTGAAAGGTGAGATCCCGAAAGAAAGGCAATCTAACGCGGTGATGGTTCTCGGTGCGCTCGATCAACTCGCGGCGACGCTCGTCGATGCGGGTGAAGGCAATGATCTCGCTTAAACCCTGCACGGTATCCACCGCATGGGCATTCAGCTCGCCCAGCGCCTCGCGCGCCCGTGAGCCCATCTCGTCTACCCGACGGCGCAGCATAAAGGGGCTGAGCGCCACAACTATCAGAAAAGGCGCCAGTACCGCTGCCATCTGCCAGCCAAAATAAATCAGCACACCCATCACAAGGCCCGGTACCAGCACCGCCACAAAGGCAGGTGCCACAGTGTGGGCAAAAAAGTACTCCACCAGCTCTACATCGTAAGTGGCCATGCCGACCAAATCGCCGGTGCGACGGCGCACCATGTAAGCTGGGGCCAGCCGGTCGAGCTTTTCGAAAAGCGCGATACGCATCTCGGCCAGCAACCGAAACGCCATGTCGTGGGCGATCCACGACTCCAGCCAATGAAAGATACCCGCAACGGGCGCCATGATGCCGAGCAAGATCAGTAAATCCACAAAGGGCTCACCGGTTTTAACGGCACGCACCGCCAACGCACTGACCACGCCAATGCCGATAAAGGCCAGCACCCGCGTCACCCCAAAACCAAAAGTCATCACCAGCCTTCCTTTATAGGGCACGATGTACTTCATCAGCTCGCGCGCAGCTGCGACCCAGCCAAGGCCCTGCGCCTTAACAATGGCGTCGGTGGGGGCAAACTGCGCCTGTTCGCTATAAAGCGGTATTTTGTCTGCCCCCGATTGCAGGGGCGCGTTGCTGCCGATACTAAGCTCGGCCGCAACACTCTCTTCGGCCTGACCCGCCATCAGGCTATGGTAGACGCCACCCTCTTGCATCAACTGCGCATGGGTACCCTGCTCGGCGATGGCGCCCTCGTTAAGCACCAGAATGCGATCAGCATCGATCACGCTGGACAGGCGATGGGCAAAAATCAGCGTGGTGCGCCCTTGCATCAGTCGATTGAGGGCGACCTGGATGATGGCCTCGTTCTCGGCATCCACAGCCGAGAGCGCTTCGTCCAGAACCAGAATCGGGGCATCGCGCAAAATAGCCCGCGCAATGGCGATCCTCTGGCGCTGCCCGCCCGACAGGCGAATCCCTCTCTCACCGATAACGGTGTCGTAACGTTGCGGCAATTGCGTAACGAACTCGTGTGCGTTGGCAGACCGGCAGGCCTCCTCTAACTCGGCCGACGTTGCATCGGGCTTACCCACGCGCAGGTTATCTGCCACCGTGCCATGAAAAAGATAAGTATCCTGATTAACCACCGCGATCTGCGCACGGATATCATCAAGGCAAAGATCTTTCAGATCGTGGCCACCGATCTTGATCGTTCCCGCATCTGGATCATAAAAGCGCAGCAATAAACGCACGATGGATGATTTACCCACACCGCTGGGACCCACAAAACCCACTCGCTCGCCAGCGTTGGCCGTAAAGCTCAAGCCCTCGTGGGCAGCACGGCGCCCACCGGGGTAGGCAAAGCTCACCTCTTCAAACGACACCGTGGGGCTTAAAGTACCCGTCGGCCCAGCTGTGGATTTTTCGGTGACGATGGGCCTCGCATCAAGCAATTGAAAGATCGTCTGGGCTGAAGCCTGCGCCAGCATGCCGTTGTGCATCAACGAGCGCATATCGCGCAACGGGCGGTACACCTCCACGCCCAGCATCAGTACCATGAGCAACACCGCAAGGCTCATATCACCATCGCTTACCCGAAAAGCCCCGTAAGCCAGTGTCGCTGCCGCGCCCAGGGTAATGCCCGTATCGGTAATGCCACGGGCCAGCGAGTTGGTGGCCAACACCCACATGGTGGAGCGAAAAAGATCCTCCGCCCGGGCTTTAAGTGTCTTTGCTCGTGCCTTGCTCTGGCCAAAAGCCTTTAAGGTGGCAAGGCCCTGTACAGAATCTAAAAACTCTGCCGCGAACGCAGTGTACGATCGACCCCGTTCGAGGCTGCTTTTCTTATCCCAACTATGAAAAATCTGCGGTGCCACCAGCGTGAAGAGCGCAGCGATCAGCATCACCGCCGCGATGGGTACATCAAAAAAGGCCACCACCGCAAAGATCAAAAACGGCGTAAGAATAGAGACGATTAACTGCGGCAAGTACTGCCCGAAATAGATCTCAAGCTGCTCGACCCCTTCGATCATTGCCACAATGGCGTCCCCGGTGCGCTCAAGCCCAAAATGCGCCGGGCCCAACTGCGTAACCTGATCGAAAATGATCCGGCGAAGATGTACCTGGACTATCGCCGCCGTATTGTGCGCGATCATCGTTCGCAGATATTCAAGCCAGCCGCGCACCACCATGACGGCGGCCACGCCTGTAACCGGCAGGGTCAACTCGTTAAGAGGTGCTCCGGCGAAAACCTGGGCGATCAGCCAGGCCAGCAAAGCCAGGCGGGCGATACCAAACAACACGGCCGCAACGCCAATTGCCACTGCGCCAAAAATGCGCAACCGCACACCCTTGGTAAAACTCCAGAGCCTTAAGTCGAAATACATACCACCCCCCTAAGCGAATGGGGCGATTGTACTGGAAGCTACCCGGCAGCCTGAATGGCACCGACTTGGATGAACTTATAATCAAAGCTAAGAGGTAGCTAACGTGACGACCGATGCGATGGACTACAAAGAGATTGAAATCACACCCCAGTCAGCGGCGCTTGGCGCCGTGATCAGCGGGGTTAATCTGTCCAAAGAGCCAAATGAGTGCGCCATGGCAGAACTCAAAGATGCCTTTAGTCGCTATTCAGTGATCTTTTTTCGGGATCAGGATCTCACCCCGCCACAGCAGATCACACTGGCCAAATGCTGGGGCGCTATTAACGTAAACCGATTTTTCAAACCCCTGGACGGTTATCCACAGATCGCCCAGGTCATAAAGGAGGCAAGCCAGAAAGAAAACATTGGCGGCACCTGGCATACGGATCATTCCTATGATCAGATCCCCGCCATGGGTTCGATGCTGTATGCCCGCGAGGTGCCAGCTGTTGGTGGCGATACGCTGTTCTCCAGTATGTATCTGGCCTACGAGGCTCTATCGGAGGACATGAAAAATAGGCTCACCGATCTCAAAGCCTGGCATTCCAGTCGCCATGCCTTTGGCTACAGCGTCACTGACAGCGAACACTACGAAGACGGACGCCTAGACAACCCAGATCAGGCAACCCAGGATGCCCTGCATCCGGTCGTGATCACTCATCCGCTGACGGGAAGAAAAGCGCTATACGTTAACGCCGATTTCACCGTCCGCTTTGACGGCTGGACTGTTGAGCAATCGCAACCTATTCTGGATTTGCTCTACGCCCATGGCGCACGCCAGGAATTCACCTGCCGCTTTCATTGGGAGCCGGACTCCATGGCTTTTTGGGACAACCGCGCCACATGGCACTACGCCATGAACGACTACCCGGGCAGTCGGCGCATCATGCACCGCATCACGCTTGAGGGCGTGGCGCTGAATTGATTAATGCCATCGACCGCGATGACTGACGAGAATCAAGAAGCCCTGATCGAATGCCAGTGCGGCAAATGTGCTTTGACGATTGCCGATAAAGCCGTCACGCTTTTTCTGCGTTGTGGGTGTGTCGATTGCCGGCAGGCGCTTTGGTGGGGGCATAAGCATGGCGGCGCCAAACCTGAGCCCTTGCCACGTCTTTTTTACCTGCGATCCGACATCGTTGACGTTGCAGGAAAAGCTTACATGAAAGCCTATAAACTGCGCCGTACGGGAGACTCCACCCGAATCTATTGCAGTCAATGTTATTCGCTGTTGGGGGTGGATCACCCCTCATATCAAAACAACGTCTTTTTAAATTTTCCAGATCATTGTACTAACCATGGCGTTCTATCCAGAGCGCTCAGCGCTTATCTCAGCATAAGCGACTACTCGACGACTGTTGGTCCTGCACCCACAGACGATGCTCCTTTATTTACCTCAACTGACTTTGAACCTGAAAGACAAAGATTTCTCTCACTGCCCGACGTCGCCCGTTCTTTTAAAGAACCCAGCGGGCCACCAAGCGGGGTAACCCTGGGATCGTTAATTGAAAATCTTGGCGCAGTGACAATCCTGAATCTTGCAAAAGGCGATATGGGTTAAACGGCAATGCCTTTGCTTTGTGATGCAAAAAGACAAACAATAGAACGACTAATAGCAGGAGATTAACGATGCAGCCTAAACTAACGTTAACAATAGTATCGGCAGCTCTGGTACTGACTGGATTGGTGTTTTTCGGCTTTGCTGAAAAGATTACCCAAGGCCTGTGACCCCAGGCGGATGCCTATGCGATGAATATTGGCGTTGTCATGCCTTACATCCTGGGGGCGTCGGTTATCACCAGCGTGATGCATACTTTTTCAGGCACGGGGAGTCGAAGACCAGAGCAGCATTAAGAAAATTCTATTAGGCGGTGCGGTAGGGTTGGCTGTTGTTTTTGCCACATTGGCGTGTATCCGGGTGACGGGTAACACTTTAGTTCCGCTACCGCCTATCGTCATGGTCGCCGTACTTTCTGGTTTGTATTTTTGGTCCGCGTTTAAGGTTAAAAGCGGCTGATTGGTGCGCTAGACAAAGCAACCGACACAACCCGATGAAACAGATCGGCATATTCCCAGGTCTTTTTTTGCAAAATTGTACTATCGGCCAAAGCTGTTACTCGTTCAGGGCTGGGCGGTGTTCTGCGGGGCAAAGATCAGCCAGGTCTGGCGGGGTGAGCTGCCGGCCTGGCTCTTAAATCGAAGTTAACATCGGCCAAAGGTCATCCGCGCCCTGGTCACAGACAAGCTGCCCAAGCCGTGCCGCCCAGACGCGTTCCGGTAGAAAGTCATCACGCCAGGCCCATAACCGACGGGTCCTGTGGTGCAAACTGTACTCGCGGGTAAATCCAATCGCCCCGTGAACTTGATGCGCGATTGCCGCACCGGCATTCGCTGCTTCGCCGGCACGAATCTTGGCCGAGGCAACCGCCATGAAGGTGCGGGGATCTGTCAGGCCATACTGGATTATTGTTTTCATTGCGGTATCGGCTGCAGCACTGGCGGCCGCCGCTTCACCAGCCAGAATCGCCAGGTTGTGCTGCACTACCTGAAACTTGACGATAGCTCGCCCAAACTGGGTTCGGGTCTGTGCGTAGTCGCTGGACTGGGCGAGGATATGCGCAAGTGCGCCCGCCATTTGTTGCGATCGCAAGGCGGCTCCCATTAGCAGCAAGGCATCTCCCCAGTCACCTTCCCCGACCCCGACAATGGCAACTGGCGCTCCATCGAACGTCACATCGGCATCAATGCCCCGAGCAGGCTCCGCCACCTCGCGGACTCGCCAGGCACTGCGATCAAACAAGGCCAGCCCGACACCGGATTCGAGAGTAACGGTGCACACCGCATGCTGGGCGCTGTGGGCAAACGGCAAACGCTGAACAGTGCCAGAAAACCGACCGTTAGCGGCGGCAGGCAAAGCGGCATCGCCGTAAACGGGTGCTATCGTCATGGGGCCCGCTGGAACATCCAGCCCAGCGGCTGCCAGCAGGTAGCTTGCGAGCAGTGTTTCGGTAAGCGGAACAGGGACGGCATGATGTCCGCTTAGGCGGGCGATAGCAAAACCATCTGCGAGTGAAGCGCCGCCGCCGCCGGCCTCCTCGGATATCCAGGCCCGGCTCAGACCCGTTGCCTCCAGAGACTGCCAGAGTGATTCGGGCCACTGACCGTTGTCCGCTGCATTAACGACATCGTTCGAACATTGATCTGCCAGCAATTTATCGAGCGTTGCCATAATCAGTGGGTCAGCTTGAATCATTTATCCACCGTTCAGAGTCTGGTTGTTCACTGAGTTGGCCTTGGGCAGCAAATAGCGGAGAATCAGGATTCTAACCTTGATTCAGCGCCACACTTTAATGACTTATTAATGACCTGCGCAATACAGTTTGACCCAGTCCAACTGCCCGCGGCGGCAGAAGCCATGCGCAAGCGCGTGCGTGAATTTCTTCACCGGCAAGCGAGCGCTGGGAGTTTTGTGCCCAACGGATTTGGTATGACTGATCATTCACCGAAGTTCAGTCGGCTGTGTGGCGACGCGGGGTTCATCGGTATGACCTGGCCACGCGAATATGGCGGCGGGGAGCACACTTTTCTCGAACGGTTTGTGGTGACCGAAGAAATGATAGCCGCAGGTGCCCCGGTTTGGGCGCACTGGGTAGCCGATCGGCAGAGCGGTCCGATGTTGATCCGCTATGGCAGCGCTGCGGTGAAAAAAATGGTGCTTCCTAAGATTATTGCTGGCGAGTGCTATTTCTGCATCGGTATGAGCGAGCCGGATTCCGGATCCGATCTTTTTTCGCTGCGCTCGCGTGCTGATCCGGTTGATGAAGGCTGGTTGGTTAATGGCCGTAAGATCTGGACCAGCAATGCTCATCGATCCCAATACATGATCGCTCTACTGCGAACAGCACCCGCGACCGATAGCAACCGCCGACATGGATTGACACAATTTCTGATTCCGATGGATGCACCGGGCATCAACGTGCGGCCGATTTACAATCTGACCGGCGCACATGAATTCAATGAAGTCACCTTTGACGATGTTTTTGTTGCCAGCGACCATATCATTGGTGAGGTCGATAATGCCTGGAAGCAGGCCACCAACGAGCTCGCCTACGAGCGTAGTGGACCCGAACGGTTCCTTGAAACATTTGCAGTTCTGTACGGCCTTGTCCGTGCTGCGGGCCGCGATCCCGAGCAAAGAAGTGCCGAAGGTATCGGACGACTGATCGCCCAGTTATCAACATTGCGACAGATGTCCCTTTCAGTGGCCGGCATGTTGAGCGATCATGTATTGGGATCGATGAGCATTACTGGTCCAGATCTTACGGCCATT
>JAAZYQ010000045.1 GCA_014239575.1 Gammaproteobacteria bacterium
TCAGCTACTCACTAATATCATGGTCTACCTGATCACTGGGACTTTCAATACCGCCTCGTGGATTTACTACGGTCGTCGAGAAGAGGGTGGAAGGGTCTTATCACCAGAAGGAAGACGGGTCGAAGTACCAACCGGGTGTGCGGTGTTTCCCGCAGAACTTCTGGCGTGGCCTCCGCGAAGTTATGTCGACCGGATTTATAACGTTACGCAGTGGACAGAAATGCCGCATGGCGGCCATTTTGCGGCAATGGAGGAACCCGACCTGCTGATTGAAGATATTCGTAGATTTAGACGCAGCCTGGATGGCGTATAAGGGCTCAAATCATCATCCCCATAGACCAAAGGCCGGTCATGCACTAACATTCAAACTGGACCAGTTGGTCGGGGGTGGGCCACTGGCGCAAGAAGAGAGTTTATAACCAATCGCAGATTCAACTTCCAAGTGCAACAGTTAGTGAAGTCCTGGTATTGAAGAAGACTTCATGGGGTGTCCGATAGCCTAAGGACTTTCTGGGACGGTGATTGAGTTTATCCATGGTGTATTCAATTTCAGTGCTACTAACGGTAGTCAGATCCCGTTGTTTCGGGAAATACTGTCGAATGAGTCCGTTAGTGTTCTCGTTTAAGCCGCGTTCCCAGGAGGCATAAGGATGGGCGAAATAGATCTTAGTCTCAAGGTCACTGGCCATGCCCTGGTGGTCGGTAAATTCCCTACCATTGTCATAGGTGATGGTATGCACCCGGTCCTTATGCGGCATGAGCCCCTTCGTGACAGCGTTTCGAACCGCCTTAGCGGTCTTGTTACGCACCGCACCAATGACGGTATAGCGGGACTTGCGCTCGGCCAGTGTCACCAAAGCACCCCGATGGCCCTTGCCGATCACGGTATCTCCCTCCCAGTCCCCGAAACGGCATTTGCTATCGACGATGGCCGGGCGCTCATCAATCGATACCTGGTTGGGGATGATGCCACGCCGGTCATAGGACCCATAGCGCTTGCGCCGGAGCTTCTGACAGCGCAGGAACCGGTACAGCTTACCGCCTGAGTGCTTGTCAGCGTAGATATACTGGTAAATCCACTCATGACTGATACCAACCCCTTGTTCCATCTTGATCCGGCCCGTGATCTGCTCAGGACTCCATTCCTCGCAGATCAGCGCCTCGACTTGTTGCCAGATCTCATTGCTAATGCGGGGCTGAACCTTGTTGCACCGCCGCCTCAGCGCCAGATTATGGGCCTGGCGGGGCCGGTAGCCCTTAAGACCCCTATTTCGGCGCAACTCCCGGCTGATTGTCCCTCGATCACGACCCATTATCTTGGCGATCTCGGCTTGGTCATGACCTGCTTTCTTGAGCGCATAAATTTGGTATCTTTCTCCCTGGGCAAGCTGCGTGTAGCTCATCTGTGCTCCTCTTACTTTGGTCGGTTCGAGAAAGCTGCGATGCTACCGCAGCTTGCCCTCTTACCAACTCTGTAGAATTGCACTTAGGAGTTGAATTCACGTGAATATATAACGACCGTTTTTCTGTTTAATCTAAACCTGATAAGGAGATACAAAAATGGCGAAGGGATACTGGATGTCGGCCTACCGTGAGATCATAGATGCAGATAAGCTCGCGGCTTATGTCGCGCTAGCGGGGACAGCCGTGCAAAATAATGGCGGGCGCTTTTTGGTGCGCGGCGGACAAATGCAGTCTAAAGAAGACGCAGTTGCTGAACGAACCGTGCTGGTCGAATTCGACAGTTATGAACAGGCGATCGCAACCTATGAATCACCTGCCTACCAGGAGGCTCTCAAAGCACTGGATGGTGGAGTTGTACGCGACCTGCGCATTGTCGAGGGAGTCGATTGACTCAGGCTATGCGTAAACGGGGGGTGCGTTAATTGGCTGAGGTCACCGTGATCGGCGGCGGCATCATCGGCGTATCCTGCGCGCTCGCTCTGCAGCGTGAAGGCATTGCCACCACCCTGATTGAACGTGGCAACATCGGCGGCCAGGCAACGTTTGGCAACTGCGCGCTACTGGCCGTCAGTGAGATTGTGCCTCTTGCCAAGCCGGGCGTTATGGGAAAACTGCCCGGGTGGTTGGTGAATCCCGAAGGCCCGCTGGCGATCCGTCCCGGTTATTTACCCACTGCCCTGCCATGGCTGGCGCGCTTTTTACTGAATGCCCGGGCGCACCGGGTGGCACAGATCTGTCATCATCTGGGTGCCATTACTGCCCACGCGCAAAATGATTTTGACGATGTCATTGAAGCGGCTGATATACAGAAGATCTGGGCCGAAAACGAAGTGCTCTACCTTTATGATAGCCGCCAGCAATACGATTCCGACCAGCTCAGCTGGCAGTTACGCGCCAACGAAGGTCACCAGATAACTGAACTGGATGGCGATGCGCTTCGTGACCTGGAGCCCGATGTCGATACCACCGGTAAGTTTGGCCTGATTGCGCATGGCTGGCGTTCATTCACCGACCCACAACGACTCACTCGTGAACTTTCTCAGCATTTTTCTGAGTTGGGAGGCGAGATCATCATCGCAGATGTTAAGCGTATCGAAATGGGCTCAACAAAGGCCAAGTGCCTGGGACTGGCCGACGGGTCACAGCTCGACGTCGATAAACTGGTTATTGCGGCTGGCTGCTGGGCCAACACTTTGCTTTCTGACCTGGGTATCCGGATTCCGCTGGCGCCGCTACATGGCTACCACACTGATATCGCTGATAGTGGTGTCTCGCTTTCCCGGCCTGTGGTTTACGCCAGTGGTGGCTTTGTGACTACACCTGTAGAAAGTGGGCTGCGTATTGCGGGTACGGTAGAGATTGCACCACTCGATGCCTTGCCTAATTATCGGCGCGCTGAGGTGCTGGTCGAAAAAGCCCAACGCCATCTTTTCCCCGGGCTGACTCATACCCACGGCTCGCAGTGGATGGGAACCCGCCCCTTCATGCCCGACACCCTACCAGTCATCGGGCCAGCCCCGGGCGTAGACAATACCTGGCTGGCGGTAGGCCATGGACAGTTGGGTGTAACCATGGGTCCCACCACGGGTAAAATCATCAGCGCACTGATTACCAGAAAAACGCCCGCTATTGATATTGCGCCCTACCGCGCTGACAGACGCTATACCTGACATCAGCTCTAGCTTCCGATGATAATAAGAGAACAGTCTTTAATATTCCCAACCCCTGTCGCGCTGCAAAGGAGCATACCTCATGAGTAAAGTCTGCGTCATCGCCGGTGTCGGGCCAGGTAATGGTGCGTCACTTAGTCGCCAGTTCAGCGCCGAGGGATACACCGTCGTCATGTTAGCCCGCAACCAAGATTACCTGGACAGTTTATCCAGGGAAATTCCAGGATCGATCCCCATGGTGTGTGATGTTCGCGAACCCGACGCCATCAAAGCCGTTTTCTCGCAGATTCATGATCAGGCAGGCTCGATCGATACCCTGGTTTACAACGCTGGATCCGGCCAGTGGACTTCGATCATGGAAACCTCCCTTGAGGGAATGCAATCATCCTGGGCCACCAATGCGCTTGGTCTACTGATGTGCGCCCAGCAGGTAATCCCGGGCATGAGCGAACGAGGTGAAGGCAATATCATGGTGATCGGGGCTACGGCCTCACTGCGCGGCGGCGCCCAATCGACGGCTTTTGCATCCGCCAAGGCGGCACAGCGCAGCCTGGCCCAATCCATGGCCCGTGACCTTGGTCCCAAAGGGATTCACGTAGGCTATTTGATCATCGATGGCATTATTGACCTTGAACGCACACGGACACGCATGCCCGATAAGGCCGATGATTATTTTATGAAGCCAGATGCAATTGCGAATAGCGTTTTCGTACTAACTCAACAGGACAGGTCTGCCTGGACTTTCGAGTTGGATCTGCGCCCCTTTGGAGAGCGCTGGTAAATCGCTCCGCAACAACTAACGCTACTACTCAATACTCGAACCGGTAGTGGATATCAAACTGATAGTCGTTGCTGCCTCGGCGATGGTCCGGATCCCGGGTATACATAAACCTGCTTGTGATCATCGAAGAGTCAAATAACCGGAAGTCGTTGCCCAGTGACAGGCGCATCTCGCGACCATCGGGCACCAGATCGATATTCAATGGCACTGGCTGACCGAATTGGCTAACGATAAACCTGCTTGACCCATCTTCGATATGCAACGGCAGATCAAATCTGAATACAAATGTATTCTTGTCGTTTGCAACATACTCAAGTTTCGATTCGAACCCCAACGCATGAATGTCACTTAACTTAACAAGATCGCCATCATTACTCCGACCATACGCATAGATAAGGTCCGTAAACAATGTAATATTGTCAGCGAATTTTTTTTTATATCCAATGTCGATATATGTTGTGCTTGGATCTTTAAAATCAAAGATACCTTTAGCATCGTATCCGAGCATGGAATTATCCTGCGCTACCATCAACGCCACATTATCGAACAGCCAGCCTATGCCCACTGGATCGTCAGTGGATCCATCAGGCTTTTGCTTTTTGGAAAGACCCAGCATCAACCCTTGAGCATCGTTAAGTTCGTATGCTTTGAATGTATAGTAGTCTTTAAACGAAAATATCTCGCCGTTAAATACGGCAACTCTTGAGAAATTTGTGACGCCAGTCGTGATCTCATCAGCAAACCGGCCACCGCTGAGGCTATCCCCCATCTCATCAACATTGGTATCGATGTCTGGCGTTGCGCTATCCAGGGACGCGTTGCAGATATCTAAAGAAATGCCGGCACTGGTGCGACCTTCGGCCTTACCAAAAGCACAATAATGCCACTGCCCGAATTCGGCTTTGGATTTATCTGGTTGCAGGCCGTTGTTAAACGCGGTGTTCAAGTCGCCATAGGCATTAACATATGACTCAAATAGACTAGCAGTAGAGCCGGGAGCGTTGCTGGTTGACCCAGTTGCGGTACTGCCTCCACCGCCAGGGCAAGTCATGAACTGGCTGACGCTCTGACAGCTATTGCCGCGCATTACTTCATCATAATAAACAACCTGAGTTGGCCGGTCCGCACCGGCCCTGTTTGCTTGCGGTGCATAGATTCCAAATCGGAATGCGATCGAGTCGTTGTCAATAGCATTCGCTCCTCGCCGATCTACTTTGAGTACACCGTCGACCCAGATCTGAAATATTCCGTCTGCTCCGGTACTCCATTTGGCATGAACTCGAATGTCGTGCCATTTATTTGCGATCTGGTGTTTCGGAATGAGCACTTTTGTGCCAGACCAACCTTCGAAAGCATCGAAATTGATAACCATACCCCGGTTCTGATCCATATTGAAAAATGCATACTGATGACCACTGTTCATTGTCTTGAACTGCCCATGGATCGGCGCGACGCCAGCTAACCATTGATAATCCTGGTGATAGACACTCCAAGCATACCATCTGTCATCACCAGGCCTGGACATACCATCGGCGCCTAACTCGGTTCTTTCACTGTTCCACCCACAGTCATTGCCGCCGCAAAAACCTGTCCTTCTTTCGAACCGAAAACTTTGTACACCTGCCCTTACTGGATGGCGGCCACCTACTACATCAACAGCCCACGGCACCCTCGGAATGTTCCCATGTGTCCAGAACTGGCCCCAAGAACCTGATCCATTATCTTCTGACCATCGAGGGGCATGTACACTAAAGTCTTGTTCCCACCAGTTACCAGCAAGAACATGTTGACTGATGGCGCCAAGAAATAGCGCCGTCAATACGAATTGAAGATTCCATTTCATACTATCCACCTGATCTGATCGCCCCAGTGGGAGTATTAAATATACAACTATACGTTTACAGCTGTGATGCGGGTCACGAGAAGCTCTTGCGGGCCTGCGACCCTTTAGAGAGCGCTGGTAGAACGGGCGATTCAGTCGTGTTTTTTTGCCCAGGTAATGGCGTCCTCCAGGCGATCGTCGCCCCAGAACACCTCACCATCGACAATAAAGGATGGGCTACCGAAAATGCCCGCCCGTTGTGCGCGATCCGTCTGCTCGACGTAGGCCGCCTCGATATCAAGGCCATCGGCGCGCTCGACTACGCGCGCTGCATCCTGGCCTACCTCGGCCAGGGCTTGCGAAAGGTTGGGCTCACTGCCTGCTTCAAGACCATCGACAAACCAGCGTCGATAAGTCGCCTGCACATAGTCTTCACACCAACCTTCATGCATGGCCAACACTGCAACCCGGTTAGCCAGGTCGAATTCCTGCAGCGGGTAAGGCGCAGGCACCTTTGCGGTAAAACCGTAGCGCTTCGCACGGCGCTCAATATCACGCCACATGTAATCGACCTTGACCTGCTTGCTGGGAGGAAAGGGAACATTGTCCATCCCGCGCATGATGCTGCGCACGCTGAAAGGCTGCCAGGAAAACGATATTCCGGTCTCGCGGGCAACTTGCGGCAGGCGCGTTACTGAAAGATAGGCATAGGTGCTGCCAATGGAAAACCAGAACTCAATTTCTTTCATGGCCAATCTCTGTGCGGCGTGCTCAAGTTCTGTGGCTCACTAATCGCGAAAGTTCACGTACTGCAAAGGTAACCCCACGTCCTCTTCTTTAAGCAATGCAATGGCTGCCTGCAGGTCGTCACGTTTCTTGCCTGATATCCGCAGTTGCTCTCCCTGGATTGCCGTCTGGACTTTCATCTTGGCCCCTTTTATCTTTTTCACCAGGGTCTTGGCCAGGGTCGTATCGATTCCACTTCGCACGGTAATCTCCTGCTGCGCCTTGCCCGCGCCACGCTCTTTGACCTCTCCTGTCTGCAGGCAACCAATATCGATTCCGCGCTTGACCAGTTTGGTGTCGAGGATATCGCGCACCTGCCCCACCTTGAATTCATCATCAGCAAAAATGGTCAGCAAGGGCTCCTTGTGCTCGACCCGGGCGTCGCTGCCTTTGAAATCAAAACGGTTGCTGACTTCGCGGTTTACCTGATCAACGGCATTATTGAGTTCGTGTGAATCTACTTCACTGACCACATCAAAAGACGGCATAGCGGGTTCTCCCTCGCATTAAGGCGACTGGTTCAGACCAGTTTGTGCATTTTGTCTAACTGAGTCGATCCTACCTCATCCAGGATTTTTCCGCGCAGGCGCTGCATCCCCTTGAGCCATCGGTCATAGTCTCCGGTCTTGTGCTGAATGAACTTTCCCACCTGAGGGTGCGGCAGAATCAGAAAGCGCTCTTGCGCAAGACCATCGATCACGCTCTGGGCAACCTCGCTGGGGGCAAGCACCCCTGGCAGGTCCTGCAGATTTTCGTCATCGTTATAACCCAACATCGGGGTTGCCACATACTGCGGACAGATCACTGAAACCCTGATTCCCTGTTCACCGTGAGTGATCGCAAGTGATTCAGCAAAACTGACTGCCGCATGCTTGCTCGCCGAGTAGGCAGCATCGCCAATCTGATTGAGCAACCCGGCAGCTGAAGCCATCTGCAGCAGGTAACCCTCACCTCGCTCGATCATCGCTGGCAATACCGCTCTTGCCGCGTAAACGTGCGCCATGACATGCACATTCCAGCAGGTCTGCCACTGCTCATTGGTGGCCGAGGTCGCAAGATCCGCCTCACCGAAACACACGCCAGCGTTAGAGCAAAAAAGATCAATCGCACCGAGTTGATCCTGCGCCTTTGCAACCAGATTCTGGACTTGTTGCTCTGCCGTCACATCACAACCCACGGCAAGGCCGCCGATGGCATCGGCTACCGCCTGCGCTTTGTCCCGGCTTCGATCAGCGACTATTACCTGCGCGCCTTCTTGTGCAAAACGCTCCACCAGCGCCTTACCGATCCCGCTGGCACCGCCGGTGACCACAATGTTTTTCCCTTCAACCTGCATGAGAGTTGCCTCCTTATTGTTTTATCTGTTTGTGAGCGGTTGGTATTGCCCAACGAGATAGCCCTCACGTAGGGGAAATTTCTGAATCTTTCCAGATACGGTTAGGGGAAATGCATCCACAGCACACCATACCGTTGGTTTTTTCTGCCAAGCCAGATGCTTGTGGCAATGAGCATGCAGTTCGGCTGGATCGAGTGCATCAGCAGACTACGGATAAAACAGGTAACCACTTCGCCCCACTTGTCATCTGGCAACCCAACCACCGCACCTCCTGTTACCGATGGTTATCTTGTGAGCATCCTAATTAGTTTGCGCCAGAAAAAGCGGTTCGTTGATATGACCGTGTATATACCCAACGCTTATCCCCAACGCTAGCTTGGCACGCCATCGCCCTGTGATTGCCGCCTGCAAGCTGGTATCAGGTGACAACTATCTGATCGTTAAGAAGCCGCGTACCCGCCATCGACCATATACACCCCACCGGTGCAATATGTCGATGCATCCGAGGCCAGATAAACCGCAAGCCCAGCGATGTCATCAGCCCTACCCAGACGGCCCAAAGGAATGCTGTGCAGAAACCGCTTTAGATTCGCCTCATCGCTCCACAGCGCTTCGCTGAACTTAGTTTTAATAAGGCCCGGACAGATTGCATTCACCCGTATATTGTCGGGACCCCAGTCCTGGGCCATTACCTTAGTGAGACTAATCAACGCCGCCTTGCTGACACTATACATGCCGATGCCCTTCTCAGGCGTCAGTCCGCCGATGGAACTGATATGCATGATAGAGCCTCCGCCGCGATCCTTGAGAACCGGGTACGCTCTCTTGCACAACTCGTGCGGTCCTTTCAGATTGACATCAATGATCTTGTCAAACGCACGCTCATCTGTCTGTTGTATCGGGCCGTAGACTGGATTGGTTGCCGCGTTATTAATGAGAATGTCCAGTCCACCGTATACCCCGACAACTTTATCCATCAGCGCTGCAATGTCTTCAGCCCGGCCCATATTGGCTGCAATGCCGCTTGCCTCCAGTCCATCAGCTTTGAACGACTCGGCCACCGCCTCAACCGCATCCGCCTTGCGACTGCTGACCACCACTTTGGCGCCAAACTCGGCAAGACCCCTGGCCATAGCCTCTCCGATGCCCTTGCTGGCGCCAGTGACCAGCGCTATCTTGCCGTCCAGTTCAAAAAGATTACGTATGTGATTCTGAGATGTCATAGGTGTTCCACATGAATAGTGAGTTATAAGATTTAATTCAACGGTTGCGGTTTTCAATCAATCATTTACAAACTGGATGCTAATCGATTGCATCGCTTTGCGGACATCATCCTCGGTCAACTGCCAGTCGTTGTCCAATTCTGCAATAACCTTGATCATAAACGGCTCTGACCACCATCGGGCTTGTTCTGACCCAATGCAATCGGCAATCAGCGCCAGGGCCAGTTGCTGTGGAGAATCGCCCTCGTACGACCACTCAAAACCCAGCTCGGTAAACCTCTCAAGGTCATAGCCTGGATCAAGCGGGGCGCCATTAACAGTAACAGTAATGCCGTCGATAGTTCGACGTCCTTCGTAGTTCTTCAACGGAAAACTCAGTTCCGCCGACCCGGCTCACGAAACAGCCACATGGCAATTACCATAAACACCGATAACCCTGCCCCCGCCCAGCCAAGGACCGCCTCGCCATAACGGCTCTCAAAATAATAAAACAATAAACCCACTATCAGCGTTATAGCCGAGACTACGATCTTGATATGCGCCGGCATGCGAGAACCCCGGTGTATTCCTGTCAGTGAGTGATGGGGCCTGCTGCGGCTATATCGGGACGTTGTGCCCGACCGCGCAGATCGGCCTTGAGATACTGCTCGTTGTATCCATTGAAAAGATGCCCCAGCAAGCCCCGGTCGAGATCCGACGTGCCAAACAGCCAGTCTGCAATCGGAAAAGTAAGGTTCATATTTTTTTCCATCATCAGTCGTGAATGATGGTGGGCGGTGTGGTGACGCCGCAGCGTATTTACAAGAGGCATATTCCGGACAAACCGGCTCTCGTCAATATGGCAACAAAAGTGCATGAATTCATAGACAAGGTAGATGCCGGTTGTGGTGCAGATAAACAACCAGCCGATGTTGGGCGTCAGCACAAAATAGAACAGTACGGCGCCGGGTATCGAAATCAAAATAAATACGACCAGCGCATAAGGTGGGAAAAACGTCACCCGCCAGTCTTTCTGATCGCGAAAACGCATCTCAGAATCTGTAAAGAACTGATGATGCTGCAGGGTGTGACGATTGTAGATGGCCCGCAAGGCTTTGGATTTTTGCGGCCGATGCATGATCTTCAGATGCAGATACCACTCAAAGATATTGCACCCCAGAAGAAAGACTGGTACTGAAAGCCATTCCCACCAACGCACGTCCTCCAAATGCTGGGCGTACAGCCACAGTGCAGTGAAGCCAATGGCATAAATCAGAAATACATGGATCGGACCGTTATACCAGCTATCAATACGCGACCGGTATTCGTGTCGATAATCACGCTGTCGATCACTTAGCATATTTGGAATTTTCTTCTAGTTGGGCACTAATTTTCAGGCTTTGTACTATCGGCTGAGCGATCTACCTTCTGCTGCCAGTTTTCTTTGGAGCACCTGGCGTACCCGCACCCCGGCCGTATCACCCAGTCGACCAATCTCCGGGTAATCAACACCACGAGGATCTATGCTGACCTTTGCATAAAGTTGCTCGAGCAGTGCTTTATCCTCGTCAAATGCCTCGCTAACACTTGCCCGAGTACGCTCACAAAGCTCTGTTGAAATATTGGGAATATCGAAGGCCGCTCCCCAGAAGTAATGTGTCTTGCCGCGCTGGGATGGCGTCACAATATGACACCCGCGCATCAAAAAGTCGGCACGAACTCCAGGCTGTGGTTCTGGATCATGCACGCTCCAATCGGAAAACGAGACTGCCAAAGACAGCATGCGGCCCTCCTGCTCACGCTTTACCAGTTTGACCTCACTAAAACCCATCGCATGACAAAAAAGTGGGCTGAGTGGAGCCAGATCAAAGTCCTGCTGATAGATCACGGTATCGCCATCCATCAAGACTTCAGGAACGCTCGCCCAATCATCCTGCTTGAAGGTTTTGCTGTGCAAATAGGCGATGTGCGTGAATTCAAAATATTTTCCCGGATCAAGACCCAGTTTACAGCCACCTCATAGTATCCCAGCACCGCTGACCAATT
The DNA here is from genome assembly GCA_014239575.1 of Gammaproteobacteria bacterium. GTDB lineage: Bacteria > Pseudomonadota > Gammaproteobacteria > Arenicellales > UBA868 > UBA868. Next base: position 11,108 of record JAAZYQ010000045.1, read on the forward strand.
GGGATTTGCGGTATAGGACATATCAACGGGAGGGTCGCACTCTGGGACCTTCTGTGGGTCACCCATCCAGATCCAGGCAAACGCGCCCGATTCGACTGACGGATAACTGCGCACTCTCATGCTATCTGGGATCGTATCCTGGGTAGGTATACGAGTGCATCGTCCATCGCTGCCGAATTCAATTCCGTGATAGGGGCAGATGAGTTGATCATCAACAACCCGTCCAGCGGACAACGGCGCCCAACGGTGTGGGCGGCGGTCGTCCAACGCCACCGGTGTGCCATCTTTAAGCCGGTACAGGGTCACGGGTTTTTCCAGCAACCAACGGGCCAAAGGTTTCTCGCCGACTTCATCACCGCGCGCGACGACCCACCACATATTGCGTGGGTAATTATCTTCCAACATGCCGTTGGACAGACTCTGGCCAGCCGCCTGGCCCTGGTTCGTGGGCAACTCCATTACCTAATCCATCTTAGTTTGCTGTCTGCTGTTTCTCGAATATTGAGGTGTAATTACCGCCGGACCAGTCAGGCGGTAACGTACACGCTTTGGCTTCCAGTTCTACTTGGGTCGGCGCTGTACCTCGTATCAATGTGCAGTTGTGTTCGCTCTCAGAACCCGGAAACGCAGTCAGTGGCAGAACATCGGCTGATGAGTAAGCGTTAATCAACAAGGGTCTTGGCCTTGGCGAAAAATTAGGCATTGAGCCGTGCACGGTCCGCGCGTTATGTACGGTAATGGTTCCCGCTTTGCCCGCCATCCACTCGACAGACTCCATCGACAACCCTTTTAAGTCTTGTTCGCGCAAGGCGCCGGTCCATTTGCCATCCTCGGAGTAATGGTCATATATCGGGCCAACATGGCTCCCGGGTATAGCGCCCATCGGACCCATTTCGTCATCAACATCGTTAAGGTACATCCCGATAGCCAAAATCGAATAACCCGTCTGTGGGTAAAATGGATAATCCTGATGCCACTTAACCTCTTCACCGCCGCCAGACCACTTGAAGTTCAGTTTGGAGTGGTGAAAAACAATATTGGGTCCGAGTAGATCCTCAGCAACATCAACAATTGGGCCACGACTGGCGAACTCCCAATACAGGTTGTGATGCGCTGTTGGATAAGTTAATCGACGTAACCGGGGGTCTTGCGCACTATGCTCCGGCTCGAGATCGAACTTGCCGTCCGATTCATAGACCTCTTTGCTTTGTTCGATAATGCTATTGGTGACCTCCCAGATCCGATCAAGCCAGTTCTGATCAAGAAACTCGTTAATGACGAGGTAGCCTTTTTCGAAAAACGCCTCGCGCTGGCGGTCATCGAGCACCTTGGGCTTTGTCGCCATGACATCGTGTTTATTCATAGCTGCGATTCCTATACTGGTCTGCATCTTGCTCGACATATCTGGCACAATGATAGATATATCGGGTATCTTTTTTCAATTATATAGCCTCACCTTTCAATAATTTATTATTTAATAACAATTATTTAGAAGTTATCCAGAATTAGGCTGGAGACACCAATGAGTGAATCAAAAAAGAAGTTATCGATCCCCGATCTAAAAGATCGCAAAAAGCGAAAGGAAAAAACGACACTGGTCGACGTAGGTGACTTTCTGATGGCTCAACGGGCCGAGCGCGGTGGCGTTGATATTGTTGGCGTTGGGATCCCGGGTTATGGCCCGGCTCTGAATGGTGCCGACCTGATCGGCGCTTTCGATAATTTCAAACCGAAATTTTCCAAACGCTATGGCAACGTAGCCGAAGTGGCGGTCGATGTTTTCTCGGAATTTGTGAAGGAAGTCAAAGAGGAGAAATTTCCGGACACCGATCACTCTTATTCGATACCCCACGAAGAAGCGGCAAATTTACAGGCAGCGCTGAGTGGCAAACATTCCCGTTAATGCTGCCTACTGACGGATTCAAGCCGTCCTAAGGTCATCTGCCATAACTATCGTCGCGACACGCCTGCTGGATAAGCCCATTATCCATCCGGGCATGGATGAGCGTATGGGGTCCAACATAAACGGACCCAGTGTGATCTGCGTGCCCGACTGGGTACAACAGCCTCTTGGCCGCTATTACCTTTATTTTTCTCACCATAAAGGCACCTATATCCGTCTTGCCTATGCCAATGCATTAACGGGTCCATGGAAGATACACTCCCCAGGAGTTCTTGACGTATCGCAATCGTTGTTCGCCCCTACGGACCCACCAGAACCACCCCCTGACGAGCGCCCAAGCTGGGCAGATACCCTGGCCGGAGGATACCTCTATGCCCATGTTGCCTCGCCGGATGTGCATATCGATGCATCGCAACGCCAGATCCACATGTACTACCATGGTTTGCTGCCCAACGGTGACCAGATGACCCGTGTCGCCTGCTCCAAAGACGGGCTGTTGTTCAATCCACAAGCACCGCTGCTGGGCCCACCTTATTTTCGGGTATTTAAATACGGTCAGTGGGTCTATGCCATCAGCTGGCGGGGGGTCTTTTTACGCTCACGCGAGTGGCGCGGCCCCTTTGAGGCGCAGCATGAGCCCGGCCCAGCAAGGCGTCTTTTCGATAATGACAGCGATATCGAGTTGCGCCACCCGACACTCTGGCGCCAAGGCGACGTGCTGCATCTTTTCTTCTCATGCACCGGAGATTGTCCTGAGCGGATCTATCACAGCCAGTGCGGGATGCACGATGACTGGGCTCGTTGGGAGTTTTCCAGACCGCAGGTCATCCTCAGTCCCGAGCTGACCTGGGAGGGTGCAGATCTGCCTCCCACTACGTCAGTGGTGGGTGCGGCCGACTCACGCCTTCGTGAACTACGTGACCCGGGGATTTTTGTTGAAGATGGGAAAATCTATCTTTTTTACAGCGGTGCGGGTGAAAGCGCCATCGGCATGGTGCAGCTCAATGGACTGTAATCAGTCAAGCACTTCCGGCGGCATCTTATTCAGCGTTTTTGCCAGTGATGCAACTGTTCTGTCGATATTTTGCAGTTTATCCAGGCCGAATAGCCCGATACGGAATGTCTTAAAGTCCTCTGCTTCATCGCACTGCAAGGGTACGCCGGCGGCAATCTGCATACCCAGCGCGGCAAACTTTTTGCCCGACTGCATTCCCGAATCATCGGTGTAGCTGACCACTACACTGGGTGCCTCAAAACCGGGAGCCGCTAAACTCTTAATGCCCTGACTGATAAGCAGTTCCCGAACCTTTACGCCTAACTCTTCCTGCGCTGTCCGGGCTTTGGAAAATCCCATCTGCTGAGTCTCGCGCATCACCTCGACAAAGGCCTTGAGGCCATCAGTGGGCATAGTCGCATGGTAAGCATGGCCCCCTTTTTCATAAGCCGCCATGATGTCACGCCATTTACCAAGGTCACAGGAGAAACTGGTACTGGTTGAAACCGCCAGGCGCTCACTTGCGAGCGGGCTCAGCATGACCAGGCCAGCACACGGAGAGCCGCTCCAACCCTTTTGTGGTGCACTGATCAGCACATCCACTCCACATACTTGCATATCTACCCATAAGGCGCCCGAGGCAATGCAATCGAGCACCATCATCCCACCGTGCTCGTGCACTGCGCTTGCAAGCGCCTTGAGGTAGTCATCTGGCAGGATCATGCCTGCAGAGGTTTCAACATGTGGTGCAAAAACAAGATCTGGCTTTTCACTGCGGATCGCGGCGACTACCTCATCGATTGGGGCGGGCGCATAAGCCGGGTGCCTTCCCGATTCTACGGGTCTGGCTTTATACACACTGTGACTCGAAGGGATATCACCCATGTCAAAAATCTGGCTCCAGCGAAAACTGAACCAGCCGTTACGCACTACCAGACATTTCTGGCCAGTTGCAAACTGGCGTGCCACCGCCTCCATACCAAATGTGCCGCTACCGGGAACAACGACTACGGCATCAGCACGGTAAGCCTCCTTGAGTATCGAGGCGATATCATTCATCACACCCTGAAATGACTGGGACATGTGATTCAACGCGCGATCGGTGTAGACCACCGAGTACTCGAGCAGGCCCTGGGGGTCTACATCGGATCTTAAGCCTGGCATAAATCCTCCACCTTGCACGCTCTTAGTCGCTCGTGCTCGACATTAAAATACTTAGGTTTCAAAACTGAACTGATGATCGCATGCTTAAAGCAAAGCGTACAAACACTTTATTAATGGGAATTATCCCAACTAACCCAGGTAGATTAAGGTAGCCCAGCTAGTAAAGAGCTCAAACAGCCGAAATAGCTACTGGCACCAAAGCCGAACCGTAGCCGCAATAATTAGAATTGCTTTAAGACCGATCAGAGAACTTAGGAAATAAGTAGCCCCCCTGAATCAACCCTTCACATCCAGAACCGCGCTGCACCGACGGCCAGGACTATATCTCGCCGAAAATCTCTCTGTTAGCGCCCTGTCTGATTCGAATTTGTGTTTATAGAATTAATTATTGTTATTTTTCAGCGCCTTATTAAAATTTGACGACGATATTTACCCTAGCGTAATATAGTTGACGTTAACGTTAACTGTGCAACCTCAAAACAAGCGCATTCACCCTGAAACCCACAATCGCCCAAGGCAACATAAGCCACAATTCCAAGGCAAGTTTTGCCATGCTCAAAGACCTGCTTGCAATCGATATATCGATCGAGAATTTACAGGGCTCTGACAAGCTTGATCTGGAGCTTGCGTACATCCGGATGCATTCCAAAGATGGTTTGTCCGGGGCTATCTAACCTGATCAAGCACTGATACTAAACCAATCAACCCCAGCGGAGCCGGTTCACGCAGGCTCCAAAGGGCCGTACAACCAAGTAAGGAGGGTACCACCATGGAAGCCACAACTCATCCCTGGCTCAGCAATTATCCCGAGGGTATCGACTGGAGCGCCAGCATCGAGCGCCGCCCGCTGTACGAGACTCTGGAGCGCACGACAGAACGCTGTCGCGACAACACTGCAATTGATTTTCTTGATTATTGTCTTAGTTATGGCGAACTGCTCGAGCAGGTAAACCGCATGGCCAAAGGCCTGCAGTTAATGG
>JAAZYQ010000046.1 GCA_014239575.1 Gammaproteobacteria bacterium
CCCGCTGATCTTCTCCCAGCGAACATTAGCCAGCCCGTCGATTTCATACAGGCCGCTGCCGCCGATCACGCCAAGGACAGGCGCTGGGTGATACTTGCTCATGCTGAATTTCTCCTACCGTAAAATCGCTTATTGCGCAAAAACGGCCCGATTATGTCACGGCCCATTTGGGATAAGGGTTAGATCAGAAGAGTGATTCGCCGAGCTCCTTTACCGCCGCCAACATATCCGGTTCATCGGTCAGCGATTCGGCGATGGCGCTGCGACAGGCGGTTTTCGGATCAACACCGCTGATCATCAGTTTGGCCGCGTGCACCAGCAATCGGGTACTGGCGCCCTCTTCCAATCCATTACCCTTGAGATTACGGGTCATGCCGGCATAACGCACCAGTAACACGGCGGTCTCATCATCAATGCCCGATTCGCGCACCACGATATCGCGTTCAAGCTCGGGCAGGGGGTAATCGAAGTCAATGGCAACGAATCGTTGGCGTGTGCTCTGCTTAAGGTCCTTAAGGACGCTCTGATAGCCCGGGTTGTAGGAGATGGCCAGACAAAATTCTTCTGGCGCGCTAAGCCGTTCACCGGTCTTTTCAATCGCCAGTTGCCGCCGGTCGTCGGCCAGAGGATGTATGACCACGGTGGTGTCCTTGCGTGCCTCGACGACTTCGTCAAGATAACAAAGCGCCCCAGTGCGAATGGCCTGCACCAGTGGTCCGTCTATCCAACGGGTCTCACCCCCAATAATCAGGTAACGCCCCACGAGATCCGAGGCGGTCAGGTCATCGTGACAGGAGACAGTCACCAAAGGCCGTTTCAATCGCCACGCCATATGCTCCATGAAGCGGGTCTTGCCGCAGCCCGTGGGCCCTTTGAGCAATACCGGTAGCTGGTTGACCCAGGCCGCCTCAAATAGGGGTATCTCCCGTCCTTGTGGGGCATAAAAGGGCTCGGTTTCCATAAGATGGCTGTCGGGTTGGGATGGGTGCATGGGCTGTTATCCAGATCCAGAGCCGCTGAAATGGGTTTGTCACAAGAGCGGATGAGACCCGCAGGATACGACACTTAAGCGTAAATCCACAAAACCTTCATCAACTCGATTCTCTAGTAATAGTTATTTACAATATTACCAAAAACGAATATAATTAAATATACTTATCTAACCGAAGAAATACACGTGTCTGGACAAAAGGTTGCCCAAGTCCTGAAAATGCTGGGAAATGCTCATTGCCTTTGCATTATGCTGCGATTATTGGGTGAAGGTAAAACTCTGGAAAACCTATCCGAGGCTACTGGATTATCACCCGCAACGGTCACTTACTATGTGAACCGGTTGCGCCAGCGTGACCTGGTCAAAAGCGAGCGCGAGGGCCACAAAGTCTCTTACAGGATTAACGCCGAAAATACAGATGCTTTGGCGCTGTTGCAGAGCGTGGCGGCGTTGTACTGTGAACAGGCAGTGAGTGCCAGTTAGGTCTTTTCCCTGCCCCAAGGCCGTTTAAAAGCTGGCCCGCATCAGGTTTTTTCAAGAGTTCAAGATCAAAAGTGGTTTATTGATCCAACGCACTCACTTTGGTGGGGACTAGCGACCCACGGCCACCAGACCCGTACACTGACTAGGCCCACCCCCGGCCGGGAGGCGCAGCGATCCTGGCTGCTAAACGCCTCGACAGGCTTTTTTGACAGAGCGCCCATTATTTTTAGAGCCAAGGTTTAGTTACGGGCACCCCCGTGGCATGATGTGCCCGTGCTCAGACGCTGAACGGTTCAGCCAGTTTTTTTCGAACGGCCACGTTTTTTAACCGGACGTAACGCGGCAGACCGTTTTTGTCGTACGTCGGATAATCCTCTCCTCGAATCAGCGGTTCCAGGTAGCGTCGGCAGCGAGCGGTGATACCGAAGCCATTTGCGCTGATGAAGTTGCGCGGCATCATTTTCTCACGGTTGGCAACGCGCTTCAGGCTGGCCTCACCGATTTTCCAGCGGTAAGGTTGGTTCGAGGTGCGCACAATCGCGGGCATCACCGCATTCTTGCCGGCCAACGCCATTTGCACGGCCGCCACGCCAGTAGCGTAAGCGTGTTCTACATCCGTGCGTGAGGCGATATGTCGTGCTGAGCGTTGCAGGTAATCGGCAACCGCCCAGTGGTACTTCAAGCCCAGGTCTTCTTTGACCATCGATGCCACGACCGGGGCAACACCCCCCAATTGGGCATGGCCAAACGCGTCACGTAGGCCCTGATCAGCCAGAAACCGGCCATCTTTGTCGCGAACGCCTTCCGAGACCACAACAGAGCAGTAGCCGAAACGGCTGACTTTCTTATCGACCAGAGCCATAAAGCGTTTGCGGTCAAAAGCCACCTCGGGGAACAGGATAATGATGGGTATCGGGGTTTTTTCATCACTGGCTAATCCGCCGGCTGCGGCAATCCAGCCGGCATGGCGGCCCATAACTTCAAGGATAAATACCTTGGTTGAGGTTTTGGCCATCGAGGCGACATCGAAACTGGCTTCACGTGTGGAGATAGCAATGTACTTGGCGACGGAGCCAAAGCCTGGACAGTTGTCGGTGATCGGCAGGTCATTATCGACCGTCTTGGGTACATGGATGGCTTGAATCGGAAAGCCGGTCGTTTTGGACAGTTGCGATATTTTGAGACAGGTGTCGGCAGAGTCCCCACCACCGTTGTAGAAGAAATAACCAATATCATGAGCGCGGAAAACGGCAATCAGTCTTTCGTACTGCGCACGGCTTTCCTCAAGACTCTTGAGTTTGTAGCGACACGAGCCAAAAGCGCCCGAAGGCGTTGTTTTCAGTGCAGCAATCGCGCTTTTGCTTTCACGACTGGTGTCGATAAGATCTTCGGTCAGGGCGCCAATAATGCCGTTACGGCCGGCGTACACCTTGCTGATACGGTCGCGGTGTTGCCGGGCAGTTTCGATTACCCCACAGGCGCTGGCATTAATGACCGCGGTTACCCCGCCAGACTGGGCATAAAAGGCGTTCTTGGCTTTGCTCATAGCGTGATGTTCTCCTTCGGGAGGTCTGGATAAAGGATTCTGGTCAGGTAATAAATTCATGATAAGACGCCATGTTATCGGCTCAAATGAGAGGATAATGGGCTCGGAAGAGGGCTCTGGGGAGAGCCATATGGCCTGCTTCATCGGTAAGAATGATTTTAGCGCAGTGCTCCAAGGGCGTCCTATGAACAGAACTTGCGGTACCGGTTTGGTCTTTTTATGCCCCACTGTCCATTGACAGCACACAAAAGGTCACTATAGTGTACGCCCGTTTTTCTAGCCCCTCGCGTGGCTAATGTTGCCGTTAAGGTGGGCTTAATAGGCCGTTGCCAAGTGGTGTTTTCGGCTCCAGTCACTGTTTTGTGGAGATGTCATTATGAGAATCGTTTTGTTGGGAGCACCCGGGTCCGGCAAGGGAACCCAGGCCAAGATGATAGCCCAAAAGTACAAAGTACCTCAGATTTCCACGGGCGATATCTTGCGTGCTGCCGTCGCGGAGAAAACGGAGATCGGCAAGAAAGTCTCAGCGATCATAGACGCCGGGGAGTTGGTGTCAGATGACATCGTGATCGACGCGGTCACCGACCGACTGCGGGCTAACGAAAGTCGCCGTGGTTTCGTTCTGGACGGCTTTCCCCGCAATATCCCACAGGCCCAGGAACTGGATACCCGACTGGGCTGGCTGGGTCGACCGCTGCAATTGGTGTTGCAGTTTGCTCTTGATAACGAGATTGTGATCAAGCGCGTTACCGGCCGGCTAAGCTGTGGCGAATGCGGCGCGATATACAACCGCCATTTTTCTCGCCCGAACCGGCCCGGGGTGTGCGATAAATGTGGTTCGAAGCAGCTTTCCCATAGGGCTGATGACAACGAGAAAACCGTGCGTGCGCGCCTGCAAACTTATGATCAGGATACGGCGCCGCTTAGCGCCTATTACAAGGCGCAGCACAAGTTGCGCACTATTCAGGCAGGCGGTGAGGTGGAACAGATCTTTTCCGTCATCTGTGAAGTGGTCGATATGGAGATCAGACCTTTGGAGAAAAAAGTCACCACGCCGAAGTCTGTGCGCCCCCAAGCGGTTAGCACGAAGCCAGCCACCAACAAAAAATCGGAAAAAAAGGCAGCCGAAAAACCGACTACGGCCACGGTGAAAAAAGCCACCAAAAAAGTAACCAAAAAGGCAGCAGCCAAGACAGTGGCTAAGAAGGTTGTGAAAAAAGCCGCCAGCAAAGTCGCCAAAAAGGCAGCAGCCAAAAAAGCGGCCAAGAAGCGCCCGGGCAAAAAAAGGTAGGCGCGTTAAAAGGAATTATCGATGAGCGTTTACCCTACCACGCGAATGCGGCGCCTGCGCAAAGATGCGTTTAGTCGCGCGCTGGTGCGTGAATCACGATTGTCCATAGACGATCTGATCCAGCCGGTCTTTGTTTGTGATGGGGCCGGGGTACGTCAGGCAGTGCCGTCCATGCCGGGTGTCGAGCGCTTAAGCCTCGATCTATTGCTGGAGCGAGCCGAAAGACTCGATGCCTTGGGTATCAAGGCCATGGCTATTTTCCCGGTGATCGATGTCGCGCTAAAAACCGCTGATGCGGCCGAAGCCTACAACCCCCAAGGGTTGGTGCCACAGGTGGTTAGCGCTTTGCGTGAGCACCTGCCGGAAATGGGCATCATTACTGATGTTGCATTGGATCCGTATACCAGCCATGGCCAGGACGGCCTACTGGATGAGCAAGGATATGTCAGCAACGACACGACAGTAGAGACGCTGGTGCGCCAGGCGCTATGTCATGCTCGGGCTGGCGCCCAGGTGGTTGCCCCCTCGGACATGATGGACGGGCGCATTGGCGCCATCCGTGACGCGCTTGAGGAAGAAGGCCTGGTCAACACTCGCATCCTTGCCTATTCGGCCAAATATGCGTCGTCTTTCTACGGCCCGTTTCGTGACGCTGTAGGATCTGCGGCCAATCTCGGTGGTGGCGATAAGGACTCCTATCAGGTAGATCCGGGCAACACCGATGAAGCCTTGCGCGAAGTTGAATTGGATCTTGCTGAGGGGGCCGATATGGTCATGGTCAAGCCCGGTATGCCGTATCTGGATGTGGTGCAGCGGGTCAAGCACGAGTTGGGTGTACCGACTTTTGTCTACCAGGTCAGTGGTGAGTACGCCATGCTTTGCGCCGCCGCGCAGAACGGTTGGTTGGATCGCAAGGCAGTTGTACTCGAATCCCTGCTGGCTTTTAAGCGCGCGGGTGCCGATGCCATCCTGACTTATTTTGCAGAAGAAGTTGCACTTTGGATACAAGAGCAATAGCCTTTAACTCAAGCTCGGCCTAGCCGGGATTGTTCTACTTTTCTCCATTTACCATGCCATCACACCCTCGCCCCACCCGTATCGTTTTGCATCAGGGCTCTCGTACACTCGAGGTCGAGTTTGACGACGACAGCCATTTCATGTTGCCCTGTGAGTACCTGCGGGTGTACTCACCCTCTGCCGAGGTCCGCGGCCACGGCCCCGGGCAGGAAGTGCTGCAAACGGGCAAAGAGACTGTCAACATCACCCAGGTAGAAGCGGTTGGCGCCTATGCCGTCAAGTTGCATTTTGACGATGGCCATAACACCGGCCTTTACTCGTGGGAGACACTGTATGAACTGGGAACCCACCAGGATCGTTTATGGCAGGCCTACCTGGACGATTTGACCAAGGCGGGTTACGAGCGCAAACCAGACGCCTGAACGCGCCCACGCACCATTTCGATCATGGGTGAAAAGGCAACACATTTTGGCTTCAGCGAGGTAGACCCTGCCGACAAGGCTGAGCGGGTCGGCCAGGTCTTTGAATCGGTAGCCGATCGTTACGACCTGATGAACGATCTGATGTCACTGGGAGCTCATCGGTTGTGGAAAGACTTTGCCCTGGCGCGCAGCAGCGTACGCGCCGGGCATCGGGTGTTGGATGTTGCAGCTGGCAGTGGTGATATGACGGCACGCTTTGCTAAACGGGTTGGCGATACCGGGCAGGTTGTCATGACTGACGTTAACCCAGCTATGCTTGAGCGGGGCCGCAAACGCCTGATCGACAAAGGCATTGGCAGCCATGTTGAATTTTTGCTCGCCGATGCCGAGGCGCTGCCATTGATGTCGGGGATTTTCGATTGCGTGTGCATCGCTTTTGGTCTGCGTAACGTCACCCGTATTCCCCAGGCGCTGGAGTCGATGGCGCAAATGCTTCGCCCCGGTGGGCGCGTGGTGATCTTGGAGTTCTCGCACCCGGTATCCGAGTGGCTGTCACGCGGCTATGATCTTTTTTCTTTCTCAGTCATCCCGCCATTGGGCCGCCTGGTGACGGGTGACGAGGCGAGTTATCGTTATCTCGTGGAATCGATTCGGCGCCATCCAGACCAGAACCGGCTCAGCCAGATGATGCGTGAAAGTGGTTTTGAGGACGTTAGCTACCATAACCTCAATGGCGGTATCGTGGCCCTGCATCTCGGTTTTCGTTACTGAAGCGCTGCCCGCACGAGTGATGAATTCTCTACAGCACCGACTCGAAGTTGTTCTTAACCGCGTGATCAGTGATTGTGCTGCATTGCCCCAGTTGCGACCCCTGGAAGGTCGTGTGGTCGCGGTATTAGTTAAAGGGCTTGTCCGCCCCATATATTTTTCAGTTCATGATGCCAAGGTGCAACTGGCCTTGGCACCTGCGGCGCAAGCTGATGTCAGCATATCCGGGACACCTGGCGCCTTCACCCGGGTTATTCGCACCGGTTTCGATCCTTCGATTTTTCGCGATGGCAGCCTGACACTTGAAGGGGACCCCGAAACGATTGCCGACCTCAAGACCCTGCTGGGCGCTTTGAACCTGGACGCAGAGGAGGCTCTGGCTCAAGTGCTTGGCGATACCCTGGCGCACAAAGCGGCTAATGGGGCGCGAATGTTTGGCCACTGGGCGGCCGACGCGACAGATTCGGGCACAGCCAACGTGGCAGAGTTTCTGGTCGAGGAGACCCGGCTGCTGGCCAGCCGGCCACGGGTAGAGCGTTTTATTGCCGGTGTGGATCAGTTGCGTGACGACACCGAACGACTGCGTCAGCGCATAGAGCGCTTAGCGAATTCCCACAAGGCGAGATAGGGCGAGTGCTAAACAGTTCCTGGCGAATGTTACGGATTGTCCGTGTGCTGGTACGGCACGGGCTCGACGAGTTCGTGTTTACTTTGCATCTGTTTCGCCCGTATCGCTTTGTGTTGTTCTTGTTTCCAGGGTACTGGTTTCGTGACCGCAATGTACCTCGCGGCCAACGCCTGCGCGAAGCTCTGGAAGAACTGGGCCCGGTTTTTGTCAAGTTTGGTCAGGCGGTCTCGACCCGCCCGGATCTAATTCCTGCCGACATTGCTGTGGAACTCACACGATTGCAGGACGATGTGCTGCCGTTTCCCGGTGACGAGGCCCGCGAGGTAATCGAACGCGCCTTAGACGCACCGCTCAGTCAGCATTTCGCCAGTTTTGATGTTCAACCCCTGGCATCAGCATCGGTAGCACAGGTGCACGGGGCAACCCTGCAAGACAGCACCGAGGTTGTCGTTAAAGTGCTGCGGCCCGGGATCGAGAAGGTGATTGAGCAGGATCTTCAGTTGCTCTACCAGTTGGCGCGGCTGGCCCAGCGGCACTGGCCAAATGCCAGACGCTTACGCCCGCTTGAGGTTGTCGATGATTACGACAAAACGATCCACGACGAGCTCGACATGATGCGCGAAGGCGCAAACGCCAGCCAACTGCGTAGCAATTTTCTGGATTCGGAACTGATCTACGTGCCCCAGATCTATTGGGACCATAGTTGTCGCGAGGTCCTGGTGATGGAACGTATCGAGGGCATTCCGATACGTGATATCGATGCGATCCGGGCCGCAGGCATAGATGTTCGCAAGTTGGCCCATAACGGCGTTGAGATCTTTTTTACCCAGGCCTTTCGCGATGGCTTCTTTCATGCCGATATGCATCCGGGTAATATTTTTGTCAGCCCGCAAGGCCAGTATCGGGCAGTTGATTTTGGCATCATGGGTACGCTCGCCGAAGCCGACAAACGTTATCTGGCTGAGAACCTGCTTGCTTTTTTTAACCGTGATTACCGGGCAGTCGCCATGGCTCACCTACGCGCGGGCTGGGTGCCGGCCACGACCCGCCCGGAAGAATTCGAAGCCGCTGTGCGCACGGTCTGCGAACCGATCTTTGCCCGGCCGATCAGTGAGATCTCTTTTGGCCACCTGGTGATTCGCCTGTTCCAGGTGGCTCGACGTTTCGATATGCCGGTACAGCCGCAATTGGTGTTGTTGCAAAAGACTTTGCTCAATATAGAAGGCCTCGGCCGACAGCTCTATCCCGAGTTGGATCTATGGGAGACGGCGAAGCCTTTTCTTGAGCGCTGGATGCGTGAGCAGGTTGGGCCGCGGGCGTTGGCCCAGGCACTGCGTCGCGAACTGCCGACGGTTTTACCGTTACTGCCGGAGTTGCCCGGCCTGGTTCACGAATTATTGCGACGCCAGCGTGACGGTCAACTGGTGTTTCGTACTGGGGGTGAACATGCCGAACAGCTCGCTCGTGATTTACAACACCGTACCCGCCAGCGCGATGGTCTGATGCTGGGCGGTGGATTGCTGCTGGGTGCAATCGTCTTGTTTCTGGCGTCCGAGGTTCTGGCTCTGGGTGCGCTGGCCACTGCAGGTGCTGGGGTGCTGACGGTTTGTGGAATGCTGCTGATCGGGATTTTCAGCCTGGGTCGCTAAAAGAACCACTTTAAGGTACACGTTGCCACCGGCGCTATTGATGACGGTCGACGAATCGTCTAATTCCTAGTTTTTTACTTGGTTTCTGTCAGAAAAATCCCTATAATGCCACTCAGGAATTAAAGCGTTGTAAACAGCCGAAAACCCAGTTGTTTGGCACTTCTTGCCATAACAAGTCAAAACGCCTCCGGAAAAAAGGCAAAAGGAGATAATAGATATGCGCCTGACCACCAAGGGCCGTTACGCGGTCACTGCCATGTTGGATCTGGCACTGCAGGAGGGTAGACGGCCCGTTACGCTCCAGGATATTGCCGTGAACCAGGAGATATCACTGTCTTACCTGGAGCAGCTGTTCGCTCGTTTGCGCCGCAACGGGTTGGTCCGCGGGACTCGAGGCCCCGGTGGCGGTTATCGCCTGGCCAAGGCGTTGGATCTGATCTCTATCGCCTCGATCATCGCGGCGGTCGATGAGAAAGCCGATATGACCCGCTGTGGCGGTGAAGCCAACTGCCAGGATGGCGAGAAATGCCTGACCCACGAGCTGTGGGCCGAGCTCAGTGAGAAAATATTCGATTTCCTGGATGGTATTTCACTGGGCGATCTGGTGCGACGACCAGAAGTGCTCGAGGTTGCCGAGCGCCAAGAAGCGGTGCGTCAGGGCTTAAGCCCAGGTCGATTGAAGACGGTGGTGGTCGAAGCCAGCTCGTTGACCAGTAGCCATTGAATTAACCTCAACATTTAGTCAAGGAAGCGCAATGAATACGGCAGTGACAGACCTAGGTGAACTGATTGGTCGTGAGTACAAGGAGGGCTTTGTCACGGACATCGAAGCCGATACCTTGCCGCCTGGCCTGGATGAAGGCGTCATCCGTTTTCTTTCCGCCAAGAAAAATGAGCCCGATTTCGTTCTTGAGTGGCGACTGGACGCTTTTCGCCGCTGGCAGGACATGAAGCAGCCCAACTGGGCCCAGGTTCGCCACGCCCCCATAGACTTCCAGGCGATCAGCTACTACTCAGCACCCAAGAGCGATGCGGATCGACCCAAGAGTCTCGATGAAGTGGATCCCAAACTGCTGGAGACTTACGAGAAGCTGGGTATTCCGCTGGCAGAGCAAAAGGTGTTGGCCGGAATTGCGGTGGATGTGGTGTTCGACAGCGTGTCGGTCGCAACCACCTTTAAGGATAAGTTGGCCAAAATCGGGGTCATTTTCTGCCCGCTGTCTGAGGCGTTAGAAAACCACCCAGATCTGGTTCGCCAGTATCTGGGCTCAGTGGTCCCCGCGACAGACAATTTCTATGCCGCTTTGAACTCGGCGGTTTTCACCGAAGGCTCATTCGTTTACATACCCAAGGGCGTGCGCTGCCCGATGGAACTGTCCACGTATTTTCGGATCAATGCGTTAAATACGGGTCAGTTCGAGCGCACCCTGATTATCGCGGACGAGGGCAGCTACGTCAGTTACCTCGAAGGCTGTACAGCACCGATGCGCGACGAAAACCAGCTGCATGCGGCCGTGGTCGAGCTGGTAGCACTCAAGGATGCTCAAATCAAATATTCCACAGTGCAGAACTGGTATCCCGGTGACGAGGAAGGCCGTGGCGGGATTTACAACTTTGTAACCAAGCGTGGCGTGTGTCGTGGAGATAACGCCAAGATCTCCTGGACCCAGGTCGAAACCGGTTCGGCCATTACCTGGAAATACCCCAGTGTCCTGCTTGAAGGCGATTCTTCGGTCGGTGAGTTCTACTCAGTGGCGCTGACCAATAACTGTCAACAGGCCGACACCGGAACCAAGATGGTTCACATCGGCCGCAATACCTCCAGCACCATTATCTCCAAGGGGATCTCTGCCGGTCGCGGGCAGAATGCCTACCGTGGTCTGGTCAAGGTGCTCAAGGGTGCCGAGAACGCACGTAACTATTCCCAGTGTGACTCGCTGCTGATGGGGGATCGCTGTGGCGCGCATACTTTCCCTTACGTCGAAGTAAAAAACCCAACGGCCACGGTCGAGCATGAAGCAACGACTTCAAAGATCGGCGAGGATCAGCTGTTTTACTGCCGACAGCGGGGGCTTTCAGAAGAAGATGCCGTGTCGATGATTGTGAATGGCTTTTGCAAGGAAGTGTTCCGTGAATTGCCCATGGAATTTGCCGTTGAAGCGCAAAAACTGCTTGGCATCAGCTTGGAAGGCGCTGTTGGCTGACACTATAGGTCTTCCGGCAACAACCTAGTTAACACGGACGGCACCCGGCACAGGCCGGGCCTGCAAACCACCACCCCCGGACCCCGATATTGGAGAATGTAACAATCATATGTTGAAGATAAGCAAGCTGACCGCAACGGTTGATGGAAAGGCGATACTCAATGGTCTGGACCTTGAGGTCGGGCCCGGCGAGGTGCACGCCATCATGGGTCCCAATGGTTCAGGTAAGAGCACTTTGGCCAATGTGATTGCGGGCCGCGAGGGTTACGAGGTGACCGGCGGATCGATCAGTTTTCTCGGCCAGGACCTGTTGTCGATGGCGCCGGAGGAGCGCGCCCGCGAGGGTGTTTTCCTGGCTTTTCAGTATCCGGTGGAAATCCCCGGCGTTGCCAATGTGTACTTGCTCAAAGAGGCAGTAAACGCTGCGCGCCGCCACCGTGACGAGGCAAAACTGGATGCCATGGATTTTCTAAAACTGGTGCGCGAGAAACTTAAGCTGGTGCAGATGAAAGAAGAATTCCTGTACCGATCGGTCAACGAGGGTTTTTCCGGAGGGGAGAAAAAACGCAATGAGATTTTCCAGATGGCGATGCTTGAGCCACGTCTTGCGGTACTCGATGAAACCGATTCAGGATTAGATATTGATGCGCTGAAAATCGTAGCCGGCGGCGTCAACGCGCTACGCGCCCCGGATCGCTCGGTGATCCTGGTAACACATTACCAGCGACTGCTTGACCACATCGTACCTGACCGGGTGCACGTGCTGGCCGGGGGGCGCATTGTGCGTTCTGGTGACAAAAGCCTCGCACTGGAGCTCGAAGCACAAGGTTACGGTTGGGTTGAATCGGACCCCAGTGTGGTCTCGGCAGCGTGAGCGAAGGGATAGCCAATATCGCGGCCTATGTGGCCGCCCAGCGCGAACAGGCGCCGTCGTTGCCGGCCTGTGGAACGCCATCGCTTGATACCAGCCGGGCGCAGGCACTGGAGTCTCTCTCCCAGCTTGGCTTGCCCAGTCAGCGTGACGAGGACTGGAAATACACCTCGACCCGGGCGATTACGCGCACGGCGTTTACCCCAGCCGCTGCCGATGCGTCGTGTCCGCGCGAGTTTGTCAGCCAAGCGACAATCGAGGGTCTCGATGCCTGGCGACTGGTATTTGCGGATGGGTTTTGGCAGCCAGAGCTGTCGCAGCTCGATAACTTGCCCAAAGGGGTACAGATATCAGGTCTTGGCCAGTCGCTGGGGAGTGAGCCACAGCGTATAGCCGCCCTGCTCGGCAGCGCGCTTGGGCAGACCCCGCATGGCTTTATTGCCATGAATTCCGCATTCATCGGCGATGGTGCACTCATAGAGATCGCCCCGGATACCCGGGTCGATAAACCCATAGAACTGCTCTTCGTCTCCGGCTGTAGCGGTGAGGGTTTTGTCAGTCTGCCGCGGAATCTGGTGGTCATGGGCGCAGGCAGTCAGGCTACGGTTATCGAGCGCCATGTCTCACTGGCCGACGAAAGATTATTAAGCAATTCGGTTTCAGAGTTGATCCTGGCTGACGATGCGTCCCTGAACTACCAGGGCGTACAGCAGGTGGCCCCGCGTGGATTTCATGTGGGCGGCCTGTTTGCTCGATTGGGTCGCTCGGCCCGACTCCAAGCAACGACTGTGACGATGAGTGGCGCTTTGGTGCGCAATGATGCTCTGGTTAATCTGGATGACGAGGGTGGTTTCGCGAGTCTTGATGGCTTGTACCTGGCTTTTGGCCGCAGCCATGTTGATAACCACACACACATTTCGCATAACGCACCTCATTGTGTCAGCCGCGAACACTACAAGGGCGTTCTGGGTGACCGCGGCCACGCTGTATTTCATGGTCGTATCGTGGTGCAGCCGGGCGCGCAGAAAACCGATTCGGTGCAAAACAACCAGAACCTGCTGCTCTCGGCCGATGCGGAAGTCGATACCAAGCCGCAGCTGGAGATTTATGCTGATGACGTCAAATGCGCCCATGGCGCGACGGTTGGGCAACTGGACCAAGCCGCGGTGTTCTACCTGATGTCCCGCGGCATCGACCGTCAGGCGGCCCGGCGGATGTTGACCCAGGCTTTTGCAGCTGACGTGCTCAACCGTATTGAGCTTCCGGCACTGCGCTCCTATCTCGAAGCCCAAGCGGGTCAGCGCCTTTCATCGGAGCGGGTCCGCGAATCTGAGCTCTGATGAATTCGGCTGCGCTTAACCAATATCCGCCAGCGCTCGATGCAACCGCCCTGCGCGCAGATTTTCCAATCCTGGATCAGCCGGTGAATGGCCATCCGCTGGTCTACCTGGACAACGCCGCGACTACCCAAAAACCCCAAGTGGTTATCGATGCGGTAGCGGATTTTTATTCCTGTGATAATGCCAACGTGCATCGCGGTGTGCATCGTCTGAGCCAGCGCGCCAGCGATCGTTTTGAAGGCGCCCGCGAGAAAGTGCGCGCTTTTATCAATGCGCCATCGTGTGCCGAGGTGGTTTTTACTCAGGGCACGACCGGTGCTATCAATCTGGTGGCCCAGAGCTACGGTCGGTCAAACCTGAGTAAAGGAGACGAAGTGCTGGTCAGCGCGATGGAGCACCATGCCAATATCGTGCCCTGGCAATTGTTGTGCGAGGAAACCGGCGCAACCCTTAAGGTGGCGCCAATGAACAATAACGCAGAGTTGTTGCTTGAGGATTTTACCAATCTGCTCTCAGAAAAAACCCGCATCGTTGCGCTGACCCATGTCTCGAACGCGCTCGGCACTATCAACCCGATCCAGAAATTGACCCGGCAGGCGCACCAGGCCGGCGCGGTGGTCCTGATCGACGGCGCCCAGTCAGTGGCGCACGAGCCGGTCGACGTGCAGTCTCTGGGCTGTGATTTTTTTGCGTTCTCGGGGCACAAACTTTATGGCCCAACGGGGGTCGGGGTACTGTATGGCCGCGAGACGCTGCTTGAGGCGATGCCGCCCTGGCTGGGTGGCGGCGACATGATCCGCACGGTCAGTTTCGAAGGCTCCACCTGGAATGCATTGCCTTACAAGTTTGAGGCAGGAACCCCGCACATTGCCGGGGTGGTAGGCCTGGGTGCCGCCATCGATTACCTTGACGCTATTGGGCTCCAAGCGATTAGCACCCACGAACAATCGCTACTGGCGCTGGCAACGCAGCGGGCCCACACGCAACCGGGCATGCGTATTATCGGCAACGCGAGCGACAAGGCCGCCATCGTATCCTTCGAACTGGATGGCATCCATCCGCATGATGTGGGCACGATTCTTGATAGTGCCGGCGTGGCTATTCGAACCGGTCACCATTGTGCTATGCCAGTCATGCAGTTTTTCGATGTGCCGGCAACAGCCCGTGCCTCTTTCGGCCTGTACAATACCGCCGAGGATATCAACGCGCTGTTTGATGCCATCACCCAAACGCAGTCCTTGTTTGCCCGATGAACGACCTGCGCGATCTTTATCAGGAAGTGATTTTTGATCACAACCGCAGCCCACGCAATTTCGGGTTGCTCGAGCATCCCACACACCAGGCACACGGTGTTAATCCTTTGTGCGGCGATGAACTCAAGGTGTCCTTGGTATTGGATAAGGATGGGGTGATTGAAGACCTGCGTTTTGAGGGCCGCGGTTGTGCGATCTCTACCGCGTCGGCATCGATCATGACAGAAACCCTGAAAGGGCTTTCCGCGCGGGAGGCTGATCGTTACTTTGACGCTTTCCACGCGATGGCCACAGGCGAGAGCCCAACACCAACGGATCTGCCGGCCTTGACCAAGCTTAAAGTATTAAGCGGTGTGCGTCATTATCCGGCGCGGGTTAAGTGCGCAACCCTGGCCTGGCATACCGTTCGCTCGGCACTGCAAAACGCCAGTGCCAGCGTGACCACCGAGTCATAGTACACGGTTAACTTACAAGACACGGAACTACAGATGATAGAAACGCCAGACGAAACCAACCAACCTGACCCGGCAACGTCTCCAGCCGCGCCGGTCGATGATATTGAATCTGACTCTGCCGATGGGGCAGCTGACAACCCGCCTTCGATCAGCCTGCAATCGGTCGCTCAAGATGATGCGCTTTTGGATCGGGTGATCAGTGGGGTGCGGGAGGTATTTGATCCCGAGATTCCCTTAAACATATATGACCTGGGTTTGATCTACCGTATCGACATCAGCGCCGATAACCAGGTAGCCATCGATATGACCCTGACATCCCCGATGTGCCCGGTCGCCGGTTCCCTGCCAGGCGAGGTCGAGAACGCAGCACGCGCCGTTGCGGGAGTTGCCGATGTGGTGGTTGAACTGGTCTGGGATCCGCCGTGGGACCCCCAGGTCATGAGCGAGGCGGCGCGGCTTGAACTGGGCTTGTTCTGATGGGTGAGTGGGCCAGTGTCGCCCGGGTAGATGAGGTGAGTGCGAACGTTCCGCTGGTGGTAGATCTGGATGACGCTGCGGTCGTACTCATCCGTGTTGATGACGAGATAATCGCCATAGAAGATATCTGCACCCACGACGGTGGTGAGATCTCCGAGGGCTGCATTGTAGATGGGGCGATAGAATGCCCTCGCCATGGCGCCCGGTTCTGTCTGAGAACAGGCAAGGTATTGTCACCTCCGGCCTATGAGCCGTTACACCTGTTCCCGGTGCGTATCGAAGACGGCAAAGTTAGCGTGCGCGATGACCGCTGGGACTGATATACGACCCGCATCTGGGTCAGCGCTGGCTGCGGCGCCGCCGGTAGCGCGTCACCAGCCACAGCACCGGCCCCAGCACAGCGATTTCCAAGCCAATGGCCAAAAGGTTATGCCGCGAGAAAATTTGACCGATGAAGTCAGCCAATCCTGCGCCAGCACTGCCATGGTCAAAATTGCTGAATATCGGCACCGGAGATATAAAGTAGGCAGAACTGAATGGCCATAGGAGCGGGATGCCAAACGGCGCACCGCTATCGGCAGCGAGCCAATCACCCAGAAGATGACTCAAGTAGATGAAAAAGACCAACACCACCGCGCGCATCGGCAACGCCCGGGCGAACGTAGCGACCGCTATGGCAAAGACCAGCGCTGCGGTAATTGAGTGCGAGGGCCCGTGA
>JAAZYQ010000047.1 GCA_014239575.1 Gammaproteobacteria bacterium
CAGACGGCAACATTATAGTCACGGTAGAAGAAAGCCAGGGCTCAGTTCAGAATGTAATGGAATCCAAAGTTCGGGGCGGTGATTATGTCTTTACTACCCCACCCGTTTTGGTGCGGCTGGCTCAAGCCGGCAAAGCCATGTTTAAGGATAAGACTGACCCTAAGTTCGGTGAGATTCGTGCCCTTTTTCCTATCCCTTCTTTGACAATGCATTTTGTGATGTCCAGTAAAAGCGGAGTTAAGGATTTTGCCGGATTAGCGGGCAAAACCATCCTCCTGGGCAAAGGGTCTTTCGGCGCTAAAGAGGGTGCCAAATACATCAAACTGTTTGGACTCGAGGGCAAGGTCAGCCTGGCTGATGCCGAATTATCAAATGCAGTTTCTGCATTAAAAAATGGTCAGATTGATGGTTTCGTCACCGCGGGGTCTTTTCCGGCTCCCAATGTCATTGAAGCTGCCGCATCTACCGGTGTGACCGTACTTTCGTTGTCGGGTGATCAGATCAAAAAAACCAAACGCACCCGCCTGGTTATCCCCGCCGGCACCTATGCCGGACAAGATCAGGACATCATTACGACTTCATTGCCGGTGGTGGCCTATACAACGACTGCCATGGATGACGACACCGCTTACGCATTAACCAAAACCTACTGGGCACAAAAGAGCTCAATGGGATCAAGCGCGGCGTGGTGGAATGGCGTCAACGAAGGGTTAATGCCTAATATCACCGGCAAGATCCACCCGGGGGCTGTGCGTTACTATCAGGAAGCCGGGTTTACCCTTTCGGCCGCACAACAATAACAAGCCCCTCATTACATAAAGCAAAGCCCTCTGACAAAATCTCCAGGTACTTCTTTATTGCCATCGGCTTATTTGGCGAACTGAAGTTCGGGTATTGATCGACTCAGAATCAGAATCACTGCTGGCGAGATATCGGGCCCCTGCCCTGATTCTCGCTAGCAGTTGCGTCTTTTTTCATCTTTTTCTGATTTTCTCAGGTCTGACTCCCAACCTGGTCAGCCGGCCTGTCCATATGGCTTTTGTCCTGCCTTGGATTCTCTGCCTTGGGGCTCACTCACACTTTGCAAGAATTTCAGGGTATGTTCTCGCTATCGCCGGTATAGCATGCGCTCTTTGGATTGCTTTGGCCCATGATTCACTGGGCGACCAATATGGCTTTTTAGAATCGAATGCCCAGGTGGGGGGCGCCATAATTCTTCTTTTAGTGGTGATTGAAGCGGCTCGGCGTGCTGTCGGCTGGCCACTGCCACTAGTAGCGGCAATCGCGCTCGCGTATGCCCTATGGGGTGAATACATCCCCGGTGAATTCGGTCATTCCGGCATGCCTCTTGAAAGTCTGTTGGGTAGCCTGACCATTACTGAGGGTGGTATCTGGGGAATCCTGACCGGCATTTCGGTTAATGTCGTGGCGATATTTGTGATTTTTGGTGCAGTGCTCAATAGTGGAGAAGCGGGCCGCGGGTTTATGAACATCGCGGCCAGCGCTGCCGGGCGCCTAAGAGGTGGTGGCGCAAAAGTATCTGTCATCTCATCTGCTCTTTTTGGATCTATTTCGGGATCAGCCTCTGCCAACGTTGCATCAACCGGCGCTATCACCCTGCCGGCGATGATTCGCCTGGGCTACCCCAAACGTCTTGCGGGTGCAGTCGAGGCCGTGGCTTCATCGGGCGGGCAGATCATGCCACCGCTGATGGGCGCCGGAGCCTTCGTAATGGTTGAACTTACGCAGGTACCCTATACCGGGATCATGGCAGCCGCATTGCTCCCGGCTATTCTGTATTTTTTCGCCGTCTGGGTTGGCATAAACGCCTATACACGAAAATACGATCTTAAGGGGATTCCCCAGAATGAGAAACCCTCAATACATGATGTAACCATTACATCAGTATTTTTTCTCATACCGTTCTCAGTGCTTCTTTGGGGAATGTTTGTTGCCAACCTTACGCCTCAGTATTCAGCCTGCCTCGCCATCTTTTCCGGCGTGCTATTGCTACTGACTGATAAAGAATTTTCTTTTAAGACAACTGACATATTGTGTCGTATTGAACGCGCTTTGATTACCAGCGCACGGCAGATAGCTTTGATCGGAGCAATCATCCTTTGTGCCTCGATAATTATCGGGGTACTGGGGATAACTGGATTAGGAGTCAAGGTCACCTCTTTGATTTTGTCTTTATCGGGGGACAGTATCTGGCCGGCCGTGCTCTTGACCGCGCTCGCCTGCCTGGTACTGGGCATGGAAGTGCCAACCACGGCCGCCTATGTCATTTGCGTCTCTGTCGCAGGGCCGGCACTGATAGATCTGGGTTTGCAGCCACTACAGGCCCATCTTTTCGTATTCTGGTTTGCGTTAATCTCAACCATCACCCCACCGGTATGTGGCGCGGTATTCATTGCCTCGGGGATGGTTAACGAAAACTGGCTTAAGGTGGCGTTTACTTCGATGGCTCTTGGGGTGGGTCTGTATGTTATTCCTATCGGGATGATCGCAAACCCTCAACTTATCGAGTTGGCGAACAGCCCATGGCAGGCACTATTATCTTTCTGTCAGGTAGGTGCGGGTCTGGGCTTGATCTCTTATGGATTAATTTCTCCATTTGGGATTTTCAAGCGCCTTCTTTTGTTAGCCGCAGGGGCGGTCGTGATCTTCGGTCGCCTACTTTATATATAAGCCTGCTTGTCCATTTTTGGATACTGCCTGAATCCGTGTCCGCCAGTCTCCGCTGGCGCTATGCAGGCGACTGCATGAAAGGACTTGCAATTCGTAGGCTGTTGTAGCCGTGCTCCACTATTGATCGCAGCCAAGCGTTTATAGCAGATTGTGGCAGGAAGGGGCGTTAATGCTGCCTATACTCGGGTTCGTGATCGCCTGTCTTAGAGATATTTACGGATAGTGTGGTGACGCCGAGGATCGATACGTCGGGCTATCTCCAGATTCGATAATGTACCGTTTCGCTTACGCAGCGCTGTTGCCACCCGGCGCCACCAACGTAGATCCCCTCTTTTGATCTGTTGCCTTCTGGTCTGTGTACTGGCGGCGTGTTCACTGTCTATCGCATCCGTCAGCCCTGCGGTTAAGGCCAAATCCAGCAAGTCCAACATACTGGCGGTTGCACGCTCAGCATCGTTTTCTTTCAGCCAGTGTTCCACACAATAGGTCTGGTAAAGCAGTCGCGCGGTATCAATAACTCCCTTGCGAGAATAAAAAAGCGATCTGCCAGAATGATCTGTTTCAGGCACTTGATGCGTATCCAACAGGTCAAGGCAGGCAGGCCAACCGCTGGGCAAGCCAAGTGTCGTTAGTCTTTGTTCAGCCTGGCGTCTACATCCCAACACAAGCCGTCGAGCTGGCGATGTTGTACGTTTACTGGCCATTTTTCACATCATCCTAGTCGGTCAAACCGATCCATCCAAACTCGTCAGTACGATAGCCGCATGCATCGCAACACCGATAGCCATTGCATCCTCATCGATCATCATGTGATTTGAGTGGCACGGTGCTGCCGTACCTTCTATTCCCGGTGGCGCTACTCCCAAAAATGCAAATGCGCCGTTATAACGCTGTAGCAGGTAGGAAAAATCTTCAGCCGCCATGAACGGCTCCGGCATTAAGTGATAGCCTTTTTCGCCAAGCAGGGCCTTTGCCGCGGCTGCGACGAGTTCTGAGCCCGCAGCATGATTGATGGTGGGCGGGTATCCACGTTTGAGCTTGGCCTCGCCCTGCAGACCGTGAGCAACGGCGATCTGCTCGATTAAATTGCAAACACCGGATGCCAATCGTTCTCGGGTGTCTTCCGACAAAGAGCGCAGGGTGATGTCGAGTTCTGCACTTTCAGGTATGACGTTATTGGTGGTGCCGGCCTGGATTCGTCCCACCGTTGCAACGACCGGCTCAAATACGCTGAACCGTCGGGTGACCAATGTCTGTATGGCCTGCACCACCTCGCAGGCGACCGGTACAGGATCTGCAGCGTTATGCGGCATGGAACCATGGCCTCCCCGGCCGATGATGCAGCCGTGAACCGTATCGGCTGCGGCCAGAATGGGTCCACTGCGACAACCCACCACGCCTGAGGGAAGCTCTGGTGCGACGTGCAGAGCAAAAACCGAGTCGGGTTTTCCGCCCGCTTCCAGCACGCCTTCATCCAGCATGATTTTGGCTCCGCCATAGCCTTCTTCTCCGGGTTGAAACATAAACAAGACGTTGCCGCTGATCTGTTCTACATGTTCACTCAATAGATGAGCGGCACTGGCAAGCATAGCGGTGTGCGCATCGTGGCCACAGGCGTGCATACGTCCGGGTGTTTGGGATGCATACGGCAACCCGGTGTCCTCAGACATCGGCAGTGCATCCATATCACCCCGCAGCAGGATATTGGGGCCTGGGCGAGCGCCGCGCAGGATCGCTACTAAACCCGTTGTCGCCTGCGATTGGTTGATCTCTAGATCCAGACCAGATAGCGCATCCAGAACGGTTGCCCGCGTCCGTGGCAAATCCAGCCCCAGCTCCGGTTCTTGGTGAATATCTCGCCTCATGGCTACGGTCTGCGATTGCAGGGCCCGTGCACCGGTTAGTAGTGATTCGTACATTGTGTTCTCATCAGTGTTATGGGAATAATGTGACAGCTCGGCTCAGATGATAGTGCAAATCTCCAGACCCAGAACAGCCCCGCGGGCGTAGCCGAGTTGAGAATCCTTGGGCGATGGGAGCTACTCGGGTCTTCACAACAGTGTGACCCAAATTCCAAGCAAAGGGCTCCTGTCGGAAAAGGAAAGCATCTTTGCCGCAAAAACCTGGTCGAGTTGGTGTTTCTGCAGGCCAGTCGCCTATGCAAGGCTGCCCATGAAAAGAAAACTGATCCGGTTCACAAATTTGGCAAACGTCTAATTCACCAAAAGAAAGCCACTGAACGCCACCAACACCGATATCAATAACGCGGTGACGCTGATATTGGCTGCCTCGCTGACCCACAACCAGACGATCAGTCAGCTGCCGATCAGCGTGCCATACTTTTCCAGTGCTTTTTCCGAAAGTGTCAGACCAAGCCCAGGATCCGGGTTGAGTGTCAGCCAGCCGTCCTTAATGACGGGTGGGTTCTCGAACAACTCGGCCTGCAGTGGGTCGCGCTCCGGATCTGTGAATGATTCGACGATAAACCCAGACGGGCTCGAAGCCACCAAAGGCGCATGGATAAAGCAATCGTGGTGGGGTGCGATCTGGACGTGGTTCATCTCGCAAAGGGCTGCCAGTTTCCGCCCGTGAGTGAATCCACCGAACATCGTGCAGTCAAACTGGAGTATCTGGATAGCTTGTTCCTCGAGCAGTGCCCGGCAACCATAACTGGTCAGCTCGCTCTCACCGGCCGACAAGGGAATACTCGTTCGTTGGGAGAGCAGTTTCAACTCACGCCGGTCGTCCTGCCAGCGCACTGGTTCTTCGAGCCAGCGTGGCCGAACGTGAGCCATCCGGTTAGCAGCTTCGGTCGCGGTCTGAAGATCCCATGCCCGGTTTGCATCGACCATTAGATCCCTCTCCTCCCCTATAACATCGCGCACAATTTCCAGCCGCTCGATGTCTTCTGCAACAGATAGCCCACCCACCTTGGCCTTGAAACCCCGGTGCCCCTGATCTTTCAAAGCCTGGATCTCATCTCGCAACTCGACCTCGTCCTTACCATCTCGGTAGTAGGCACAAGTCACGTAACAGGGCACGCGGTCACGGTAACCGCCAAACAACTGGTATAGCGGCAGCCCTGCCGTTTTACCGACGATATCCCAGCAGGCAAGGTCGACAGCGGCTGAAATCTTTAGCAAAGCATCCCGACTCCAGCCCTTCTCATGGGCCAGACGTTTGGCCGTGAGCGAAAAGAGTTTTTCGTACACCCGTTCTGGTGCAAGCGGATCGCATCCCACGACCTCGGCTGTGATACCCGAGTTGATCGCGTTGACCACAGGTTCCACGGTGCTGTAACAGGTGGCAAGACCAAACCCACAAATCCCTTCATCAGTCTCAAGGCGAACCAGCAGTTCGTTGGCCCGCGGCACGATAAAGTGACTGACCCAGTGTGGTCTGCCGTCTTCTGGCGCCTGCAATATGGATGTTTCGACTTTGCTTATACGCACATTATTTACTGCTCTGTCTTATTTTCTTTGAACCTGGCCCGGTGGCCCGTATAACCAGCCCCGAAGGGTTCGGTGGAAGTGTAGCAGGCCTTAACTGCACTCCACTATTGATAGCGGCCAAGCATTTATAGCAGATTGTGGCAGAAAGGGACGTTAATGCTGCCCATACTCGGTCTTCGATCATTAGTTTGTCCTTATAACTAACTCATTACCTGTTCTGCGTCGTCTGCCATGCTAGCATGATAGCAATCGAGATGAAGATGGTTCGCAAATGACGTGGCGCAAAAAAGCCTATAACGTAGAAACGCTTCGGCAGTTGGCGAAGGCTGAACTTCCACGGCCGATTTTTGATTTCGCGGATGGCGGGGCTGAGGACGAGCGAACTCTGCGCCGGAATGAGAACGCTTTTGATGATTACTGGTTGGTGCCAAGACCCATGAATGGCGCAGCAGACCGCGACCTATCGGTAGAATTTCTAGGACATCGTTATAGCATTCCACTAGTTATTGGGCCGACTGGACTTTCCGGCTTGTTTTGGCCGGATGGAGAATGCGCGACGGCGCGAGCCGCCACTGCAGTCGGTGCCGGATTTTGCTTAAGTCATGGATCAGTTTGTACTCTTGAGGCGCTTGCAGACACCAAAGCTCACCCAAGATGGATGCAAGTATTTTTGTATCGGGACCGACCGTTCACCAAGGAATTGATTCGTCGGGCCGAAGCTGCCAATTACGATGGAATTGTCTTAACAATCGATAATCAGCTGTTAGGAAAACGCGAACGCGATCTTGCAAACGGCTTTACCATCCCGCCGGAATTTAGCCTCGTCCAATCCGTAGCTATGCTTGCTAAGATTAAATGGTGGTGGCGTATGCGCAGTGAATTGAGGCGTATTACTTTTGGCAACTATGTCCGTCCGGGGAAAAAGGAAGACATCAAAAAGCTAGCTTCGCGCATGGCGGAACTTCTTGATCCCGCGCTTAGCTGGAAAGACGTAGATTGGATTCGAAGTATGACTTCCAAGCCATTAATTATTAAAGGCATACTTAGCGCTAACGAGGCCGAAGCAGCGATTCATCATGGGGCTGATGCCATCGTTGTTTCCAACCATGGTGGGCGCCAATTGGATGGTGCTGTGTCGTCGTTGGATGCTTTGCCAGGCATCGTCCGTCAGGTCGACGGCCGTATTCCTGTACTTTTAGACGGCGGAGTGCGCCGAGGCACCGATGTGGTCATCGCTTTGGCATTGGGAGCAACAGCCTGTCTCCTTGGTCGGCCTCAGCTTTGGGGTGTTTCTGTAGCCGGCGAGGCAGGAGTGCGGCATTTGCTGGAGATTTATGCCAAGGAAATTGATACAGCCATGGGGCTTTGCGGGGTCGGGAAGATTGCTGATATCGACCTTAGCTTACTAGCTAATCGACCAGGTAACAGCTGATTAAATTGAGATTTTATCAACGTCTAATACAACATACGGTTTTGATTGAATGGACCAACCGCAATGTGCTGTTAACAGACCCTAACTGCACTCCACTACCGGCTATCGCCCCCCATGACTGATACCACGCAATTTTTATCATTGTGGCCAACCGTGCTTATGCGCGACCGCTTACCAGCGGATCAATCCATAAACCAGGCGCTGGTCGATGAGATCACACGCCTGGATAGCGGACGCGCTAATCTGACAACGGGCTATCTTGAGGAAAACCTGCTGGCCTTGGAGCATCCGGCGCTGGTGTGGCTGCGCGAGTGCATCAATCATGCTGTCATTCGCTATATCGATCACAGCGATATCGATTACGCCGTTGATTGGCATCTGCAGGGCTGGGCCAACGTCAATCGCTTTGGTGACTACCACAACCTGCATAACCATCCGCACGCCTGGCTGTCAGGTACCTACTATGTGTCCGTACCTGATGCCCCGATTAACCTGCCTGGACGTTCCGATCGCACCCCGGGTGCAATTTCCTTTTTTGACCCACGGCCCCAGGCGAATATGACGGCTATTAAGGCCGATGGCCAGGTTGATCCTGAGTATCGGATTCAGCCGTGCTCAGGCGATATTTTTCTGTGGCCTGCCTTTATCCATCACCTGGTACATCCAAACCTCTCGCAAGATCATCGTATCTCGGTATCCTTTAATGTCGTATTACGCTGGTCTGATACTTACCTGCCCGCGCACTAACGATAATCACTTACGCTGGATCGAACGCGGCAGATCATAAGATCTGGCCAAGGTTCCCGGTTAGTGTGCAGACCGATTAGCTCGAAGCCGGTGAACGCCGCCGGATAAGGTCACGCGCGGCAATCATCGCGCCGCCTGTGATCAAAAAGGCAGCAAGGATAATCGATAACCGCGGTGACTCCAGCCCCAGGACTAGTAAGGCCGCGGTGGATAAAAGCGGCGCCAGATAGGCACCAGCACCAAGAACCCGAAGATCGCCCCGCTTGCAGCCATAATCCCAGACAAAAAATGCCAAGCCAACCGGACCGACCCCTAGTCCCAGCATGGCCCACCAGGCGAGCGCTGTCTGTGGCCACAGGGTCTGCTCGAACAGCAGATGGCAGATGCCGGCCAGAAAACTACTGACCAGGCAGAAACCAGTCACAAGACTGGTAGGCACTTTTGAAAAAATTCGATTGCTGACCGAGTAGGCAGACCAAATGAGTGCGCAAGCACCGGCAGCCAGATAGCCTACTGGCTCGGTGAGGATTAGCCCCCTGCCCCGGCCAAACACAATGACAGTCACACCGACGAACCCCAACACAGCACCGACAACGTGGTGTACTTTTAGCCGGTGGCCCGGCAACACCGCAGAAAACAAAACGATCAGCAATGGCCAAAGATAGGCGATAAGGCTGACTTCCGCGGGTGAGCCATGACGTAGCGCGGTAAAATAAAAAAAATGATAACCAAAAATTCCCCCTACGCCGTGCAGCCAAACCGAAAGCGGCTGATCGGTTAGCAGCCGAAGCTCTCCCCGGATACCCGTCCAGATAAGGCCAAGACCGCCGCCGATTGCAAAACAAACAGCGGCAAGCTGAAAAGGTGGAATAGCGCCCGTCGCCACCGTCAGTGCCGCCAGCAGTGACCACATCAGGATCGCCGTGAATCCGACCAGGGTGGCACTTCGGTAAAAACCTTGATCTAGGTCAACGCCTTCAGCCATCAGATTACCTAAGATTGACGCCTAATGAAGTAGGAGATTAATTGACAAAAACAGGATCGTTTTCAGGCACAGGCCGATTTACGTTTCGTTGCCAGGCTGCGGGCTGCGCTGCGTATATTCGAAACGATCATACCTCTTTTTCGGAACAAATCCTGGGTTACCGGTTACCCCCCCATTGCGCATCCAACCCCCCCCGGTGATCCGGGATTTTTTTGTAATCGTTATCGGTCCCTGCTTGGTATACTGCCGCCAGTGAGTCCCCGTAGCTCAGCTGGATAGAGCAATCGCCTCCTGGGTTATTCTGGGCACCAGGCTTTGGAAACAATCTGTGTGAATCTGCTCAAACTCGGTGAAACCTCAGCACAATCGGTGGTGGCAATACCGAGCCAAGCCCGCCTGGGGCGGGAAGGTGTAGAGACTTGACGGGCAGCGCCTAAGGGCCGAACGGCCTACTGGTGAAGATAAAGTCCAGACTCCAAACGGGTTTTAGGATCCGGCAGTGAAAACTGTAGGGGTATGAAGCGATAGGTCGCAAGTTCGAATCTTGCCGGGGACGCCAATTTGTGCGGCAGGTCGCTGTTAACCCAGCTGTGGATAAAGTGTGAGTAAGTGGGGGATTAACTGGGTGCAATCTGTGGTTTATTCTTCCAGCGGATTCCGGGCTTACCTCCATGAGTCTCTGGTGCGCCTATGACCGTTAGTGACACGTCATCATCAAGACCCGCTGGAATCCTGCGTCGTTTTGGGGCTATGGTCTACGATAGTTTCGTAGTCGCCGCCATTCTCTTTATCGCTGCCCTACCCCTGCCAGTCCTGGATCAGCTTGCATCGGGTGAGACTTGGGCGCTGACCATCAAACGGGTGTATCTGCTTGGCGCCTGTTTTGCCTACCTCGGGGGTTTTTGGGTTCACGGCGGCCAAACGATTGGCATGAAAGCCTGGCGACTATACCTATTGCGGGACGATGGCCATCGACTGCGCTGGAAAGATGCCTTTTGGCGCTTTACAGTATCTTGTCTGTCGTTGGCAGCACTCGGGCTGGGTTTTTTCTGGGCATTCGTCGATCCTCATCGGCGTACCTGGCACGACCACCTGTCTCGCACGCATATTGTCAAAGTTGAATCGGCTTAATGGTTAAGATTTATTTGTCGAGAATGAGGAGCCTATCGGGGCACGGCATTCACTGAGCAATAATGACTAGGACTGAAGATATGAGCGAAGACCAAGCCACGGTCGCGATAAATAAGCTGCAAGCGGAAAATGCAGAACTGAAACGCCAGGTTGAGATCTATAAAGCACAGGCTAAACGCCACTGGATGATGATCCTGGTATCAGCAGGCTTGTTTGTTTTATTGGTGATCACTCGATGAGAAGCTCACTACTCGCGATCTGCTGGAGTGCTTTGGGTGCAATCGCACCGGTGCACGCAGCGTCAATGGCAGCGCCTGAACCAGCGAGTGGCTGGCAGGCAAAACCCGCCGTGCAGGCCCAACGCTTCATGGCGGTGACAGCCCATCCACTGGCTACCCAGGCAGCAGTCGATGTTCTTTCCAGCGGTGGCACCGCGGTCGATGCCGCCATTGCCGCACAAATGGTGCTTAACCTGGTAGAGCCCCAGTCCTCAGGGATTGGGGGTGGCGCATTCATGCTGTACTGGGATGCAGCTGCCCGGCAACTGCACACACTTGATGGTCGTGAAACCGCCCCGGGTGCAGCAGATGCCAACTACTTTCTCGATGCCAATGGCGCTCCTCTTAAGTGGCGCGAGGCTATGGTGGGCGGCCGTGCCGTTGGTGTTCCCGGAACATTACACCTACTGCATACAGCACACAATCTTTTTGGAGGAAAGCCATGGGCTGAACTCTTTAAGCCAGGCATCACGCTGGCCAGTGAGGGCTTTAGCGTATCGCCGCGACTCGCACAGTCCATTGCAAGTGCAGCCGACCGAGGGCTGCTCAAGTTTGCTCCAGCTCGCAAGTACTTCTTTACTTCAAACGGCGAGCCCCTCCCTGTCGGCTTCACCCTGAAAAACCAACTGTTTGCCAACACCTTGCGACAGATATCGCAAGAAGGTATTACCCCGTTTTATCAGGGCCGAATCGCCCAACGGCTATTAAATGCCCTCGAAAATACCTCAGCGCTGCCTGCGCTGATGACGACCGAGGATCTTGCGCAGTACCGCACCATTTTGCGGCCCCCGGTTTGCGCGCCCTATCGCGGCTACTCTGTTTGTGGCATGGGCCCACCCAGTTCTGGCGCACTGACCGTTGGTCAGATCCTGGGGTTGGTTGAGCGTTTTGACTTGCCGCAATTAGGACCGAGCTCACAAAGTATTCACTTGATATTAGAAGCCTCGCGTCTCGCCTTCGCTGACCGGGCCCGTTATATGGCCGACATCGATTTCGTGCCGGTTCCGGTCGTTGGGCTGCTCGATTCAGGCTATCTTAGCGAGCGCAGTCGGATGATCCATGCCGACTCCTCGATCGGCAAAGCCACTGCCGGGATACCCCCCGGAGTACTGAGCGCGAATGCAACGGTCTACCAAAGCGAGCCAGCCGGGACCAGTCACCTCAGTATTGTTGACGCCCTGGGTAATATTGTATCGATGACCACAACGATCGAATCTGGGTTTGGCAGCCGACTGATGACCGACGGTTTCCTGTTGAATAACGAGCTTACCGATTTTTCATTTATCAAAGAGCGCGAGGGCTTGTCAGTCGCCAACCGGGTCGAAGGCGGTAAACGACCCCGTAGTTCGATGGCCCCGACGATAGTTTTTGATTCTCACGGCGAACCGGTTCTTGTCACCGGCTCACCGGGTGGCAGCCGGATTATCTGTTACGTAGCCCAGTCCCTGGTTGGTGTTCTTGACTGGGGGATGAGTCCCCAACAGGCTGTCTCGATGCCGCATTTTTGCAACCGCAACGGAAAAACCGACCTTGAACCGGCCAAGGCCAATACCTTACTCGACTTTGCACTGCAGGCGATAGGCCACCAGACCCGGGTTCGTGATCTAAACAGCGGTCTGCATCTTATTCAAATCTTGCCCGACGGGCAGTTGCTAAGCGGCGTAGATCCGCGGCGGGAGGGTCTGGCAGCAGGCGACTAGGCAAGCAGGACTACTCAAGGCGCTCGATTACCTGGTGATGATACGCCTGACCATCAAAACGGCTCATTTCCTGCAGCCCTGTCGGGCTCGTAATATTGACCTCAATGAGCAGGCCACCAATTACATCAATACCCGCAAAACGTACCCCATGCCCGGTAAGATCTTCGCGCAGAGCATCGCAGATCTCGCAATCACGCGCATCCAGCGCACATGGTTGAGCCGTACCACCTTGGTCCAGATTATTAAGCTCCACACCCTCGGCATGAACCCGAAGGATGGCACCTAACGGCTCACCATCCAATAACAGGATACGTTTATCACCATCGTGAGCAGCCGACAGATACTCCTGCGCTACGACCCAATGACGACCCTCATGGGTTGCCAGGTGCAGCTGTGTTTCAAGATCGGCTGAATCCCTATCTAGAAACACAATACCCTTTCCGCCGTGACCATCAACCGGCTTTACGGTGATTCGGCCCAGGTGTTTCGCAAATTCACTGATCTGGACAGGGTCACGTGATATCAGAGTACGTGGAGTCAGCGTCGGATAGCGAAGCGCCGCTAGCTTTTCATTCCAGTCCCGAATAGTGGCAGGGCGGTTAATCACCTGCACATCACTGGGCAGGTAATCCAATATCAGCGTAACGTAGAAATAGCCCCGATCAAAAGGTGGGTCCGGTCGGATCCAGACTACATCCATGCCGTGAAGGGCCAGCGCAGTTTCAGCGCCAGAGCTAAAAGGTTTGTCGTGCTGATCCGATACCGTTACCGAGCATCCTTTGGCCACCACCTGATCGTGATCCAGAGCCAAAGTCTTGGGATCAACATAAAAAACCTCATGACCGCGCTGCTGCGCCGCCAGCATCAGGAAATAAGTGGTGTCCTTGTGGGGCTTAACCCGCTCAAGGGGATCCATGATAAACGCATGTCTCACCCCGTCAGCATAGCACTTTCGTCAAGGTTTTAACTGGTGCCACGACGCCGGCGATTTCCTCTAACACGACGTGGAGTTGCGTCAGCGCTTGAGAGCTCTGGGCAGCAGGCGGCCCGGGCTCCTGCTGTGACCGGTCCCAGCAGTTCTGCAACCCTGTCAATATCGGGCGCCGAACGAGGCTGATGATTCTCCAGTGCCTGGCGCATCGCCGACAGGTGTTTCGGAGTCGTGCCACAACATCCACCGATAATTCTTGCCCCGGTATCTCGAGCCAGCCGGGCGTATTCGGCCATCAATTCCTGTGTCCCGCTATAGCGGATCTCACCATCGACAAACTGTGGGATTCCGCAATTGGCTTTAGCCACCAACACATCATCTTTTGCCAGGTGTTGGCTCATAGCCAAAATAGTACCGACCAGATCCGGTGCGCCTACGCCGCAGTTGGCGCCAAAGGCGGCCAGGCGCGGGACGTTCTCACGATAAAGTTCAACCAGTTCTGAAGGTCCGACCCCCATCATCGTGCTGCCATTAGTATCAAAAGTCATAGTGGCCACCACTGGCAATCCAGACTGTGCAGCACCCGCTCCCGCTGCTTGCAGCTCTTCCTTTGAGGACATGGTTTCCAACCAGATCACATCCGCGCCACCGTCAGCAAGAGCACAAGCCTGTTCGGTAAAAGCAAGCTGGGCATCCTTTGGGTCCAGCTCTCCTACCGGCTGGAAGATCTCACCGGTGGGGCCGATGGAGCCAGCGACCAACACCGTCCGAGAGGCATTATCAGCTGCCTGGCGCGCCAGTTGGGCTGCAGCGGTATTGAGTTCGGCGACCCGATCCTGGGCCTGGTGCAGTTTCAGCCGATAAGACGAGCCGCCGAAGCTATTGGTTAGAATAATATCGGCACCCGCCTCAATAAATTCGCGATGCAGATGCACAACCTTTTCGGGGTGGGTAATATTCCACAATTCGGGGGCATCTCCGGATTGCAACCCCATGGCGAAGTAATTGGTACCGGTCGCACCATCGGCCAACAGCCAATCTCGCTCTGACAGCAGAATTTCCAAAGTACCTGACATGACCGTTGCCTCCCCTCGCTCCTCCGGGGCGGGCGACCCGGAAAGTAGCGATTTTCTGTCGATAACAAAAACCCGCGCTGGCTAATGCTAGAGCGGGCGGGTCAACAAACACACGCTTTAGCAAATTTAATTAAGCGCCTGCAAGCTGATCATCAAATCGGCGCTGAACAGAATTTTAACAGAAAATGAGTGTCGAGTGGGACTATGCCCACGCCCAGAAGCATTGGAAAAGCCCTAGAACAGTTGGGCGAGAGGTTCGTCAGGGTCTACGCCCGGCATGAAGGGTGCTCGACGAGCCTGGCCTGTCAACTGGTACACGGTGCCAAGCCAATTGTTAAAAATCATCTTGCCCGTATCGCCCCAGGTATTTTCCACCGGGATCTGCTGTTCCGGGAAATCCTCTAAAAAGGCGCCTTGTTGACGCGATCGAATCGCTGATTCACGATAAGCCTCCAGCAAAGAAAGAGCCTCCTTGCTGAAATAATGATCGGGGTAATGAGGGTAATCATCAATCTCGCTGGCCAAAAAGCGATTGACCTCTCGCTTGTACTCCTTAAGCAGACTGAAGTCATCGTATTCAGGGTGCCCTTGAAAAAAAACCAGGCGTAGCCCATCAGTACTGGTGGCCAGGTGTATCCCAGCCTCTTCGCTCTCTACCAACACCAGCTGTGATGCGCGCGTCATTTGCTCTGCGGTAATCTCATTCCAGCGGGAGTGGGGCACATTAAATCGCGTGTTGATGTTACGCACCAACGGATGCTCCAGCACAACCCGGTGACTGAATACACCCCAGCGCTTGGCCGCCAACGGCTGGCGTTCGATATTATGAAAATGCAGAAATGCCGCGTGCGTTGCAAGACAGGCGCACAAGGTAGAGGTCACGTTCTGCACAGCCCAATCCAGGGTTTCGCACATCGGCTCCCAGAAGCTCTCGTCCGACAGGTGTGTGCAAACCGGATTGGCGCCAGTGACAATCAAGGCATCAAGCCCTTCCTCCTTTAGTTGATCGAAATCATGGTAGTACTTTTCAATATG
>JAAZYQ010000048.1 GCA_014239575.1 Gammaproteobacteria bacterium
TGGCAAGGCGTCACGATGCTGCTGCTAAGGCGGTTGATATCATTGCCCATACGCCGAGCCGCCCGGGGTTGCCACTGATTACGGCGGGCAGCAAAACCCAAGCCGAGCTTGGCCTCATGCGCGAGGCTCTGGCGAGCGCAGTGGCAGGTCTCGATGAAAATACCCGCGAGGTAACGGGTATCAGGAGTTTTCAACCGCTGGATGATACGGCCTACGCGGTGATCGCCAACGACCTGCGCCGCTGCGGCCATCTCGCCCTTAGTCCGGCCTGATGCCGGGGGTCAACACACAAGCCGCATCGATTTGCACATGAAATCACCATGTGAATAACCTTGCCGCGACACACTTGATAGCGATAATTAACAGATCGTAATAAATTCGCCTATCAGGCGCTAACTCGGATCACACAGTCGGTGATAGGATCACTTGGAACCCGTAACGAGTAACCACTATGAAACACTTTCTTGGCGCATTCCTTGTCAGCATCATCGTGCTGGCATCAACCACCGCCCGAGCTGCTGAAGGCACGGTGAGTTTTGAGGTCATGAAGCCACAAACGGCTCTTAACGCAGCGCAGGCCGCGCTGGAACACTGCCGCGGTATGGGCTTTCAGGTCGGGGTCGCCGTAGTAGACCGGTTCGGCGGAGTACAGGTCGCACTGCGCGACCAGCTTGCCGGTGCACGCACTATCAATACGGCAATCGGCAAAGCCCGTACCGCGGTTGGCTTTCGTACCAACACCTCGGATATGGTGCCAGTAACAGCAGCCGGGCAACCGGCTGCGGGTATTCGTAACCTGCCCGGCGTCATTGTCGTCGGCGGCGGTGTCATGATCGAGGCCGCTGGCTCACTGGTGGGAGGCATAGGCGTCTCCGGGGCACCGGGCGGCGACATGGACGATATCTGCGCCTTTGCCGGCATAGAAGCCATTGAAGATCTGCTGGAATTCTAAGGCGTCACCGATTCTGCCTATAGCAACACAAAGGTGATAGCGATCACACCAGCCGCGAACCGACCTTCCTATACTAGGTGAAACACGCGTTAACGCGCTTGCACAAAAGTACATCACAAATGAGGCACTCCAACATGAAAAAAACTTTGATCACGGCCGGGGTTATAAGCCTGGCACTGCTGGCGACCGGTTGCAATACCGTGCCGAGTAAACAGGAACAAGGCGCTGCTGCCGGAGCAGTCGTTGGCGGCGTACTTGGCTCTGCACTGGGAAAAGGCCACAGCGATCGGGGCTGGGCAATCGCGCTGGGCGTGATATTCGGCGCCATTGTCGGCGATCAGATCGGCGCACAACTGGATGAGCGTGACCGGCTGCTCGCTGCACAGAACCTTCAGTACTCACTGGAATCCACCAAGGACGGCGCTACCACGACCTGGCAGAACCCCAACACCGGGCACAACGGTACAGCCACTCCGACCAAGACAACCTCTGCCGCTGACGGCAGTCCGTGCCGTGAATTCACCACCGAGATCCAAGTCGGTGGCGAGACTCAGCAAGGCTACGGTACCGCCTGCCGCCAGGCTGACGGCAGCTGGAAGATTCAAAGCTGACCGACAGCACTCTTTGCCCTGCTCGGGGCAAAGAGTATCAGTCGGGTTTCAGGTTATAGCGCACGATACACCACAACGCCCGCAGGCCGTCTTTGTAACCGATCTTCTTGCCCTCTTCGTAGGTACGCCCGGCATAACTGATGCCTACCTCGAATATCCGCAGGCGGCTGCCATCGGCCTTGCGATAGCGGGCCAAGCGGGCGGTGACCTCCGGTTCAAACCCGAAACGGTCTTCAACGAGATTGATGTCCTGAATAATCTCACGACGAAAAACCTTGTAACAGACTTCCATATCGGTCAGGTTGAGATTGCTCATCATGTTGGAGAGTAAGGTGAGTACACGGTTGCCAACCGAGTGCCAGAAATACAGTACCCGGTGTGACTCACCACCGGCAAAACGCGAACCGTAGACCACATCGGCACCATCCCGCTCTATAGGTGCCAGCAGGCGCGGGTAGTCCCGAGGGTCATATTCCAGGTCGGCATCCTGTACCAACACCACGTCCCCGGTAGCCGCCGCGAAACCTGAACGAAGCGCTGCGCCTTTGCCCCGATTAACTTCATGAAATACCCCTTGAACCCCTTCGCCACGCGCCAGGGTTTTCACCAGCTCTCGACTGCCATCGGTGGAGCAATCATCCACCAGAATGATTTCACTAGTCACCGGTGCTTCACGCACCCGCTCGACAATTTGTGCCAGGGTGGCGGCCTCGTTATAAACCGGTATAACAACGCTGACAATCATTCAAAGAGCTCGCTAAAAAGGACGGGTATTGTGCCATTAAAGTGCGCTGCCCTCTTAACAGACGCAATAACGGGCCTGGCCGTACTGCCCATAACTGTGCGCCCCGTCACAGTGGGCCACCTGTGGCAGACTTACACTGGTCACGCTGGAGAAACCCTCAGAAAACTGCAAACACCTTGAATATCCAATTGCCAGATGCCCGTAATTACCCGCACATCGCAGTGCGGGCGGGCGGCTTTACCCTGATCGAACTGATGATCACCATTGCCATCGTCGCAGTAATCGCAATGATCGGTATACCTGCAATGGGCGATTTCATACTGAATAACCGCATCCGCAGCCAATCCGGCGATCTCATGCTACAGCTTGCCCATGCCCGCTCCGAGGCGATGCGCACAGCCTCACGGGTAACCATCTGCCCCGGAACGTCGGGCGGCTGTGCCGGCAGTGCCTGGGAAAGCGGCTGGGTGGCATTTACCGATACCAATGCCAATACTGCACTCGATAGTGGCGAGACCATTATTTCTGTCTCCAACGCGCTGGATGGCAATAACACCCTGCGCTCGGCAGCTTTTTCGACCTATATCTCTTTTCGCCATGATGGGGGCTCGATTGATATCTCGGGCGCTGGCCAGGCTGGGTCTTTTTCGCTGTGTGACAGCCGCGGTTTCGGTACTGATGCCCGGGCCATCGTTATTACCGTGACCGGGCGGATCAAGGTGCTTATAGCCAATGCGGCCGGCTCCGGGATCAGCAACTGTGGAATCTGAAAACCGATGAAGACCAACGGTTTTACCCTGCTGGAAGTACTGATCGCACTGGTGATTTTCTCCTTTGGGCTGCTGGCGTTGGCGGCGCTGATGGCCAAGGGGTTGCAATACAACACCAGCGCCCTGCATCGCTCCTATGCCTCGACTCAAGCCTACGACATAGCAGATCGCATGCGTGCCAACCGGCTTGGCATCACCGCAGGCAATTACGATTCGATCAGCGGCACCGACACTGATCCGGGCTGCATCACCACGGGCTGTACCCCAGCACAGATGGCTCAGTACGATGGTTGGGCGTGGAACAGCGCCAACGCTGCCCTGTTACCCAGCGGCAGTGGTAGCGTGACAACTGACGGCACCACCTACACCATTACCGTGACCTGGGATGATGACCGCGATGGCGCAGCGGACGACAATTTTGTTTTTCAACTGCAGCCATGAAATCGGCCGCGAAACAACTTTCATTTAACAACGCTCGCGAGTCTGTGCGCCGCCAGCACGGGGTCACACTGGTCGAACTGATGGTCGCGCTGGCTCTGGGCCTGCTGATAACAGTCGCCATGCTTAAAGTCTATGTGGATGCCAGCCGGATGTACCGCTTTAACGAAGGCCTGGCACGGGTGCAGGAAAACGGCCGCTTCGCGCTGGAGTTCATTCGCCGCGATGCTCGCGTGGCGGGCTTCTGGGGTTGTTACAGCGATGCACCGCTGACCAACCAGATCTCTGCTACCAGCGATGCCTGGCTGGACGTCGCCGCAGGCCATATCACCGGCACTAATGACGACGGCCTGAACAGCGCCGACAGCATCACCTTTCGCAGTGCCACGGGTAGTGGCACCTTGGTGAACACCACCATGACGGCGATAAGTGGCGACGTATCTGTGGATAGTGTCGCCACCATCACCTCCGGTATGCCGGTGCTGATCAGCGACTGTAACAACGGCGATATATTCCAGGTCACCGGTATCTCAGGGACATCGCTGGCACATGCCGCAGGCACCAACACCAATACCTCGGCCAATCTCAGCAAAGCTTACGCCAGCGGTTCGCGGGTCTACCAGGCTCAACAGAGTACTTTTTGCATCGCGCCCGGGGCCGATCCCTCGCAGCCCTCTTTAAGACGCCTGATCAACCCGACATCCGGCCAGACCTGTGCAAGTAATGGTGATGAACTGATTGAGGGTGTGGAAAACCTGCAGATACTGTACGGTGAAGATACGGACGCCGACAGCGAAGGTGCCAACGGTGACGGCACAGCGAATCGCTATGTCCCTATCGGTACGGCCAGCTTGGATATCGACCGAGTTGTCAGTGTGCGGCTCTCACTGCTGGCGCGCTCTTTGAACAATAACCTGACCACCGCGCCATCCCCTTACACCTTTAACGGCACTGCGGTGACCCCAGGCGCTACGGATAAATACCTGCGCAAGGTATTTACAACCACGATCACCTTGCGCAACAAGGCAGGCTGACCATCATGCATAACCCAACTTATTCTCCTGGAGGTCACAAGCAGCGCGGCTGGATTCTGGTGATTGGCCTGGTGGTGCTGGTGATGCTGAGCATTATCGCCATTGCCCTGATGCGCACCACGATGATGGAAGAGAAAATGGCCGGCGCAAACCGCGATATCAATCTATCCTTCGAAGCCGCCGAGACGGCGCTACGAGGCGCCGAAATATTCATCGAGAGCCAGGTCGATGACAGTCTGTTCGCTACCACCGGCACAGGCATTTATGCACAAGGTGCAGATCCCGGCAACGCCGAGCCCAATGCCTTTCTCACCTCCTGGAGTGATACCAACTCAAGAATTCTTGCAACCGCACCGACGGGCGTGACGACTGCACCGCGTTACATGATCAAAAAAGTGGGCGAGAGCGGTGATGAGGGTTCGCTGAATTTGGGCGGCTACGGTGAAACCGACCTCAGCCAGAAGTCGGTGATCTACCGGATCACCGCACGCGGTACCGGCGGCAATGACAGTACCCAGACGGTGCTGCGCAGTCATTATGCCAGGGCGTACTAGGCAACACACATGATCACCCGACACCACAAACTACTGACGATCGTCCTCTTTTGCACGATGACGATCGTTACGTACCTGCCTTCACATGCAGGGATCACTACACCAGCCCAGACGCCACTTTTTGTTGCGAGCACTACCAAAGCCAATATCATGTTGCTGCTGGATGATTCGGGCTCCATGGAAGCGATTGCGCCAGGCGCGCCTTTTGATTCGGCAACGACTTACAGCTGTCCGTCCGGTACGACGCTGAACTCTGCTTCGCTCGGCATCCTCTATGCCGAGTACCGTTCGTGGGATGGGTACACCCGGTTCAAGTGGTACACGCCGAGCATGGCCTGGGGCGGCTGGGGCGAATGGGGTGACCTCAACTATTACGGGTCTAATCCCCAGTACTGTTTTGATCCGACGCAAACGTACTATGCGCACCTTGAGGGGTTTGCCGCCAATTACAGCGGCAACTACCTCAACTGGTATTTTGGCCCCTATGATGGTGGCAATCCGTTTGGGCCAGGCGCCACCCGCAAACCGGCGGCGATAAACCGTATGGAAGCGGCCCAACTGGCCGCCAACCAACTGCTGGACTCCATCAGTGACGTACGTGTCGGGGTTGCCGGGTTCAACGGCGGTGCGGGTGCGACACTCCATCATGGCGTAGCCGACCTAGCCGGTAACGAGTCGGCCATTCGCGCTGCGATCGATGGGCTTAGTCCAAGCAACTGGACCCCGCTGGCCGAAGCGCTGCACGACATTGGTCGTTATTTCACGGGCTTTGCCGGAACCACCAACCCGGGCAATCAGGAAAGCGCTTGCACAGTTAACGGCCAGTACGATGGTCTGCTGACCCTGCATCCGGGAGGCGCTGCACTACCTAAGGACGACGACACGGTTTTTCATGATGTCCCGCTACTGGCCAGCGGGGTTTCGGGCGCGTCGCCCATCTGCCACTGGTGCCAGAAAAACTTTGTCGTGCTGCTGACCGATGGCAAACCCTACTACGACAACAATATCAGCGCCGATAGTGGGCTGCGCGATTACGATGGTGACTGCGCCGGTGGCTGCGGACCCTACGATCGCAAAAGCGGTCAAGATTACGGCTCGAGCGGCAGTGACTACCTTGATGATGTCGCCCAGGCTTTATACGAACTGGACCTGCGCCCGGATATCAACGACCTGGACGGCCAGAGTGCTACCAATAATGTAGTGACTTACACCGTTGGCTTTGCGATTGATCATCCGCTTTTGAATGATACGGCTTCACAAAGTGGCGGACTCTACTTCACCGCCGACAACACCGATGACCTTAATCAGGCCTTTACCGATATCGCGCAGGACATTACTGCGCAGATTGGCGCCGCTGCCGGTGCTTCGTTTTCATCCAGCGCCATTGAAGCCGGCAGTCTTCTTTTTTTAACACAGTTCAACTCGGCAGACTGGTCGGGCGATTTGCTGTCTTTTGACCTGGCTGAAGACGGAACGGTGGCGACCGTAGCGAACTGGAGCGCTAAAGAACAGTTCAGCGACAACTACTTTGATGACCCTGCTACGACCACTCGAGTTGCCTATACCTGGGACGCCTCGGCCGGAAACGGCGTGCTGATGAAAAACTCGCTCAGCACCGCCGATCTGCTGGCTGATTACCAGATGGATC
Organism: Gammaproteobacteria bacterium; assembly: GCA_014239575.1. Classification (GTDB taxonomy): domain Bacteria; phylum Pseudomonadota; class Gammaproteobacteria; order Arenicellales; family UBA868; genus UBA868. The sequence continues at coordinate 6,753 of JAAZYQ010000048.1, forward strand.
CCGACGGCTCCAGCGAAACCCCAGCTACCGACAAAGCTGCAGCCCGCCTGTCCTACCTGCTGGGCAGTCGTACACACGAAGCGACCGCTTCGGCTTATGATTTTCGTGCCCGCAACGCCGATAGCATCATGGGCGATATTGTGCACTCCAAACCGGTCTACATCGGCGATCCCAAGCTCAACTGGCCAGATGACGATGCTTTTGATTATGGTGCTGGCAATTGGTATTCCGATTTCAAGAGCGCGGCTACCGGGCGAGCTGGCGCCGTCTACGCCGGCGGCAACGATGGTGCTCTGCATGCCTTTGATGTCGATACCGGCGCAGAAATCCTCGCCTACTTTCCGGGCCACCTGGCGAGCACGACTGGCGCCAGTGGCTATCACTACCTCAGTGATCCCGACTATGGCCACCATTATTATGTTGATGGCTCACCAGTGGTTGGCGATGCATTTGTGAAGGCATCAACCGCAGGCAGTGCGGCCTGGCGCAGTGTGCTGATCGGCAGCGACCGCGCGGGTGGGCGAGGTCTTTTCGCTCTCGATGTAACCAACCCGGACAATTTCCTCGACACCTCCAGTAAGGCGGCGCAAGTCGTACTGTGGGAGTTCAGCAACGCCGATGACGCCAACCTCGGCTATACCTTCAGCGAACCGACCATTGCTCTTTTGAACAACGGCCAATGGGCCGCTATCGTCGGCAACGGCTATGGCAACAGTGGCAACGGCGAGGCAGAACTGTTCATCATCTACCTGGAAGGCGGTCTGGATGGTGTTTGGACCTACGGCAGTGATTATCTGCGTATCAGCACCGGCTCAGGTACCTCGATAAATCCCGATGGTTTATCAACACCTGCAGTAGTCGACCTCGACGGCGACGCTGTCGCCGACCGGGTCTACGCCGGCAGCTTGCATGGCGGCCTGTGGGCTTTTGATATCAGCAGCGCCAGCCCAGCTGCCTGGGGTATCGCAAATGGCCACCAGCCGCTCTTTGTGGCCGCCAATAACGCAGGCGACCCGCAACCGATCACGACCCGTCCGCAGATAATCCACCATCCGAGCGTCAGTGGCGGACCTGACCCTAATGTGATGGTGCTGTTTGGTACTGGCCAGTATCTTATCGAAGCCGATAAGGCGACCACCGATATCCAGAGCTTCTACGGCATCTGGGATCGCGGTGAGGGTAACCGCATCCGGGCCCACCTGCAGGCGCAATCGCTGGTAGTAGGCACCGGCGCCTCAGTGCGGCTGATTACCGAAAATGATGTTAACTACACTGGCGCGGGTGGGGCCCTCCAGTACGGCTGGTACCTGGATCTCGACGCCGGTGAGCGGGTGGTCTCGGACTACCTGGTTCGAGCCGGTATCATTTATTTCAACACTCAAATACCAGACGAAAGACCTTGTGCCTTTGGCGGCAGCGGCTGGCTGATGTCTGTGCAGGCAGGCAATGGCTCTAATCCTGATGCGGATTCTCCCCAATTTGATCTGAATGATGATGGCGAAGTACTCATTGCTGGCGATACCATAGTGCACGATGGCGCGCAGTACGCACCGGCGGGAGAGAAATTTTCCTCCAGCAAAGGTCTGCCGGCAGCGCCTGCGATCATCGGCAACAAACGCTATACCACCGGAACACAAACAGCCCAGCATCCAGGTGAAGACGGCACTCAGATGGATGTCAGCGTGATTGCATCCATCGAGCCTGCGCTGGACGGACGGATATCCTGGGATCAGTTAGCCCCCGAATAAACAGGCCATGCGCCGAAAGATTAAATGCCCGGGTGGGGCGCGAATCCTGACATCACCTGCTGGCAGACTTTATGTTCTAATGTTCTCAGGATTACGTAAATGGCCCGACTGACTCTCAGCGTCTTCGCCCTGCTGCTCGCCTGCAATACTGGCTGGAGTCAAACCGGTGCGCCTGGCCGAATCACCATTAATGCAGCCCAGGTCGGCCAGAATCTGCTGCTGAGGGTAGATATTCCGGCTATGGCTGTCAGTGATGCTGCCAGCAGCGCTAAGCTACGACTGCAGACGCTGAGCCTCGCGCTGCGTGATTCCACCCGCGCCTTTGTCCTGCCCGAGGCCGCTGGCTGCGAACAAACCGGGGGCGACGTGATCCACCACCGCGCCAACTCGGGCTTTGGGCCCGCCGTTAGTGCGGGTTGGGAGTTCACCTGCGTCTACCCTGATGCCGTGAACAGCATTGGCATCAGTCTTTTTTCGCTGGTACCGGTCGAGTCGATGGATGCAATCGTCTTTCCAGATGGACAGCAGGTGATCACCAAGGACCACCCGGTACTCGACCTGTGACCGATCAAAGATTGCCCGGGTTCAACCGCCTGCGCTCAGGCGCGCTCGGTCGTCACTACATGCTGCTGACATGCGTTGGATTGGTGCTGCAATTACTGCAGTCGGTGCAACCGGCGCTAGCCCAGTCAGTTTCGGACGCCGGGTCCTGCCGGGCTGACGTGGTTTTTCTGATGGACAACACCGGCAGTATGGGCGGACCGATCACCACCACCAAACGCAATGCCTCGACCATTCTGGATGCAATCTCCGGAGGTGATCCACGATTTGCCGGTATCGACACACGCTATGCAGTGGCCACCTATTGGGGCGATCCGCGCGAATATCTCTCTGGTCTACGTGCCGTATATTGGTGTCATCGAGAATCCTGCCCCTGGTCTTGGTGTAGTCGTTATTACTGTGAGAATCCGACTGGAATCTGTAGAAGATACTTACCCTCGGAATGCGCTGTCAGGGAGTACACCGAAGCACAAAAAACCAGTGCCGCACAAAAGGCTTTCAAGATCAATCAAGCGCTGACAGACTCAAAAACCCTCGTACGCAGGGGCATGAATCAGTGGCGCCCCTGCAGTTATCCAGGTGGCTGTGGTGGAGACTGGGCGGAGGCCAATTTTTTTGCCCTGCACCAACTGGCAACCGGCGGGGGGTCAACTGATGGCATCTGTATTGACTCACCAGGTTACGGTATGCCGTCTGCCGGATCTTGTTCTGATAAGGGTTTTGCCACCGGCTATGACGTTGGCTGGCGCGACGACTCCGGCAGAATCATCCTCTGGTTCGGTGATGCCTGCTCCTGGAGTACTACTGTGGATAGGAGCGAAGTCACCGCGGCACTTTCGACCAACAATATTATTGTGGCCGGCATCAATACCGGACCCAAGGACCGTGGTATCGACTACCGAGGTAACACGGCAACAGGCTCCTGTGCGGGTGGCTCAGGTGCGACCGACGGTCAGGCCTCGGTAATTACCAACGTGACAGGCGGCACTTTGACCAACAAGGTCCGGGGTACAGGTGACACCATCAACGCCATCCTCGATGCAGTCGCTGGCGGTATCGCGCAATCCGGTTCTGCTGCAGCGGTCTCTTTCAACACGGCTTCGTTGACCGAAGGCAGCCAGTTGTACCAAAGTAAATTCAATGCCAAAGACTGGTCCGGCGACGTGATCGCCTACGAGCTGGATGACGATGGCTCACTTGGCAGTAAGGCCTGGAGTGCCGCGGACAAACTGGACAGCACGACGCCCTCGGCACGGGTGATGATCACCACTGGCACGCTGCACGGCACCACCCAGGGCGTACCGTTCCGTTGGGGCTCATTAACCCCCAAACAGCAGCGCGATCTTCGTACCGAAGCCAATGGAGCCCTGGGTGTCACATCAACGGGCAAAGCCCGCCTGGATTACCTGCGCGGAGATAGAACCCATGAGGGTGCTGGCCTGGGATTTCGGGTGCGCGGCAACCGCCTGGGCGATATCTGGCATTCCAGTGCCATCTATGTCGGTAAACCCAGTCGTAGCTGGCCAGACAGCGGTGGCGGGTTCCCTGATGGATCAAACAAGTACTCGGTATTTACATCGAGCCAAACGGGTCGCACGGCTATGGTCTACGTGGGTGCCAACGATGGCTTTATGCATGGTTTTCGGGCCAGCGACGGCAAAGAACTGATCGCCTTTGCACCCAGTAATCTTTTCAGCAGCACTATCAGCGCCGGCTATCACCGTCTGGCTGATCCCAATTTCAACCACAACAACCTTTATGTTGACGGAACGCCTACAGTTAGCGATGCCTTTTTTATCGGCACCAACGCCAGATCGAAAAGCTGGCATACGGTACTGGTTGGCACGCAAGGCGGTGGCGGGCGAGGTCTGTTTGCCCTTGATGTGACCAACCCCGACAGCGCGACCTTCCGCGAGGGCAACGCGGCCAACGTTGTGCTGTGGGAGTTTGCCAATGATCATGATGCCCACCTGGGCTATACCTACAGCCAGCCAACGATTGCACTTATGAACAACGGCCGCTGGGCCGCGATTACCGGCAACGGCCTGGAGGACACCGCCACAGACAGTAGTGGCGGTCAGGCGCAGCTTTTCATTATCTACCTGGATGGCGGCAGCGACGGCACCTGGACTTACGGCACCGATTACCTTCGCATCTCAACCGGCTCGGGGTCACCCGGCACCCGCAATGGGCTGTTTTCGCCTGGGGTAGTTGACCTTGACAGCAATGGCACAGCTGATCGTATCTATGCCGGCGATCTGAATGGCAGCCTGTGGGCCTTTGATGTCTCGGGAAAAACCGATACCGGCTGGAATGTGGCTCATAACCGAAAAGCATTTTTTACCGGAAACGCCAACCAGCCGATTACGGTGAAACCCACTGTTATCCGACACCTCGCGGCAACGAACGGCAGTGCCCCGAACCTGCTGGTACTCTTTGGCAGCGGGCGCTTTCTGGCTGATGACGACAAAACGCGCAGCGACACGCAGTCGTTCTACGGCGTCTGGGATAACGGCACCGGCGACCTTGTCAGATCCAGCCTGGAAAGCCAGACTTTCCTCCTTAATGATGATTCCAAGCGCGCCCGGGTGCTCGACCCCTATCTTAAGGTCAACTACGACAAAATGACCGGCCGCCAGTACGGCTGGTATATCGACCTGCCGGCGAAAGGTGAGCGGGCGGTATCAGAGGCGCTGGTACGCGGCGGTATTGTCTACTTCAACACCATCATTCCCGATGTCAGCGTATGCGCTTCTGGTGGCAGCGGTTGGGAGATGTCGGTAAAGACGGAAAACGGCGGCAGCCCGGAGGCGCCCGTTTTTGATTTCAACGAAGATGGCATTGTTGCCGTCATCGGTGACACTGCTTCCGTCCGCGGGCGCAGCGGTACCCAAGAGGCAGAAAACACCGCCTATGCCGGGAAAAAACTTGAAGCAGAACAAGGCATGCCGGCAGGCCCCTCGATCATCGGCAACCGGCGCTTTAGCCCGGGCAGCGCTACCGACGAAGGCAGCGAGATGCAACAAACGGTGTTGATATCAAACGAGGCCACAGTGACCGGCCGGCTGTCCTGGGAACAGCTATTTCCGGACTAAAGATTAAAAGTTTTACCCTGGTCCGTGAGGCCAGAAGGAATAGAAATGAAAAAAGCAACGCGAATTCAAAGGGGCTTTACCCTGATAGAACTGATGATCGTGGTGGCGATCATCGGTATCCTTGCCGCTATTGCACTACCTCAATACACCGATTATGTGACGCGCTCTCGACGCATCGATGGTCAAAGCACCTTATTGCAGGTGGCCCAGGAACTCGAGCGCTGCTATACGCAGTTCTCTGCCTACAATAACAACAGTTGTGCTGTTGTGACGGCCAGCGCGGTCAGCCAGGCGTCGCCCGAAGGCTTTTACCTGGTCAGTGCCACTGGAGCCGCACTTTCTGCAAGTGCCTTTACCCTGACGGCCACACCGCAGGGGGCACAGGCCAGCAATGACACCGACTGCACCACCCTGACACTGACCCACCTTGGAGTTCAGGGGGGCACCGGCGCCGACACCAGCAGGTGCTGGTAACTTTGATAGCGCCGGGAATGCCCTAAAGGCCCCGCACCAAGTCGCCAAGAACATGGGCGCACTGACCGCCTGCTGATCTTCATGTCCTTTTTGCCAAAAACCTGGCATGGTCGGCAGCGTCGAGCGCGCCCGCGGGCTTTATGGCAAAGTCACGCCTTTGCATCTGGCTGCAAAGGCGCAACGTATACGCGCTGATACACTCATGGACTGAATCACAAGGACAGAAATCCACATGATCAAGGGACTGCACCACAACGCCTACCGCTGTCGCGATTCCGAGGAGACCCGCGCCTTCTACGAGGATTTTCTCGGTCTGCCGCTCGCCGGCGCACTGGAGATCGACACCACCAAGACCGGTCGCGAGACCCGGGTACTGCATACCTTTTTCCAGATGGACGACGGCTCCTCCCTGGCGTTTTTCGATGACCCGGATAACCCCTTTGATTTTAAGGCGCAACGCGATTTTGATCTGCATATTGCGCTCGAGGTAAACCATGATCAACTCGAGCCGATGCTTGAGCGGGGCCGTCAAGCTGGCATTGAGTGCCGCGGTATCTCAGACCATGGGTTTATCGATTCGATCTACTTTCGCGACCCCAACGGTTACGTGATCGAACTCACTGCCAAGCGTCCTGGTTCTAACAATAACGTGGGCGATGACGGTGACGCGCACGAAATCCTGGCGCGCTGGAGCGCAAACAAGAACGCCTGAATCTTCCTAGCGCTGCCAGTTGGCAGCGCCCAGCCACACTGCCGCGCCCACACCAAAACGGACAAGGTCTGACTGAGACCTAGCTGTAGGCGAACGAATCCGGGTAACCAAACAATGCGACCGCACCACCGGTATGCAAAAAAACAATATTCTGTCCTTTTGGGTAGTGCCCACGCCGGCTGAGATCTATCAGGCCAGCTGCCGCTTTGCCTGAGTAGACAGGGTCCAGTAGTATGCCCTCAAGCCGCGCAAACAGCTCGATGGCCGCTATCGTATCCTCGGCCGGAAAGCCATAACCTGGCCCCACGTAATCGGAGTTGACTGAGATATGCTGCGGCTGAACGATCCCGGCACACCCCAGTTTTTTGGCGGTATTTTCTGCCAGGGAAAGGACGTTTTGCTCTTGGACTGCTTGCTCGGCACGGACGCTGATGCCGTAAACCGGAATATTGCTGTCGGTGGCGACCAGTCCGGCTACTAATCCTGCCTGCGTGCCGGTACTGCCCGTTGCATGGACGACCTGGTCGATCTTTAATCCCAGTTCAATGGATTGTTCCAGCAGTTCAACGCCTGCATTAACGTAGCCCAGTGCACCGGTTGGGTTGGAGCCGCCGCCGGGAATCGTATAAGGGGTAAGGCCATCTGCGCCAAAGCGCTCCGCCGCCTGCGCCATCAACCCATTCATATCAGCGCCCTGGGAGTGGCGCTCAAGAGTTGCGCCGTACAGAAGATCGAGAAGGACGTTGCCGTTTTGGGTGTACTCGGTATCGGTTTTGCCGGTCCGGTCTTCAAGAAGGATATGGCACTTCATACCTAGACGAGCGGCAGCCGCGGCGGTTTGGCGGGCATGATTGGATTGGGTCGCACCACAGGTCAGGACCACATCCGCATTGAGCTCCTGGGCCTCGGCCATCAGGAACTCCAGTTTGCGGGTCTTGTTGCCTCCCGTCGCCAGGCCAGTGCAATCGTCGCGTTTTATCCAGATCTGGGGGCCTCCGAGCTCCCGACTGAGATTAGGCAGGTGTTCGAGTGGTGTGGGCAGATGTCCAAGGCGGACACGGGGAAAACGATCAAGATCCATAGGGTGGCTGACTCCTGATTAGTCGGTGTATCGAGTTAACATAACCGTTATGCCGTGCGCAGTAACGGTGCCTACTACTGTTACTGCATCTATTACTGCATCTGTTACTGCATCGGTAAATAGTTACAAGACGTTTGGTCATCGTAGGGGGTTCCTCGCTTGTGTTGGCTCTGGGTCAGTGCCGCGTGTGGAGATATCGTCACGCAAACAAAATACCAGGTTCAGCCTCTGAGCCTCAGCCAAACTCTTCGCCTACCGCGTTAGGCGACAACCTCAGCAAGCGCGAAGTCCTGACCGCTGCCTGGCGATGTACTACAGCCTTTTGGTAGTCGGCATTCTTGACCATCGAGACAAAAGCGTCGCCAGAGGGGTACTCGGCAATAAAGACGATATCCCAATGCTCACTCTCTGGCCCAATAAGGGTAAGTTGGAAGTCCGCACTATAGGCGATACGGCCGCCCACCTGCTTTAAGATGGGCTTACTCTCACGGCCATAGGACTGGTAAGCCTCCAGTCCACTTAGCGACTGGCCGTGCAGCTCATGTTCCTCGGGGTAGACAGCGATTGGCCGCAGGCAAACCAGGTTCAGCATGTGGATCGGGCCGTTGCTCGCCATCGAGCGAAAGCTTCGAAATTTATCCCGTGTGGGATCAACAAAATCTTGGGTCATGTGAGTCTCGCAAAGCGGTTGTGCGAGACAGTATATGAAAATTAGCAGCCCAGAAAAACATTTGGGCCGATCTCACATCCACCGCACTGGCGTTGGCTGGAACATCCCATTTCCGGGCGTGATATCCTGCTGTGCAAGTCTATGGTCTAAATTCGGAAAGACTGCATGAACTGTTGCTCACGACATATAGGTGCTGCTCAAACGTGCTTCGGCTGGATGTCGAAGCGTTATGAGCGCCGATACCGACGCAAAGGGCTCGATGACAACCAACTGCAACTTGT
>JAAZYQ010000049.1 GCA_014239575.1 Gammaproteobacteria bacterium
CTTGAAGATCATCATCTTCAAGGACTGCTGTACGGAATGCGTTGAAGTCAGTCATGGTTATCTAGTAGTTAACGGCTTTAGGGATGCCCTCTAACAGGGCTATCCGGTTAGATAGATTGTTAATCTCTTGTTGTTGCTCTTTAACTGCTTCTATTAATACAGCAGTGAGTTTTTGATAGACAATGCTTTTATAGCCTTTGTTATCGGTTTTAACGAGTTCTGGTATGACTTTTTCCAGTTCTTGGGCAATTAGGCCAATATCAGGCTCATTGTTATCTTTCCAGCGGTAAGACTTACCTTTTAACTTACCTAGGGTAGATAAGGCAGATTTAAGGGGTTTGATGTCCTTTTTAAGGCGGATGTCGCTGCTATTTTTGCCATTTCGCACCGTAGTACCCCCACTAAACTGTCCAACTGGCGCTGACGGGGTACACGCGGTAGGTGTGATGGGAATCACAGGTGAAGAGCAAATTCATGAGTCGATCTACGCGCCGTACACAGATGGAATGTCGGCGAAACTTGTGGCTAATCCTTAATTCGGACTTGAACTCGAAAACGTTCATATCCATCACGCGTCACACGTTTTTGAATACTAGCCATTGCAATTCCCTCTCACGGTGAGTACGCCTAGCATAACCAGGACCTGCGGGAATCTGCTGTGCCATATTTGTGCCACGGAATATGGTCTACATGGCGCAACCGGCACAACTCACTGAAAAGATGGTGGCTATGGGTGGACTTGAACCACCGACCCCGGCATTATGAATGCCGTGCTCTAACCAGCTGAGCTACATAGCCACGGTGGGGTGCGCGAATGTAGCGCGAAATCTCCCCCAGAACAAGGTAAAGGCCATTAAAACGGTCTAAAAACATGTGGCCGTGCTCAAACGTACGGTATCTCACCTTGAAAAGGCCGACGTGTTCAAAGGTGGTCGACCTAAGCGTTTGGGGCTCGTACTGACCCGGGGATTCCGGTCGCGCTTGGGCTTGATTCAGACGTTAAAACGAAAATGCATAATGTCGCCATCACTTAGGACGTAGTCTTTCCCCTCCAGCCGTAACCTGCCCGCTTCACGCGCACCGTGCTCTCCGCCGTTGACGATAAAGTCGTTATAGGCGATGGTCTCAGCGCGAATAAAACCACGCTCAAAATCCGTGTGTATCTCGCCCGCCGCTTGAGGCGCCGTGGCACCAATACGCACCGTCCAAGCTCTCACCTCTTTAGGTCCGGCGGTAAAAAAGGTCTGCAATCCTAATAGGATATAGCCCGCCTGAATTACTCGGTCGAGACCTGACTCCGCCAATCCCAGGTCATCCAAAAAACTACTGCGTTCGTCTGGATCCAGCTCTGATATCTCCTGCTCGATCGCGGCACTGACCACAACCAGCTGCGCATCGGTTTTTTGAACATGTTCACGCAATTGCGCTACCTGCTCGTTGCCGGCAAGATCCTGCTCTGAGACATTGGCTACGTAGAGCACCGGTTTGGCGCTTAAAAGACATAACGGCATTAATGCCGTTGCCATGTCGCTGTCCTGCAGCAGTTGCTGAAAACCCTGGTCTTCATTAAGCGCTTGGTGGGCTTGGCGTAGATATTCCAATTCACGCAGGATATTTTTGTCGCCGGTTTTAGCGGCCTTGGCAGTTCGCTCGATGCCGCGCTCCAGTGTCTCCAGATCAGCTAGTGCCAGCTCGGTCTCGATGGTCGCCACATCGGCCAGCGGATCTACCTTTCCGGCAACATGGGTGATGTCGTCATCCCTGAACGCACGCACCACATGAATAATCGCATCCACCTCGCGGATGTGTGCAAGAAAACGATTGCCCAAGCCTTCCCCTTTCGAGGCGCCGGCGACCAATCCGGCAATATCGACAAACTCGATCGCGGTGGGTATGACCGACTTAGGGTTGATCAGCGCCGCAATTGTTTGCAGGCGCAGATCTGGCACCTCAACGATGCCGACGTTGGGATCGATAGTGCAAAATGGATAATTCTCGGCCTGCGCGCCAGCCCGTGTCAGAGCATTAAAAAGAGTCGACTTACCGATATTGGGCAGGCCCACGATCCCACAGCGAAATCCCATTTAGAGTGTGTCCTTAGCATCGCGGTGCAATACATTCATCGCTAACTCCAACTCTCCGTCGAGTAACTCATCCAGTCGTTCAACGGCGCGGTCTATCGCATCAAAGATCGCATTGCGATCTGCAGCGGATGGTTTTTGCAGCACATAGTTGGTCACCTCATTAGCGTTTCCGGGATGACCAATACCGATCCGCAACCGTACAAACTCCCGTGAGCCCAATTTCGAAAAGATGTCACGAAGGCCATTGTGGCCGCCGTGGCCGCCGCCACGTTTCACACGAACAGTGCCCGGTGGTAGATCCAGATCATCATGTACTACCAGTATTTTTTCGGGCGCAAAGTCGAAGTAATTGGCAACACTCGCTACCGGCGAGCCGCTTTCGTTCATGAAAGTCCCTGGCCTGAGGACTCGTACCCGATGGTTATCAATACGCAGATCTGCCAACGCGCCTCGAAAACGGTTTTCCACACGCAGGTCCATTGGCCAGCGCCGGGCCAACACATCCAAAAACCAGAAGCCCGCGTTGTGGCGGGTCGCCTCGTAGCCACTGCCCGGATTGCCCAGGCCAGTGATCAGTGAAATGGCTGCCATATCTATCCGACCAGATGGTACACGTGCGCCGCCCGGCGGCGCACGTTCAGGCCCGGGTTAGCGTACGCCGTAGGTTGCTTATTCCCCGCTTTTTGCCCGGTCGCTATCGGCCGGCGTTGCTTCATCATCTGCCGGCTGATCCTCGGACTCGCCTGCTGCAGCCTCATCAACGCCTTCGATCCCTTCTTCCTCAACCACCTTGGGCGCCGTCACGATGGCCACCGTGGGGTCTTCACCTTCGTGGTAGGCCGTGGCTGTCAGCTCAACTGCCTCAGGTAGTTGTATGTCCGAAAGGTGCAAGGACTGGTTCATCTGCAGTTCAGAGACATCAATGGCAATGTACTGGGGCAGATCTTTAGGCAGGCAGGTGATATCAAGCTCCGTCATAGGATGCGCCAAAATCCCGCCATCAATCTTCACGCCAGGAGCGACATCAGCGCCTTCAAAGTGCAGTGGCACCTTCATGTGCAGTTTTTCGGTTGCCTTGATTCTCTGGAAGTCGATATGCAACACGATCGGCCGGTGCGGGTGCATCTGCACCTCGCGCAGGATCACCTGCTGCGACCCGGTATCGGTTTTCAGATCGATGATCGCCGAATGAAAGGCCTCTTTTTCAAGGCTGTTCACTACCTGATGATGGTCCAGCATCAGGCTTTCATTGTCCTTTCCTGCGCCGTAGACAACGGCCGGCACCTGTTTATCATGGCGCTGCCGGCGGCTTGCATTGGTGCCAAATGCTTCCCGCGGTCGGGCATCGAGTTCATAGTTACTGCTCATTACAGGGTCTCCTTACACTGGCGCCCCAGGCGCCGTCTTGCTCTCCCGGAGATACCGGGCTAATTAGTCCATAAATAGGGAGCTGACCGAATCACCGCTGGCGATCCGCCGGATTGATTCAGCCAGCAAACTGGCAATACTGATCTGTCGTATCTTCGCGCAATTACTTGCCTCGACTGACAGCGGGATCGAGTTGGTCACGACGACTTCATCCAGTTCCGATGCTTCAATACGCTCAACTGCCGAGCCGGAAAGCACCGCATGGGTACAACAGGCCTTAACCTGTGTCGCGCCGGACTCCTTCAGGGCTCGGGCCGCCTCACACAAGGTGTTGGCGGTATCCACCATATCGTCCATCAGCACGCAGGTACGATTATCCACCGAACCTATGATATGCATGACCTTGGCCTCGTTAGCCCGCGGTCGGCGCTTATCGATGATGGCAAGCTCAACACCAAGTTGCTTCGCCATCGCCCGCGCCCGGACCACGCCGCCCACATCTGGTGACACCACAATCAGGTTTTCGGGCTCCTGACGCCACAACTCACCGTTAAGCACCGGGGCCGCATAGATATTGTCGACCGGGATATCGAAAAAACCCTGGATCTGGTCCGCATGCAGATCCATGGTCACCACCCGGTCTGCGCCTGCAATGCCGATCATGTCGGCAACGAGCTTAGCGGTGATCGCAACCCGGGCTGTTCGCGGTCGACGATCCTGGCGTGCGTAGCCAAAATAGGGGATTACAGCGGTGATGCGCTCTGCCGAAGAGCGGCGCAAGGCATCGATCATCACCAGCAGTTCCATTAAGTGATTGCTCGCGGGCATAGAGGTCGGCTGGATCACGAAAACGTCGGCACCGCGAACATTTTCCATAATCTCGACGTTGGCCTCACCATCGCTGAAGGTGCTCACCAGAGCACGGCCAATGCCAATGCCCAGGCGATCGGCCACTTCACTGGCCAGTGCCGGGTTGGCGTTACCGGTAAACAATGTCAGATCATCAACTGCCATGAGATTCTTGTCGCTTTGGTATCAGGGGTTGGAACTTTAGCAAGTGGCTGGGGTGCCAGGATTCGAACCTGGGAATGCCGGAATCAAAATCCGGTGCCTTACCACTTGGCTACACCCCATCAGATTCATCGGCAAATGCCGGGTTCTGGTTAATTCCCCGGGCAACCAGGCCACTGTATGCGGCAGGCAACTGGTCAAGAATCTGCTGGCCAGCGTGGTTGTCAGCCACTGTCACGAAAGCCGCTGACCCACTGCCCGACATCCGGGCGGGACCAAATTTGCCCAGCCAATCCAGGCACTGCCCTACCTCAGGAAACTGTCGTCTTGCCGCCGGCTCCAGATCGTTACGCCGATCACCCTCAAATGGGCCCGGTATTCTGATTCGCGGACTGTTTCGTGTCAATTCGCGATCAGCAAAAATAACCCCGGTCGAGACACTGGCTTGGGGCCAGATCACACAGTATTGCTGCTCGGGCAGGGTCGTTGGCCATAATCGCTCGCCCACTCCCTCACCCCAGGCTGAGCAGCCACCGACAAATAACGGAACATCCGCCCCTAGCGCCAGCCCAAGTTGGGTCAATTCTACCCGGCTGAGACCTGTATTCCATATTCGATTCAATGCGACAAGCACGGTGGCGGCGTCAGAGCTCCCACCACCGAGACCCGCCCCAACCGGAACCCGCTTAGTCAGATGAATATCGGCCCCAAGACTAGTACCGCTTGCCGCCTGCAGGCTACGCGCTGCGCGTACGCTCAGGTCGTCATCAGGCAATTGTGGCGCACCCAGGCGCCGGATGACACCGTCACGACGGGCATCGAAATCCAGCGAATCACCATAGTCCAGCAACTGAAAAAGCGTCTGCAGCTCGTGCCGTCCATCGTCACGCCGGCCAACGACGTGTAAAAACAGATTAAGTTTTGCGGGTGCCAGCCAACTGCTCATTGCTCCATCTCTTTGACGGCAGCCTGCTCGCTCCAGTGTTCGATCAGTAGTTTTACAATCAGGGTATCCCCTATCAGCCCCGCCTGGGTCGAGAAGTTTTTCACGGTATCCGGCCAGGCCATCATTCGGATCTTACGGGGTAGCTCCCTTTCGTCGAACACGGCGTACTCAGAATAGGTGATATCCCACCCCAGTTGGCTGAGTGAAATCAAAGCACCGCGAGCATCAGTTTCTATCGCCCGGACTTCACTGGGTGCCGGTAGCCCCCGAATCCAGTAGCCCAGTTCATCAAGAGGGATATGCCAACCGGTACCGTCAGCAACGACCTGGCTGGCACTGTCTGCCTCAAATTCCCGGCCCTGGTCGTCACGCAACCGGGCTCCGTTGTCGTCGATCCACAAACGGGCTTTGCCACCGCCGAAAGCACCAAAAAGATCAATCCGACTCTGCTGATCTTTACGCTCCCAACGTAGGTGTGCACTGGCGCCCGACTCCGAGGTACGTATGGCGACACGTCCACTTAGATTCCACTGCCGCAGATTATTAAGCTGTTCCTGGCGTGCTGCCCAAAGCGCATCGGCCGCACTTGGCGCCGATGTCGCAGGCGGTCTCCCGGCGCAGCCGCCACTCAGCAGTATTACGGCGAGCAAGGCACATCCGGCACGGATCACTGGCCGTATTTCCGCAACGTCTCAATTAGTACCGGATTGTCGGAATCATTACTCTTGCCGTCTTCCCAGGCCAGGATCGCCCGTGCCTTGTCGCCCAGATGCCACAATACCTCACCCAAATGGGCAGCAATCTCAGCATCGGGCTGCTGATCCATTGCCAGAGTTAGGTATTCAAGCGCGAGCTTTAGGTCGCCCCGCCGATAATGCACCCACCCCAGGCTATCGAGAATATAGGGATCGCCCGGTGACAGCAGAAGCGCCTGTTCTATAAGGGCTAGAGCTTCTTCGAAACGCTCGGTCTTGTCGGCCAGTGTATAGCCCAATGCGTTGTAGGCATGCGCATTCTGGGGATCCAACTCGATGAGCCGACGCATATCCCGCTCGTGTTCGACTACTTGATCTAACATCGCGGTCACAAGACCACGGGCATAGAGTAGATCGGGATCATCCGGCAGATCAACCAGCGCCGCATCCAATAGCTTCAGCGCCTGCTCCGGCTCGCCGCTGTCGCGCAGCACCTGTTCACGCGCCAGGTACACCCGCACCTGCTCATCGCGTGACTTTGGTGTGACATCAGCCAGATGTTCCAAGGCCTCATCGATACGCCCAGAATCTGAGAGGACAAAACCAACGCGCATTTGCGCGTCGAAATACAACTCCCGTGAAACCACCTCTCGCAATAATGTCAGTGCGGTATCGTAGTCACCCTGTTCACTGGCGATTCGACCCAGATAAAGTCGGGCGCGATCCTGGTTGGGGAAAAGCGCCAATACATGCTGGAAATGCTCGCGGGCACGAGCTAGATCACCGCGGTCGAGGTTGAGTGCGCCGGCGGCGTACAGAGCATCGATACTGTCTGGGTCAGATTCGAGCAGTTTCTCGAACTGTGCAAGCGCCGCACGATTCTCGTTCCATTGTGCCAGCAACCGGGCGTAAGTCAGGCGAAACCGGGGTCGGTCAGCAAAGGCATCAAGATACTCGTTGGCGTAAGCGCTGACTCGCTCGCGGTCACTGTGCTCACCGAGGTATGAAAGCTTCAGCAATGCAGCTTCCTCCCACCCGGGTGTCAACTCCATGGCCCGATCAAGCGCCGCTTGTGCTGCCCCCTCATCACCGACACGGTAGCCAAGCCAGGCGGTTGCCCATTGTGCTGAATCAAGTTCAGAGTAATGAGTGGCGATGCGCTGCATCAAACCCAGCCAACGACCCGGATCCGCCTGTTGCCCCAGGATCTGTACAATATGCTTCAACAGAACAGTCGTTTTCTCGGGCATCGTGTCGATCAACTTTACTAACGCATCAAACACAGCCTGCCCGCGGTTGAGCATAATCAGGGCCTGTAGCCGCATAGTCAGGGCCCCTGGATCCTCCGGGGTCATCGATATCAGGAGTTCGCTGAGTTCCAGAGCCCGCTCAAACTCGCCCACTTCTATGGCCAAGGCAAAAGCACGTACCGTAATCTGCGCGTTGCCCGAGAGTTTTGCTGCGCGGGCCATAGCCTGTGCCGCAGTGACCGGATCGCCGCGACGGGCCGCTACATCGCCAAGCAGGTATTCAAAGATCAGATCCTGGGAAAGACCGGCCACCACCAGCGGACGTTGCTCTTGCGCACTGGCGATATCGGGTGCCGGCGCAACACCAACGCAACCGGCCAATGCCAGTGAGCTGCATAGCAGGCCAGTCGCAAAAAAATTAAAGTGTGTCACGTAAAACTCGCAAACAAACGCCGATTGGCGCTCAATCGCTCAGAATAGCAGAATCGTTGCCCTAACGGTGAAAGCGCCTCGATCCATCAGGGCGGTTTTCGCCCAGTACTTGGCACTAACCGCTTTAGACAGGATCGGGGTCAGTGAAAATTGCATCCAAAAATCGTAAAATATTGATTCCATGTATCTTCTCACTCTAGGCCTCAATCACCGCACCGCCCCGGTTGCCCTGCGTGAACGAACTGCGTTTTCGCCCGAACAATTACCGGACGCGGTTCGCTCCCTGGTGGCAAACCCGCAGGTCCAAGAGGCGACTATCTTATCGACCTGTAACCGAACCGAGATTTACTGTCGTCAGGAGCAGATAGCAACTGCCCCGGTTTTTAACTGGCTTCGTGAATACGGTGATCTGCCTGAAGATGCCCTGAATAGCTCAACCTATACGCTGCCCGGGGAACAGGCAGTCCAGCATGCCTTTCGCGTGGCCTCGGGTCTGGACTCCATGGTATTGGGAGAACCTCAGATTCTCGGGCAAATGAAATCGGCCTTTTCGGTCGCTCACCAGGCCGGAACGACCGGCAAAATCCTCAACCGTCTATTCCAGCACACCTTCTTGGTTGCCAAGCAAATCCGCACAGATACTGCCATCGGTGCCAACGCGGTATCCGTGGCCTTTGCAGCGGTGGATCTGGCAAGGCGGATATTTTCGCGCCTGCAGGAGCAAACAGTCCTGCTGATCGGTGCCGGAGAAACGATCGAACTGGTGGCACGGCATCTCAAGCAGAATGAGGTTCGCCACATTATCGTCGCCAATCGGTCTATTGAGCGGGCCCAGGCACTTACCAGCCAATTGGGTAGCGAGGCCATCTCACTCGCTGAGATACCCGCCCGACTACATGAAGTCGACATCATCGTAGCTTCGACCGCGAGCACTCTGCCGATCCTCGGCAAGGGTACTGTCGAAAGCGCACTGCGCAAACGTCGGCATCGACCCATGTTCATGATCGATCTCGCGGTCCCCCGTGATATCGAGGCCGAGGTGGGCGAACTGGATGATGTCTTCTTGTATACGGTCGACGATCTGCAAAACGTCATCACTGCCAACCAGGCCTCGCGCCAGGAAGCGGCAGTCGAAGCCGAGAAAATCATCGACCTGCAAGTCATGCGCTTTATGCACTGGATGCGCTCGCTGGATTCGGTACCAACTATCCGTTCTTTGCGCGACAAGATAGAAGCGCTTGGTGAGACTGAGTTGGAAGATGCCCAGCGGCGTCTTGCCAACGGTGAGAATCCGCAACAGGTTCTGGAGCATTTCGCCCGCAATCTCTCGCGCAAATTTGCCCACACACCCAGTCAGGCGCTGAAACAGGCTGGCCAGGAAGGTAATACCAGCCTGATCCGCACTGCCCGGCGACTGTTCAAGCTCGCCCCCTGAACATGAACCCGACGATGCGAGTCAAACTCGAGCGGTTGCTTGAGCGCCAAGAAGAGATCAACGCGCTGCTCTCAGATCCCACCGTCATTGCCCACCAGAACTCATTCCGTGATTTGTCGATCGAACTTGCCGACATTAGTCCGGTGGTGGAGCGTTTTCAGCGCTACCAGATCCTGGATGGAGAACTATCCGAAACCCGCGGCATGCTGGAAGACAGTGACCCCTCGATCCGGCGCATGGCTCATGATGAGATGCCGCGACTGCAAACCGAGCTCGAGCAGAGCCAGCAGGCGCTTCGCAAGTTGCTCATTCCGCGCGATCCTAACGACGAACGCAACATCTTTCTCGAAGTGCGGGCCGGCACCGGCGGCGACGAAGCTGCGCTTTTTGCCGGTGACCTCTTTCGTATGTACAACCTCTATGCGGAGAAACGCAACTGGCAGGTCGAGGTCGTGAGTCAGAGTCCAGGTGAGCACGGCGGCTACAAGGAGATCATCAGCCGTGTTGCCGGGCGGGGAGCCTATTCACAGTTGAAATTTGAATCCGGTGCCCACCGAGTGCAGCGCGTTCCCGAAACGGAAGCACAAGGACGGATACATACCTCGGCCTGTACCGTCGCCGTCATGCCTGAAGCTGACGAAATTGATGATGTTGAGATCAACCCCGCTGACTTGCGGATAGACACCTTTCGCGCCTCCGGGGCCGGGGGCCAGCATGTGAACCGTACCGATTCAGCGGTGCGGATCACTCACTTGCCCACGGGCGTCGTCGTGGAGTGTCAGGACGAACGCTCGCAGCACAAGAATAAAGCACGGGCCATGTCGGTCCTGCGCTCACGCCTGCTCGAAGCAAAGATCAGCCAGCAAAAAAGTGAAGAAGCGCAGCACCGGCGCAATCTGGTCGGTAGCGGTGACCGTTCCGAGCGCATCCGAACCTACAATTTCGCGCAAGGCCGCGTTACTGATCACCGTATCAACCTGACGCTGTACAAACTCGACGAGATCCTTTCTGGAGATCTGAAGCCAGTCATCGAGCCGTTAATTGCCGAACACCAGGCAGACCTGTTGGCGACCATGAGTCGTGGCTGAACCCACCGCCTTGGCACTATTGAACCAGGCATGTCAGGCACTGACCGGGCAAAGCGATTCGCCGCGCCTGGATGCCGAAATTCTGCTGCAAGCCGCCTGCGGCATTGATCGCACGACTTTTGCCCGCGATCCTGCAAAAGCCATAAACTCGACACAAGCCCGACACCTGTTGGCACTGGTCGAGCGTCGTCGTACCGGGGAGCCCATTGCGTACATCCTGGGACAAAAAGAGTTCTGGTCGCTGGATCTTGGTCTTAGTCAGGACACCCTGGTGCCGCGGCCCGAAACCGAAATCCTGGTGCAGGCCGTGCTCGATGCCACGCCGGCCGATTCGCCGGTCGATATTGCGGACCTTGGTACCGGCAGCGGGGCTATCGCGCTGGCACTTGCCAGCGAACGCCCTCTTGCGCGCATCGTGGCAACAGACTCATCCAGACGGGCGCTCGCCCAGGCAAGCGACAATGCCATGCGCCTCAACCTTGAGGTCACGTTTCAGCACGGTGACTGGCTAGTCCCGCTGCAAGGGCAAGTCTTCGATATCATCGTCAGCAATCCACCCTACGTGCGCGAGGGTGATCCGGCACTGGAATGCAGTCCGTCCCTTTTTGAACCACCAGAGGCTCTTTTTTCTGGCCCTGATGGCCTTAGCGCCATCCGCCAGATTTGCGCGGGTGCCAGTGACTGCCTAAAGCCCGGCGGGATGCTGGCACTGGAACACGGCCATGATCAGCGCCCGGGACTGGATGAGTTGCTGTTGGCCGCCGGCCTTGGCTCTATAGCCCACTTCAACGACTACGCAGGCCAAGCCCGGGTAAGTACTGCACGCCGCACGGCGGACAGCAACCACTAAACTTGGTATCAACCCTCAGGCACGAATACATGATCTTCCAGAAAAGCCCAGCGATTCCCTCGTCGGACAAGACACTGCCCGGGCGGGCAGAGTCAACGCCCGTCGCAAAACAACACTATGTGAATGGCGCACCGCTTAAACCGCCCTTTCCTGCAGACGCCGAGCAGGCAATCTTTGGACTGGGTTGCTTCTGGGGGGCGGAACGTTGCTTCTGGCAACTCGATGGCGTACTGACGACGGCCGTAGGTTACGCTGGCGGCAGCACACCCAACCCCACCTACCAGGAAGTCTGCTCAGGAATGACCGGCCACACCGAGGCGGTGCTGGTTATCTTTGACCCCCAGCGGATAAGTTATACCCAACTGCTGAAAGTCTTTTTTGAATCGCACGACCCTACCCAGGGCATGCGCCAGAGCAACGACATCGGTACTCAGTACCGCTCGGCCATCTACACCAGCAATGAAGAGCAGATCCGCATGGCCCACGACGCAGCCACTCAATATCAAACGGCATTGCGTAATGCGGGCTTTGCTGAGATGACAACTGAATTTGCCCGCGCCGGGAGATTCTTCTATGCCGAGGATTACCATCAGCAATACCTCGCCAAAAATCCGGGTGGTTACTGTGGTCTTGGCGGGACTGGCGTGCGCTGCGCCTGGCCTGCATCAAACGCGCCCTGAAGAGAGCTAACTACGATACAGGCGGCTTGATCGGCATCGGGAAGGAGGCGATGTTGCCGCCTTTGGTTTCGCCAGCCGGCACGATCTTAGCCTGCCCTTCTTTTTCGACCTCATCAATACGCACTATGGCGTGCAGCGGAATATAGGTGCGCTTGACGCCCGAGAATTCGCTCTTGAGTTTTTCGTCGGATGGATCCACCACCAGCTTGGATCGTTCACCAAAAATGATCTCGCCGACCTCAACAAAAGCATACATGCCGCCCTGGGAGACCTCACGGGCATAAACCTCGTAGATGTTTCCCTGGTTGTGAAAAATAATCCGGAAGATGCTTTTTTTTGTCATGGTTCGATAGAAATCTGGTGCCCGGCTTTACGGCCGGGGCGCATTATAGCAACGCCAGCCATGCCACAATGCACTGTCTTTCGTAAAATTTTCAGTATTTGTCGCAGAAGTTTAGAATTTCACTTATGAAGGTGCAGTCACTTATTGGGGTCAGCGTGCTGCTTGCCTCCGCCCTTGCCTTGCAGGAGGCCGTGGCTGCCCTGCCGGAGTCAGTCGCCCGATTGATGCAAACCAACGGTATCCCGCTCGACTCAATCAGTGTGGTCATCAGGCGTGTGGGCTCCCAGACATCACAGATCGCCCATCAGAGTCACACGCCACGCAATCCCGCATCAGTCATGAAACTGGTCACAACCGCGGCTGCACTCAACTTACTTGGCACTCAACACCGCTGGCAGACCCAAGCGCTTATTGATGGCGCCTTGCGGGACGATACCCTACAGGGCAACCTGATCCTACGCGGGAGTGGCGATCCCTGGTTAGTGATCGAGCGCTTCTGGCTCTTGGCGCGCCAGTTGCGCGAACGTGGGTTAACCCATATCCAGGGCGATCTGGTACTCGATGACAGCCTCTTTGACCGCAAGGCTATCGGCCGAAAAACGATCGACGGTAAAACTCGACGTAGCTACAACACGCTACCCAACGCACTGCTGGTGAACTTTGGCGCTACTTCACTGGTGTTGGATTCGCGTATGGGGCGACTCACGGTCCATGCTGATCCCGCTGCCACGACCCTGCGTCTGGTGAATTCAGTCAAACAGGACAAAACCAGTTGCGCCAATCGACTGCGCCGAATCACCCTTGAGTCCGCCGCCCACACACAGCAAACCAATGTGCAACTGGGCGGCCTATATCCCGCCAACTGCGGCCAGAGTATTCTGCGACGCACCCTGCTGCCACATGGCCAGTACGTCTACGGGGTTTTCAAGGCCCTGTGGCAGGAGTTGGGTGGGACGCTGTCGGGCGGCTGGGCTTACGGTAAAACCCCAGCACGGGCCAAAGTTCTGGGGGCTCTCGATTCCGTATTGCTGGCCGATGTCATTCGGCACACCAATAAATTCAGTAACAACGTGATGGCACGTAATCTACTGCTAACCCTCGCTGGTGAATTTGCGGCGATCCCAGCCACTCCGGCCAAAGGGGCCAAAGTTATCGAGGACTGGCTGGACGCCAGCGGTGTGTTGATGCCGGCTTTGCGTATCGACAATGGTGCAGGGCTCTCCCGAGATGCGCGACTCAGCGCCGCAGGGCTGGCCACACTGTTGGAGAAAGCAACCACCGAGCCCTGGTGGCCTGAATTCGTCGGTTCACTACCCATCGCGACAGTCGATGGCTCATTGCGCCGGCGTTTTCACGGGATTGCCCGGCCCGGTCGGCTTCGATTAAAGACAGGCCTGCTGCGCCATGTGCGCACACTGGCCGGCTATGCCATTGACCGATCTGGAAACACCTGGATCATCGTGATCCTGCACAACCACCCACGCGCAGCCGATGCGGTTGGTATCGAGATCCAGCACAAACTGCTGGAGACGCTGTTCCAGAATCAGCCCCGCGAGACTAACTGATCGAACTAATCAAGCCTTAACAGGAAGTCCAAAATGGCCGTCGCCACCGGCTCGGGATCATCCATATGCAGGTGATGCTTTCCGCCCAGCCATTGCACGCTCGCGGTTTGTAGTGATGCAAGGCGAGGCGTCAAAGTTTTAGATTTGGCCAGCAGACCCTCGTTGGCGAGCAGGACCCGGCTGGGCGTCTCAATGGCGCCAAGATAGGCCAATACCTGCGACTCGGTTAGAAATACAGGTGACGGCAGTCGCAGCCGTGGGTCGCTGCGCCAGCGATAGCCATCCTCGACCTTGGCAAGATTGCGACTCACCAAAGCTTGTGCGGCTTTGTGGCTCATCTTGCCGAGTCGTGCACGCGCCATAATTAACGGCTCAAGGTCAGGGTACAAAACCGGCGTCTTGTCGCGAAACTTGGCGTACGCTGCGATGGAGTCGCGCAGCCGGCCGGGAGCGTCATCGACCGCTTGGGACACTGGGCCGAGGTTTTCGATGAGCACCATTGCCCGAATACGTGCGGGCGCTGCTACAGCCACCGTGGTTGAGATCGCACCACCCAAGGAATGCCCCAGCAGCACCAGCTCGTTCCAGCCCAGAGCATCAGCAACCTCGAGCACGGCTGGCGGGTAATCCATTAAATGATAACGCGCACCTTCGGGTCGGTGCTGTGAAAAACCATGCCCCGGCAGATCGATCGCTACCAGATTAAGATCGGCGAGATAAGGTGCCATCGGCAAAAAACTCGCAGCGTTATCCAGCCAGCCATGCGCGGCCAGCACTGGAATTCCATCAGCCGATCCCCAGCGAAGCCCGCAGATCGTCCCTGCACTGGGTGTTTCGACAGAAAACGGCTGGCAGTCCATGGTGACTCTAATCTCTATCCAACAAGCCTTGAGGCCCTGGCCTTGGACTGGTAATTAATTGTTTTTTATACAAAATATAATAAATGACATTATGAAAAGTAGCAGTGCAAGCAAGATCTTTTGCACTGTTTTCCCCCTGTCAAGACTATCATTTGATCAGGATTACGTATAAATATAGACAAAGTTAATTTACATAACTATTAATCAATTTAATACTGATTATTAGCCCATTCGAGGACGCTGTTATGTCGCAAGGGACACAAGCTGAGAATAATGGTCTGGCGCAAGCGGTACGCCACTCATTCACTCTGACGGATAACGAGACCGGTCAGTCTTGGGAGTTACCTATTCTCCATGGCGCTGTTGGCCCCAAGGTCATCGACATCCGCAAGCTTTACAGTCAAACCGGCGCCTTTACCTATGATCCCGGATTTACCTCCACCGCGTCGTGCTCATCGGAGATCACTTATATCGACGGTGAGGCCGGAATCCTGCTACACCGCGGTTACGCCATCGCCGATCTCGCCCAGAATACCGACTTCATGGATGTCTGTTACCTGCTGTTGCATGGCGAGCTACCCTCCCCGGAAGAAAAGGAACAGTTTGACGGTGACATCACCCGCCACACCATGCTGCACGAACAACT
>JAAZYQ010000004.1:0-927 GCA_014239575.1 Gammaproteobacteria bacterium
AAGCGGCCGACGGCGCCAAGGGTGGCAGTGTGAAACTGTGTGCTTGACCAGAGCGATGACAGTGCCGTGCAGGCATTCGTAGAACAGGTAAAAGCCAACGAGGACCATGTAGGCCTGCTGGTGAACAGCGCGTAGGCCGGCTTACCCGCCATCAAGCCGATTTTGGCAAACCATTCTGGGAGCGTCCACTTTCGGTATTTGATGCATCGATAGAGATCGGCCTGCGTAGTGCTCATGTGATGAGTGCACTGGTCGCACCCATCATGGTAAAAAATCAGTCTGGGCTGATGGTACAGGTATCAAGCTTTGGCGGTGTGACCTATCTTTTCGACATCGGCTACGGGGTGGGAAAGGCAGACCTTGACCGCCTCACGGCAGATATGGCCGCCGAACTTAAATCCCATGGCGTACACGCGGTGGCCTTGTACCCAGGCGCCGGGGTCACGGAGACCACAGCGTTTCCAGGTGGAGAAACGCCCGTCTTTAACCGGAAGAGCCGTCGGCGCCCTGCTCAACAAGACTTCAAAAGAAACGCTTGAACGCTACAGCGGAAAAGTCGTACAGACAGCCGAACTGGCAGTGGACTACTCGTTCACCGATGTTGGCGGGGCGATGCCCGATGGACCCTTCTCCAGGATCGAGGCCGGCAAGCGTTGTCGCGAGGCAATGAGCCAGCCCCTGTTTCAGTACAACCTGGACGCCGAACGGCCCGACCCGATGGAGACCAACAACACAGATATTGCGGTGCTTTTCCCAGACGCCTGAAAATCAGTAATCGGGGGGCGGTACTGACTCAAGGTGTGGGAGCCGCCTCCCTCCTGATTTTTAAAACTCTTGTAAGTGTCTTGATTTATGGTGGGCCGTGCAGGGTTCGAACCTGCGACCACCTGATTAAAAGTCAGATGCTCTACCAACTGAGCTAACGGC
>JAAZYQ010000004.1:936-7666 GCA_014239575.1 Gammaproteobacteria bacterium
TCGAACCTGCGACCACCTGATTAAAAGTCAGATGCTCTACCAACTGAGCTAACGGCCCAAAGGGACGCGCATTATACCCGCACGCTATACCGGATCGTCCATTAACCGGCAAGCAGAAACTGCCAAGGCTTCAGGGCGAAACCAAGTTCGACTACCGCAACCATCACGGTCGAGTAAATGATCGCCATAGTGGTGTGGCGCCCTACGCTGTCTACGCTGCGCTTGGGCGCTAGCCCCAAGGTGCAGATCGTCAACGGCACGATCGCGCTGTAAATTGCCATTTTATAAAAGCCATCAACACTGTGGAGCATCGCCGGGGTGACTGCCAGCAGATTGGCTGCATCTTGTACCTGATAGAGTGTCTGGGCGGTGAGGAAACTGCCAACCCACATCCCCAGTCCAAAAACTGCCGCCGTAAATAGGTAACTTGCGACCAGTGCAGTAACAGACGGACTGCGAAGATAAAGTTCCGGATTCACTCCCAGGCTTTTCAGGGCCTCCACCTTGCGCCCAAAAGTCAGCACACCCAGCCAGGCGCTGACGACACTACCGGAGCGGGCCGCGAAAAGGATTGCAGCAATTGCTGGCACAAAGACGGCAATATACACCCCGTTCAGGTGATCCAGCACCATATCCGGCTCTTCTACCAACCGCTTCAGCGTGGGTTCTGCCAGTACATTGAAATCCACACGGTCCATGATCTGCTCGATCAGCCACTCGCGCAGCGATGGATAAGCCCTCAGAAAGTACTCTACGGTGTGGCGCACCATCTCGGGCACGTCAAGCCCCTGCACCACACTGACCACGAGGTTTCGCACCACGACAATGGTCGTGGCACCCAGCATTGCGCCCACCAGGAAAAAAAACGGTATGCCACTCAACGCACCCATCCGCAGCATCTTCCCAAAAACAGACAGGTAATGCCGTGGTGAAGGATTGGAGCGCAGCACTGACGCTACAGTGCACCACGCATCGCGGGCCAGGTGTCTTGGCAACCAGGTTGTCTTATTAAGGCCTGTAGATCCCGCCGTTATCTGGGGCAATCGGGCATTTTCGGCCAGCGTCTCCACCGCCTCACGGCGCGAAGTGGCCACAGCGGGTGTTGCCGGGAACCCCTCCCAGGCAAACGCTTGTTTCAGCCGACCCTCTTCCAGCACATGTACCTTGTGCGCTACCAGGCCTGCCAGCAGCGAATCATGAGTGACGATGACCACCGTGGTGCCGTGTATTTCAACCAGTTCGCGTAGCAGCGCTGCAAGCTCGCGTCGGTTGGCGATGTCGAGACCCGAATCAGGTTCATCAAAAAATATCAGTTCGGGCTGGTAGACCAGCGCCCGGGCCACAGCGACCCGACGCTTCTCACCACCACTCAGATGCCCCGCCGGCTGGCCAGCCTGGGATGACGGAATATTGAGCCGTTCAAGAAGTTCCAGTAGCTCGGTATTGGTGCGATGGAAACCGGAATACGCGCTGACGAGTTGCAGGTTGTCAAGGACACTCAAGTGGTCAAGCAGCGCCCCGTCCTGCATCACCAGTGCTGCCTGTGCACGATCAAAATGGATGACGCCACCATACAAAGACGGGTGTCGTGGATCAGAAAAGATGAGTTCCAGCAGGCTGGATTTACCGCTACCGCTGGCACCGACAATGGCAATAACCTCGCCGTGATTGACCTCAAGATTGAGCTTATCAAACAGTGTGCGCCCGCCGCGGGTCAGGCAAAGATCACAGATCGATAAAACGGGCTTGAGACCAGGTGTCGGTTCGGTCTGTTCCAGATGGCGCACCGTCAGTACCGGCCTTTCAAGTGGCCGGCAAAAATAAACGTCAAGGTGGTCAACTGCCTAAGGTGCGTGGAGCCAGGCGCAGGTCAGCCAGTGACTGGCGCAATGAGGGCCAAAAACCCTCGTCCAGCATGTAGTACTGCACCTTCATAGTGAGTGCTGAACCAAAAAGTATCGCCACCAAGGTAACCAGTGAGCCCAAAGCAAGAGTCGAAATTCCCGAGACTCCCTGACCGATGGTACAACCAAGCGATAGCACGCCACCAAAACCCATCAGCACGCCGGCCAGCAGATGGTTGCGCATATCAGCGCGGGTCATAAAGGTCTCTATGCGAAAGTCCCCGGTCACCACGGCATAGACGAAAGAGCCGACGATCATGCCCAGCACCACAGCAATCCCGAAATTAATCTCAGAGCCGGTCCAGGTCATGAAATAGTTGAGCGTGTTACCGGTGGGAGCGACAAAGGTAATCGCCTCGATCATAACCGGCTCGAAGTCATCGTTGCCTATCACCCCGGTTACATACCAGGCGCCGACTACCAGCAGACCGATCACCGTGCCAGCAAGCAGGTTATCGTAACTGGCACGAAAATCGCGATCTTTGAACGCATACCACACGGCGCCCAGGCCCAACAGCAACGCCACAATTCTGGAAACGGCCGCCGCTGGCGTGTCGGTGAAGTGTGCCAGTAAGGTACCAATGCCCTGGTCGGCAATATCACGCGCACCCAGGTCAATCGCAAGCGCATCGAATACTTCGATACGGATGATGGCGAGCAGGCCGCGAAGCGTGGCGTAAGCGGTAATCGCCATCACAATCAACACCAGCAGGGATTTTAGATTTCCCCCGCCGACCCGTACCAGGGTGCGCTGGCCGCAGCCAGCGCCAAGCGTCATTCCCATACCAAAAAGAACACCACCAATCAAAAATCCCGCAAGGCCAAAATTTGCGCCCAGGTAAATCGATCCGCCCAGATCGAGCCAACCGAGATGGTGCATGCCCTGCGCACCCAGAATGGCAATACCTATCGACAACACCCAGGCACGAAAACGCACCTTGGAACCCATATTGATCCAGTCACTGATGGATCCCATGATGCAAAAATGGGTCTTACTGGCCGTTGCACCAAAAAGCGCCGCACCCAGAAAACCCAGGATCGAAACCTTGTGAACAACAGACCACTCTTCCATAATGGCAGCACTCCCTAGATCCGCGATGTCTTGAAAAGACCTCTTGCGAAAACGCTCCGACAATATACCGAAAATCCCCGGGCAATACCCAGCGAAGTATCAAAAAATAACTGATGCCCGAATAAGGAGTACCGCGTGAGCCGTCAGCGCCCTTGCCACTGCGGTTTTCGCTTTTCGGCAAAAGCGCGTGCGCCTTCAAGCTGATCCTCACTGGAATACAGTTTATCCACTGTAGGGAACTTTCGGCTCGTAATACGGTCAAGCGCATCTTGAAAACGCATATTTTCTGCAGCTCGACTCACCTCCTTGATAGCCGCATATACCAGGGGCGGACCCTCGGCCAGGGTGGCTGCAAGTTCATGGGCTCGGTCCAGCAGACTGCCCGAGGGCAATACTTCATTCACAAGGCCCCAGCGATGCGCCTCGGCGGCGTCCATCCATCGGCCGGTAAATAACAGCTCC
The DNA here is from genome assembly GCA_014239575.1 of Gammaproteobacteria bacterium. Taxonomy (GTDB): domain Bacteria; phylum Pseudomonadota; class Gammaproteobacteria; order Arenicellales; family UBA868; genus UBA868. Next base: position 4,375 of record JAAZYQ010000004.1, read on the forward strand.
ATAGCAATATGCCAAGGAATCCGCTTAGGCAATTTCAGTGTCGCGGCATCGGCAATAGTGCCTGAGTTAATCTCGGGCAAAGCAAAAGTGGCATGCTCGGCCGCAAGGATCAGATCAGCCGACAAGGCCCACTCAAGACCGCCGCCGCAACAGATGCCGTTGATCGCAGCGATCACCGGCTTATTAAGGTCGGGTAACTCCTGCAGGCCGCCAAAGCCTCCAACCCCATAGTCACTGTCCACAGCTTCGCCGTCTGCGGCTGCTTTTAGATCCCATCCCGGGCAGAAAAATTTCTCGCCGGCACCGGTGATAATGGCAATACGCAGATCAGGATCATCTCGAAATCCAGCAAACACATCACCCAACACTCGACTGGTTGTCACATCGATCGCATTCGCCTTGGGACGGTCGAGCGTAACCTGCAGTACAGAGCCGCGCTTCTCGGTACGCACACTGTCAACAGTCATGAATTGTCACTCCTGAAAATTTTTCGGCCATTGAATAGCCTCCATTCGGATTCTCTGGCGCAGTACGTAAGCACCTTCGCATGCACACGCCTCAAACGCATCCCTGACAGCATCTTGGCGAATATCCTCTACGCGATAACGGTTGTACGCCAACGACATCATATCGTCAACGAAAGCATCAAACTGCGGATAACGGTCTTCACTAAAATAGTAGGCGCGCCGACGACTGCAGCCCTTCGCCACGACCAGGCGACTCACTACTTCTGCTGCCATGGCCTGAACCTCGGTCTCATCATGAAAAGCACAAGATACCGCCTGCCAACTGCCTACCGGCTCGGGTTCGATCACATACAGCGTGCCCGCTGCCTGCAGTACCCGCAGCGCCTCACCTAGCGCGCGGCCCATTAGCGCCTGAGGGACATGATGAAGTGACCAGTGCAGCAGAACGTGATCAAAGGTGTTATTGGTCATCGGCAGTGCATGAGCGCTGCCACGCACCCGTGAAGCGGGGGTGCCGCCACCCACAACCGGGTCAATGCCGGTGACATGAAAACCCTGCTGCGCCAAGCCGTCACTCAACGCTCCTCCGCCGCAGCCTATATCCAGCAAGGTGCCCAAGCACGGCTCCAGAAACTCGCATAGCGCATCAAGTCGCTGAGCTACGATAGCTTGGCCGGGATTAGATCGCAGCACAGACATAGCGCTAATCAACCTCGGCACAGCACAGCAAGGCATCAACCGCCACGACACCTCTGCCCTGGGGTCGTACCAATAACGGGTTAAGCTCAAGCTCAACCAGGGAATCTTTGCGCGCCAAAGCAAACTCGCCGACTTGCTGCAGTGCTTGCAACAGTGCGGCTGTATCGGCGATAGGGGTACCCCGGAAACCTGCAAGCAATGGGTAGGTCTTAAGCGATGCCAGCGCTCGCTGCAACATAACGCAATCAGCTGGCAATAAAACCACGGTGCGATCTGGCGCGAGTTCGGCCTGGATACCGCCACTGCCCAACAGCATCCAGGGTCCGATAGCCGGATCCTGACTAACTCCAACGATCATCTCACACACCGCGTCGGTCACCATCTCTTCGACCAGTAATTGCGGGTAACGGGCGAAAAGATCTTGGCCATGCCCGCTCAAAGCATCCTGATCGCGGATATTCAGGATCACCGCGTTGTGCTCACTCTTGTGAGCAATATCAGCATCGCAGACTTTTAGAACCAACGGAAAATCCAGAGACTGCGCCGCGGCCATCAGCGCCTTGAGGCTTCGGACTCGCTGACCCCGCGGCACCGTTAATCCGGCTTGCGCCAGCTCGACCTTGGCTTGCCACTCATCAACCTTTTTCAGCGCATGGCCGATGGCGCGCGATGGCCCAGGCAGAGCAGTATCCGGCAGTCCATGCCGCCAGGCCACGCCTATCGTGGCTGCCGCTTGTGCAGCGTCCAGCGCCTGGCGCAACCCACACAAGGGCGCGATTCCATCGACTATCAGTTGCCGTGCCACCGACTCAGGCATGCTTTCCGGGAGGCTCGCTACCACTGCGGTGGGGGCGCCCGTGTCATGGGCAGCCCGCCCAATGGCGCTCACCGCAGGATCCCAGGTCTCAAGATCGCATCGATCCGCCCGGGGGAAATCAAGTACCAGTAACGACAGGTCAAAACCACAACTGAGCATCGCGGAATAGGTGGCGCACAGCTCTTCCTCGCGATTCCAGTCGAAAGTGTGATAATCCAACGGATTCGATACGCTGACCAGTTCGTGCACGGTATCGGCTACAGCCTGATGTTGAGCCGTATTCAGTTCAGGGAACACGAGATCACGGCTGATAACGGCATCAGCCATCAACGATGCCTCTCCCCCAGAACAACTCATGGAACAAAGGCGGTTGCCGGCCAATGGTCCATGCACATGCAGCAGCTTAAGGGCTTCAATCAGGGTATCGAGGTCATGCACCCGGGCAATACCCAGCCGGGCGAACAGTGCATCGGCTGCCTCGTCTGATCCCGCCATAGATGCCGTATGTGATTGCGTGATCCGCGCACCTTGGTTGCTGGCACCCGATTTCAACGCGACCACCGGCACCTGCTGTTCTGTCGCGCGGCGCATAGCCCGCTCAAACGCCGGCACATCCACAAAGCCTTCAATGTAAAGGCCCACTGCGGTCACACGGGGGTCATCGAGTGCCGCTTCTAAGGCATCGGCAAGCCCGGTCTTGGCCTGATTACCCAATGCCAGCAGGTAGGCGATCGGCAACCCGCGTGACTGCATGGTCAAGTTCAACCCAATATTGCTGCTCTGACTAAAAAGCGCCACACCGCGCTCTACCCGTTCACCACCGTGTTGATCGGGCCACATCAGTGCACCATCCAGGTAATTGATCAGGCCATAACAGTTGGGGCCGAGTATAGGCATGGATCCTGCCGCCACGAGCAGCGCATCGTTGAGCGCTTCGCCATCGGCAACTTCATTGAAACCAGAGGCATAGCAGACCGCACCGCCAGCACCAACGCGACTCAGGCTGTCAACAATGGCAACCGTAGCGTGACGGTTGATGCCAATAAAGCTGGCGTCCGGAATCCCGGGCAATGCGCTAACGTCGCGATAGCAGCGATACCCCTCGACGGTCTCCCGAGACGGATGCACCGGCCAGATGTCGCCGGCAAAACCCATACGCTTACACTGGCGCACAACCTCGCAGGCTTCGCGGCCACCGAACACGGCCATGCTGGACGGTCGGAACAGGCGTTCTAGGGTCAAGGGATTAGCACATCAGGTCCAGCGTGGGCGCAGCATGTCCCGGGAGATGATGTGTCGCTGTATCTCA
>JAAZYQ010000004.1:7675-56510 GCA_014239575.1 Gammaproteobacteria bacterium
GTCAGGTCCAGCGTGGGCGCAGCATGTCCCGGGAGATGATGTGTCGCTGTATCTCACTGGTGCCCTCCCATATTCGCTCAACCCGGGCATCGCGCCAGATGCGTTCCAGCGGTAAATCGGACATTAATCCCATGCCACCATGAATTTGAATGGCCTCATCAGCGACAAACGCGAGCATCTCCGTGGTATATAACTTAGCCATCGCGTAGTCGGTATCGGTAGCAACGCCCTGATCAGCCTTCCACGCCGCTTGCAAAGTGAGTAACTCCGAGGCTTCCAAGCGCATTTTCATCTCAGCGAGCTTGAATCCAACCCCCTGGAACCGACCAATGTACTGGCCGAACTGCTGGCGTTCGGCCGCCCAGTCGATAGCATGCTCCAACGCGCGGTAGGCCCGACCCAGGCACATCGCCGCCACCTGTAGGCGCGTGGTTCCGAGCCAATCGTTGGCCACGCTAAAACCCTGATGTTCTGCGCCCAACATCTGCTCAGCGGAGATTCGGCAATCCTCAAACTCAAGAATACAGTTATGGTATCCCCGATGAGAAACACTGTGATAACCCGGTCGCACGGTAAACCCGGGGGTACCTTTATCTACCAGAAAAGCACTGATCAATTTTCGCGGCCCACGACTGGATTCTTCTTCGCCGGTTGCAGCAAAGAGGATGACAAAGTCTGCCAAGTCAGCATGACTGATAAAATGCTTGGTGCCGTTGATGATATAACTGTCCCCGTCACGCTTCGCACGACATTGCATTGAGCGAAGATCAGACCCAGCGCCGGGCTCGGTCATCGCCAGACAGTCGGTCTTCTCGCCGCGAATACACGGCAGCAGATAACGCTCACGTTGCTCACCGACGCAAGCCTGCAGGATATTGCTGGGCCGTCCAACCAGATACTGCAGGGCAAAATTAGCTCGCCCCAGTTCGCGTTCTACCAACGACAGGGAAACGCTGTCCAGTCCGCCACCGCCGAGATCCTCGGGCATATTGGCAGCATAAAATCCCTGGACAATGGCACGCTCTCGAATCTGGTACGCAAGCTCCGGACGGACTTCATCACTGGCTTCCACCTCATCCTCATAGGGATACAACTCCTTTTCAACAAAAGTACGAACACTGTCAACCAGCATCCGCTGTTCATCGCTCAGGGAAAATTCCATCAGGGCTCTCCTGGTGCTGCGGCCGACGCAGCGCTCAGCGTCTATCGTTGTCGGCGGACTCGTGAATGCGTTTCTGGTGTTGGTTAAGCACTGCCCCGGCACCCAGATTGCGTTGCTGTAGCGCCTCCAGAATTCCAATCAACGCATCGTCACGCACCTGCTCTAATTCGTCAATAGGCGCATCACCGGCCAGACGCTCACAGCCTGAGTGCATCTTGTCAACCAGTTCCCCGGTGATCTTCGGCGGCTCCAAATGGGTCCAGGGAAAAAGAGAAGGGTCAAAGTGCTTGAGAAACTGGCCCATGCCGCCCGGTTGAGCTGCCACATGAAAAATCTGGCAGGCTCCCCATAGCGCCCAGCGCAGGCCGGGGCCATAACAAATGGCGGCATCGAGCTCCTCCGGTGTCGCGATATCATCGTTAACCAGGTGCAAGATTTCCCGCCATAGTGCTTCTTGGAGTCGATCAGACAAAAACCCCGGCACCTCGGAGCGTACTTTCAGTGGATACATACCGAGATCCCGGTACACCGCCACTGCACGTTCGATATTGTCGGCGTCAGTCTGCTCACCACCCAGCACTTCAACCAACGGCAATAAATAAACCGGGTTGAAAGGATGTCCAACCATCACCCGACCCGGATGAGCGCACTGCGACTGAAACTCACTTGGCAGCAGACCCGAGGTGCTCGAGGCAATCAGTACATCTACCGGGGCCGCGGCATCGATCTGGGCATGTAGGGTGGTTTTAAGGTCTATCCGTTCTGGGGCGCTTTCCTGAATGAACTGCGCTCCAAGAGCTACCTCTTCCAGGGAATCGCAGAATCTTAGCCGGTCTACCGATGCACCAGGAAAAAGGCCGGTACGCTCCAACACCGGCCAGACCCGCGCCAGGTTATCGCGTAAGTGGTCTTGTGCATCCACGCCTGGGTCGAAAGCCAATACGTTCAAACCCCGGGCCAGTGCACGAGCGGCCCAGCCCGCGCCGATAATCCCCGTACCGATGACACCAAAAGTTTTGATAGTCTGCATCCTATTTAATCTCCAAAGGCCGCTGCGTTAATCAACTCTAAACAAGGTCGGCTATGCATTGGCCATCGGCTGGATGGTCCACTGTTTTAATGCATTACCGTGAGTGGAATTTCACCGGATATCTGTTGGGCCGTACAGTCTGTATGCGACCTTTGACTGCCGCACAACGTACCTAAGCGCTCACCCGATGAAAAGAGTCGGGAGCACCCGAGGAGAGTCTAGAGGCCGGAACCCGGCCGAAGATCAAGTAAAGGCAGGATGGAGAAATGCCGGCGCTGCATCTGTCTCAGCACTGTCATAGGAGACAGCCTCCCAGGACGCGCGCTGCTGCGCCAATGTGCGCAAAAGGCGGTTATTGAGGCCATGCCCCGACTTGTGGGCAGAGAAAGCGCCGATCAGCGGGCACCCCAAAAGGTAAAGGTCGCCGATCGCATCAAGAATTTTGTGCTTAACAAATTCGTTGCCATAGCGCAGGCCATCGTCGTTGATCACCCGGTAATCGTCCATGACGATTGCATTATCCAAACTGCCGCCGCGGGCAAGGCCCGCTTCCTGCAAGGCCTCAACGTCTTGTAGAAAACCGAAGGTACGTGCCCGACTGACCTCTTTGGCAAAAGAAACCTCGGACAAATCAACCGTCGCTTGCTGACCAGAGGATCGCATAGTTGGGTGATTGAAATCGATACTGAAACTAACTTTGAACCCCTCAAAGGGATCAAAGCGTGCCCACTTGTCCCCTTCCCTGATTTCTACCGGATCCTTGATTCGGATAAAACGCTTGGCCGCTGTCTGTGTCTCGATACCAGCGGATTGGATCAGAAAAACAAAAACGGCAGCGCTGCCGTCCATGATAGGGACTTCATCAGAGTCAAGCTCGACAATGGCGTTATCGATGTGCAAGCCGGCGAAAGCGGACATCAGGTGTTCTACGGTAGAGACCCGCACGCCGTTGTGCTCAAGGGTGGTCGAAAGCCGGGTGTCACTGACCCGTTCAAGGGTCGCCGCTATCTCTACAACCGGATCAAGGTCAACGCGCCGAAAGACGATACCCGTTCCAACGGGTGCCGGGCGCAGGGTCAGGTAGACCTTCTTCCCAGTGTGCAGACCCACGCCTGTCGCATCGATCACGTTCTTGAGGGTTCGCTGTCGGATCATCCTTCCCTTCTTTGCTGTTTTCCTAATGACATCAAGCGGATGGTAGCGTCCCATACGCCCAGTAAAATGAATTCTACACAAGAAACTCAGCAAATCGTACTTGTTTTGAAATATTTTTACCCCTTTTTTTGCATAACCCTCGTAACTAGTGACAAATAATAGTATAACTATTTGTTTTTTATGATTTAATCAGCCTGTCGTCTCAGAAAAGCGGGAACATCAAGGTAATCCATATCGACAGCTGCGTTACCGTTGGTTTCCAGGTCCCCGGCAGTCCGGGGGCGCCTGCGGATAACAGTCGGCTGGTCGTAATCGACCTCGGCGTCTACGGTGTCTACGACCTCTCCATCCTTAACCAGAGTGATTTGGGGAGTGTGTGTACGATTGCGAATTCCGGTTGCCACCATCGTTACCCGTAGTTCGCCTTCCATTTCCGGGTCTAGCACAGTCCCGATTACCACGGTGCCATCTTCCGAGGCGTATTCGTTAACAATCTCACCCACCTGAGCAAACTCTGCCAACTCCATATCGGGACCGGCAGATACATTCACTAACAGACCCTTAGCGCCATGAATATCCACCTCTTCCAACAACGGACTGCATACCGCGCCCCGCGCTGCCTCGATTGCCCGCTCCGGGCCGGTCGCCGTTGCCGAGCCCATCATAGCCATTCCCATTTCAGACATCACCGTGCGGACATCAGCAAAATCTACGTTGATTAACCCAGGGCGGGTGATCAGCTCTGAGATTCCCTGCACTGCGTTGAGCAATACCTCATTAGCCTTGCTGAAGGCCTCTAACAACGTTATCTTGCCGCCCATCACTTCCAGGATGCGCTCGTTCGGAATCACAATCAGGGAGTCAACCAGTTCACCCAATTCTTTGATTCCCTGATCGGCCGCCGCCACGCGCTTTTTGCCTTCGAAGTTAAATGGCCGTGTCACGACCGCAACGGTCAGGATTCCTTTTTCGCGAGCCAAGTGGGCCACTACCGGTGCCGCGCCGGTTCCGGTTCCCCCACCCATTCCTGCCGTCAGAAAGATCATATCGGTGCCATCCAATGCAGCCGCGATTTTGTCGCGATCCTCAGTCGCCGCCTGGCGGCCAACATCCGGGTTGGCCCCAGCGCCGAGCCCCTTGGTGAGTCCCTCGCCCAGTTGCATCACCTTGGATACACCCGAGCGATGCAATGCCTGTGAATCAGTATTCGCATTGATGAACTCAACGCCCTCTAGATTGGCAGACAGCATATGATCGACCGCGTTGCCGCCGCCGCCGCCAATGCCTAATACCTTGATTACCGCTTGCTGGCCCGATATTTCCATCAGTTCAAACATATCTTCTCTCCTGATACTTAGGTTGAAAATGAAATTTTTTACCACCTGGACAAACCGAAAATTTCTTAGCTGAAACTAAATCCATTTTTGCTGCGTGCTCCACCGTCAATTCTTTTTGAAATGACTTGAAAACCATTGCTTGATCCGGTTGACCAACTCAGCGGGTGCCGGGGCTGAGATGCGACCCGTACGGGATTCCCGCTCCGCTCGGTGGCGATGACCAAACAACACCAGCCCGACAGCAGTGGAATAAGAAGGATTACGTACAACATCACTCAAGCTGCCGACGTACTGGGGCACTCCGAGACGGACCGGCATATGAAAGATCTCCTCAGCCAGTTCGGCCATACCCGCCATCCGGGCACTACCGCCTGTCAGCACGATGCCTGTTCCGAGTAATTCCTCATAGCCGCTGCGTCGCAATTCAGCCTGCACCAGCAAGAACAACTCCTCAACACGTGGCTCTATCACATCGGCCAATGTGGTGCGTGCCAGTTTCCGAGGCGCTCTCTCACCCACACTAGGGGTATCGATCATTTCACCTTCGGGGGCCAACTGCACCAAGGCGCTGCCGAACTTCTTTTTCAATTCTTCTGCAGCCTGAGTCGGTGTACGCAACGCTACGGCGATATCGTTGGTGATTTGGTCACCGGCAATCGGTAGAACTGCGGTGTGGCGAATAGCGCCGTCGGTGAATACGGCAATATCAGTAGTGCCGCCGCCAATATCCACCATACACACGCCGAGTTCTTTTTCATCCTCCTCGAGTACGGCGTAACTGGAAGCAATCTGCTCCAGTACTACGTCTTCCACCTGCAAGCCGCAACGGGTGATGCACTTAATGATGTTTTGCGCGGCGCTGACCGCGCCGGTAATGATGTGTACCTTAGCCTCAAGCCGTACACCGCTCATACCGATCGGTTCGCGAATGCCTTCCTGGCCGTCAATGATGAAATCCTGTGGCAGGATGTGCAGAACGCGCTGATCATTGGGTATCGCCTGCGCCTGCGCTGCATCCAGTACCCGCTCTATGTCACCGTGGCTGACCTCATCGCGATCCCTGATAGCAACCACACCATGGGAATTCATACTATTGATATGGCCGCCGGCAATACCGGCGTAGACAGAACTGATTCGACACTCGGCAGTTAACTCCGCTTCCTCAACGGCTTGCTGGATGGACTGCACGGTTGATTCAATATTGGCAACCACGCCCTTGCGCAGCCCGCGTGAGGGTTGCTGTCCAACCCCCAGTAACTCGATTTCATCGTTTTCGCTGACTTCAGCTACTACCGCAAGTACTTTCGAGGTGCCGATATCGAGACCGACAATCACTTCACTAACCGGTTTTCTGTTCATTGTGATCGGATTAATCTCCACTCTCGGTTAGGCCTGCCAACTGGACCTGGTTAACAGCAGAGTCGTCACGCCAACGCACTGCGAAACCATTGGCGTAACGCATATCCACCTGGGCGATCATGTCGCCGCGCGAACGCAGCGCCATGGCGTAACTAGAGGCAAACCGGGTCACTTTCTCCTTTACTGGGCCGCGCCCCGCCAGCAGTAAAAATTGGTTAGCCGGTGTATCGACGCCAATCTGCAACTCCAATTTCCAGCGACCCGCTGGGCTGACAGACAGCGCCAGTGGCTCGAGTTCGACGGCATGTAATGCGGGTAAGATCTGTTTGAAAACATCAATAAGCCTCTCGCGGTCATTTCGATGGGCACGCAACACCGGTACTGTCGATAACTGGTTTGATGGGGCCAGGTTGATGAACTCGTGGACCGGTACTGTTTCCGACGCACCCAAAGGCATGAATTGCGCCATAGCACCGGTCTCTGTCACTGAGACCGCAAGCGTCTGAGGCCAAACGCGGCGGATCACTGCCTGGTAGACCCCAGGCAGATTCTCCAGCGCCTGCTCGATGCCTCCCAGGTCTGCAGTCAGATAGTTGCCATTGATATTTCGCCAGGTTGAACGCTCGACCAACCCCTGATCAACCCGTTGTAACGCTGTAACGATCCGCACCCGCTCAATGGTGAAATAACCCGAGCGCAGGATCTGGTCGACACATAACGCGGCCACCAGGGCGACAACCAGAGTCAAGGCAAATAACCCAGTGCGCTGGCGGAAGCGGTGCTCTAGCGACATCGGCGGGGGAGGTTGATCCGGCGGCGGCAAAGATGGAAGTTCCGGAAAATCAAGTTCGGCGACGCTCATTGATCCACCCCCGAAAAACGTACTTCTGGATCAAGCAACACTCCCAGACGATCTACAACCCGCTTACGAATCAATTCAATCAGGTTTTCGATATCCCTTGCGCTTGCCGTCCCTTCGTTGATGATGAAGTTCGCGTGCTGCGAAGACACCACGGCACCACCATGACGCAACCCCTTCAGACCCGCGGCCTCGATCAATCGGGCGGCATGGTCATCTGGAGGATTACGAAAGACTGAACCGGCACTCGCACGTTGCACTGGTTGGCGATTCCCCCGCTCGGTGAGCAAAGAGCGAATCCTCGCCTGTCCGACATCCGGATCACCGCATGACAGGGTGAAACGTGCGCTGGTGAACCAATGGTCATCCGGTACAGTCACTTCGCGGTAGGCCGCGGCAAACGATTCCACCGGGGGATGAGTGAACTCGCCACGGCGGTTAACTAATTCAACCTCTGCAACCCATTGCCAGGTTTCACCGCCAAAGGCACCCGCGTTCATCGCTAGAGCGCCGCCAACGGTTCCCGGTATGCCCGCCATGAACTCAACTCCGCAAAGCCCATGGCGATTGGCAAAACGGGCTAAACGAGCACAGGGTACGCCGGCCTGCGCATGGACTTCACGCTCGCCATAACGCTCAATCCTGGAAAGCCCCCGATGAGTCGCGATCACAGCACCGTCAAAACCTCCGTCACGGACCAGCAGATTACTGCCCAGGCCCACCCATAATATTGGCGTGTCAGTTTCTAGACTCTGAAGAAACCTTGCCAGGTCTTCCCGACCTGCAGGTATAAAAAAGTAGCGTGCTGGCCCACCAACCCGCCAGCTGGTGTGTCGGGACATGAGCTCATTAGCCTGCACAACGCCGCGAACCGTTTCGAATCCGGGCACGCGCTGACGAGTCATGGCGCTCATCACCCGTGACCACCTTCTCTAAGTTGAGTTGGCCCGAGCAGTTCGCGCGCAGCGCGACCTATGTCGCCCGCACCCAGGGTCAGCACAATGTCGTCATTACGCAACAACGGCAGCAAAGAATCTAACAAGTCCTCGAGACGATCAACAAACACGGGGTCGATTCCGCCGCGGGTGCGCACCGACCGGCACAGCGCGCGGCCATCAGCACCCGCCAATGGCTTTTCGCCCGCAGCGTAGACTTCGGTAATAACCAGACATTGCGCGGTACACAGCAGTGCGCTGAAATCATCGAGTAAATTCTGCGTCCGGGAAAAACGATGCGGTTGAAACACTACGACAATACGCTTATCCGGCCAGCACCCATGGGCAGCCTCTAATGTTGCTTCGATCTCGCGGGGATGGTGCGCATAGTCATCCACCAGCAGTGCCGAACCTGGCTCAAGCGCAAGTTCACCCAATATTTCAAAGCGTCGACCTATGCCAGAAAAAGTAGAAAGGCCTTCACATATTGCCTGAGAGTCGATACCGACCTTGTCAGCAACCGCAATGGCAGCCAGGGCGTTTTGCACGTTATGCACCCCTGGCAACGAAAGATCGACTGCAATACTCTTTCCCTCCGCAATACCCACGTTAAAGTGCATCCTCGTCCCTTCCTGGCGAATTTTGATGGCACGATAGTCAGCACCCTTGTCGATCCCGTAACTCACCACCGGCCGTCTCACTCGAGGACGAAGCGCCCGGATGACCGGATCATCGGCACACAGTACCGCAAGCCCATAGAATGGCAGGTTGTGAGCAAATCGCAGAAAAGTCTCAATTAGCTGATCAAAATCACCGCTGTAAGCATCCAAATGATCGGCGTCAATATTGGTAATCACGGTGATATGGGGCTGCAGGTGTAAAAAGGATGCATCGCTCTCGTCTGCCTCAGCAATCAACCATTGGCCATTACCCAACCGCGCGTTTCCGGCTACGCTCTTGACCAATCCACCGACCAGGAATGTTGGATCCAGGCCAGCCGCCGCGAATATGGCGGCTACAAGACTCGTGGTTGTCGTTTTGCCATGGGTGCCCCCCACGGCTATACCATTTCGAAAACGCATGAGCTCGCCCAGCATCTGCGCCCGCGGCACGACGGGAATACCCAACTCACCGGCGATGACAATCTCTGGGTTATCGGGTGCGACTGCGTTGGAAGCGACCACCACATCGGTGCCCCGAACATGACCTGCATCGTGACCCAGCCAGATCTGGGCACCCTTGTCGGCTAGCGCTCGGGTATTGGCCGACGCTACCTGGTCTGAGCCTGTTACGGTGTAGCCCTGATCCAGCAGTACCGACGCAATACCACTCATACCGGCTCCACCAATCCCGACGAAATGAATTTTCCGCACAAACTCACGCACGGGCATTCTCCAGGCATTGCTCAACCACTTTGGCGGTTGCATCAGGCTGCGCAAAACGTCGGACGTTGTTTGCCATCTGCAGCAGTTGCGGCCGGTCCCGCAGAAGCCGGTCGATCTGGACAGCCATATGAGTTTCATTCATGCTGGCTGCCTCGACCACTACAGCGCCGCCACATCTAGCAAGAAACGCAGCATTGGCGCGTTGGTGATCGCCCGCCGCATAGGGATAAGGCAGTAAGATGGCGGGCAGGCCGGCAACACACAACTCACTAACGGTCATCGCGCCTGCGCGGGCGATGACCAGATCAGCACTGCCGTAGGCTGCGCCCATATCTTCAATAAACTCGACCACACTGGCCTTAATCCCGTACTCGCCATAAGCCTTGCACAGCTCATCAGCCTGGCCGGCGCCACACTGGTGCACGATCTCAGGCAATGGTTCATGTGTCGTCTGACTTAGCGCTCCCGGCAATACCTCATTGAGTATGTGTGCGCCCTGGCTGCCTCCCAACACCAGCAGTCGTAAACGAGCGCCTTGCCCGAGGCCTCGCTCAGCCGGTGGTGCCAGCGCACTAATCTTCGATCGCACTGGGTTGCCAGTCCAGAGTGCATCACGACCCAAATGCGCGGTACCCTCAAAACCGCTCAGTACCTGCCGTGCGAGCGGCGCCAACAGACGATTAGTGAATCCGCAAACAGCGTTGGCTTCGTGAATGATCAATGGCCGACGGGTCAACCAGGCCGCAACACCGCCTGGACCGGCAGCGAAACCGCCCATGCCCAGTACCAGATCCGGCACACGCCGGCGGATCACTGCCAGCGCCTGAAACAAAGCTCGTATGAGCATTCCGGGCATAACCAATTTGCGACGCAGTGACGTGCCAATAAAGCCTTTGACATCAAGCCATTCAATGTCGATTCCCGCGGCCGGCACGACCCGGGCCTCAAGCCCGGAGCGGGTGCCCAGCCATACCACTTGTACGCCTCGTTCGCGCAACGCGCCAGCCACGGCCAATGCCGGGTATACATGCCCACCGGTGCCACCAGCCATGATCAGCACGGTAATCAACGTGCCCCCACGCGAGAGGACGGCAGGCTACGGTCCACGCACAACAGTAGTCCGACAGCCAGGCAACTCATCAGCATACTGCTGCCGCCATAACTCATCAGTGGCAACGTGAGACCTTTGGTCGGTACCAAACCCAGATTGACTGCAAAATGGAACATCATCTGAAGCGCCAGGAGCAACCCAATGCCTTGGGCCACACGAGCACCAAATAATTCGCCAGCACGGGCCGCGCGATTCGCCAGTCGAAAAACTCGCCATAGAAACAGTGAATACAAGCAAAGGAGCATCGCAACACCGATAAGCCCCAATTCCTCGCCCACCACAGCAAGCAGAAAATCATTGCTCGCATGCGGCAGATAGAAAAGTTTTTGCACACTCGCTCCAAGGCCTACGCCCAACCACTCGCCACTACCCAGCGCGATCAGGGCCTGCACGAGTTGGAAACCGGAACCATAGGGATCAGCCCATGGGTCGAGAAAGCTCATCACCCGCTCAAGGCGGTAGGGGGCGATCATGATCAACACGACCACTGTACAAACCGCTGCCGCAATTGCGCCGCCGATGTAACGCAAAGGGGTGCCTGCCAGAAACATCATGCCCAGAGCAACCATCATGATCACTGCCGTGCAACCAAGATCGGGTTCCAGCAACAACAGCACACCCAGCACTCCAACAACCAGAGTCGGTTCGAGAATACTGACGCGAAAGGATGTCACCGCCGAGGCATTGCGGACAAAATGATCGGCCAGATACAGTACGCTCAGCACCTTCACCAGTTCCGAGGGCTGAAAGCGCAGTGGCCCTAACGCGAACCAACGGGTACTGCCGTTGACCTCATGCCCCAGACCCGGCAACAGCAGCAGTACCAGCAGCACCGTACCGAAAGCCAGCAAACTCCGGCTGGACTTGCGCCACCAGTCGAGTGGCGTGCTAGCCGCAGCCAACCCAAGGCACAACCCCAGGGCAATACTAAAAAAGTGTTTTAGCAAGACGGCCAAGCCGCCAGAAATACCGCCGCGAGTTCCGATCGCAGCAGAGAACACCATGATGGTGCTAAAGGCAAGCAGCGCCAACACTGGCAGAACAAGCAAGGGATCGAAAGGGCTGCTGGTGCGCGACCCTTGCCATGGAGTGACCGCGGGGAGTATCACGAAATCATCTCCCGAGTCAGACGGCAAAAGATCTCGCCACGCTGTTCAAAATTATCAAACATATCAAAACTGGCGCACCCTGGAGATAATAGAACGACATCACCGGGTTGAGCCCAGCGCGATGCAAGCGTTATCGCATGAGCAAGATCATCGGCCAGAGTCACCGGCGCGCGATCCCCAATTGCGCCGGCCAGCAATAGCCGGTCTTCGCCAATCAGTAGAACCTGGCGGGCATATAGCTGTACGGCTTCGGCCAGCGCGGTGAACTCCGCATCCTTAGACTGTCCACCAGCGATTAACACCACCGGACGCCCCATCCCAGCCAATGCTGCAACGGTAGCACCCGGATTGGTACTCTTGGAATCGTTGACCCAGGCGATCCCGTTGCGCTCCAACACCTGCTCGCAGCGGTGCGGTAGATCCCTGAAATCAGACAACGCCTGCACGCCCGACTCATCCAGCGGGTAACCGGCCAATTCAACCAGGGCGATGGCCGCAAGCGTATTTGCCAGGTTGTGGCGGCCTGTTAACGATAGTGTTTCAACCGGCAACAGTCGTTCGCTGCCGCGGACGATCCACTCACTCCCACCATCTAAGATAATTCCGTAATCAGAGCTGCTCTGTGGCGGATTCAGACCAAAGGTCACTGTGGCAAAGTCGCCTCGCAGATGTGCTCCGGCTAGCGCTGGATCATCCCTGCCCAGAACGAGATTGCACGCCCCTGGAACGATCCGTAACTTGGCATCAACATAGGACTCCATTGCCCCGTATCGATCCAGGTGATCAGGCGAGATATTAAGAATAGCCGCGACGGCACTCAAGAGTGATCTTGTAGTCTCAAGTTGAAAGCTCGATAACTCCAACACATATAGATCGGGCTCGGGCCCTGCCAATAGCTCCAGGGCGGGACGACCGATGTTGCCGCCAACTTTGACATCAAGGCCGCAGGCTTTCAGCAACTCCCCGACCATCGTGGTTACCGTGGTCTTGCCATTGGAGCCGGTAATACTGATTACCGGTGCCGTGCACGCACGGGCAAAGAGTTCGATATCGCCCACAATTTCCAATCCACGCTCGGCTGCGGCTTGTAACACCGGTTGGGGCAACGCAATACCGGGGCTCACAACAGCCAGATCCTCTTCTTCCAGGGAGGATAGATTGAACTCGCTGCAAGACACCGGTACATCAGGCCATTCACGACCGAGTGCTGCCCGATAGGGTGGCTGTTCCCGGCTATCCTGAACAGAAACCGCTACACCGAGCTGGGCCAAATAACAGGCACTCGAATACCCCGACGCACCCAGTCCAAATACGGTGGCCCGTCGCCAGGGTGGTGTATTTGCTTTGATCGCCAAGGCTGTCTCCACGAATGGTTTACCTGATCTTCAGCGTTGCAAGCCCGATCAATACCAGGATCAGGCTGATAATCCAAAAGCGCACGGTGACCTGAGGCTCTTTCCAGCCTTTCTCTTCAAAGTGATGATGTAATGGCGCCATGCGAAAAATTCGTCGGCCCAGCAATCGGAAGGACGCTATCTGCAGTACGACCGATATCGTTTCCATAACAAAAAGGCCGCCCATGATCGCAAGTACAATCTCCTGACGTACCACCACGGCGACCGTGCCAAGCGCAGCACCCAAAGCCAGCGCACCGATGTCTCCCATAAATACCTGCGCGGGATAGGTGTTAAACCAGAGAAACCCCAAGCCCGCGCCAACCAAAGCGGCACAGAAAACCAGGGTTTCGCCCGCTCCAGGTATGAATGGAATTCCAAGGTAGTCCGAAAAAATAGCGTGTCCAGTGAGATAAGCAAACACGCCCAGTCCACCAGCCACCAGGACGCTCGGCAGTATTGCCAAACCATCCAGGCCATCGGTCAGATTCACAGCATTACTGCTTCCCGTAATGACAAACCAGGCCAGCACTACAAAACCAAAGCCCAGATCCAATGCCACGTCCTTAAATAACGGTACGATCAGTGTTGTTTCGGCGGGCAACTCAGCGGTCAGATAAAGCGCCAGCGCGGCGATAAAAGCCGCGAGGCTCTGCCAGAAAAACTTCTGGCGCGAACCGATACCTCGTGAATTCTTGTGCGCGAGCTTCTGGTAATCATCAACCCAACCAATGACACCGAAGGCGATGCAGGTCAGCAGGGTAATCCAGATAAAACGATTCCCAAGATCAGCCCACAACAAAGTAGAAAGAGTCACCGCAGCAAGAATCAGCACGCCACCCATCGTCGGGGTGCCGGCTTTGTCCAAGTGGGTCTGTGGGCCATCGTCCCGGATCGGTTGGCCGGCACCGATCCGCTCGAGGCGTCGGATCAACGCCGGGCCAACCATAAAACTGAAGATGAGAGCCGTCAACACGCCGCAAATTGCCCGGAACGTCAGATAGCGGAATACATTGAAGAAACTGTAATCCAGCGCCAGTTGCTCAAAAAGGCTTTTCAGCACGCAATGGCCTCATCATGGGTCACGCCGATAAGCGCATCTGCGACCACTTCCATTTGTGCGCTGCGTGACCCTTTCACCAAGACCGTCAGACCGGGACTGAGCAGCTGGCAAGCGCCATCGATCAGCGCTTGGGATGAATCGAAATGGCAGGCATTCTGGCCGAATGCCTCGGCTGTCAGGCCTGCCAACATACCGCAGGTCAACAGATGGTCAATCCCGGCATCACGAGCATGGCGGCCGGCCGCGGCATGGAAATCCTCGGCCCGCGGCCCCAGTTCTGCCATATCTCCCAGAATCAGTGCAGTCCGACCAGGCCGATTTGCCAACGCGCGGATGGCGGCTTTGAGTGAGGCGGGATTAGCATTGTAGGTATCATCAATCAGGCATGCACCGCGGGCGCCCGGGCGCAACTGCAGCCTCCCCGGCTGAGCCTTGACCAATCCCAGACCGGCACGAATGGCTGATTGGCCAGCGCCACAGGCCCAGGCAGCACTAGCGGCGGCCAACGCGTTCAATGCATTATGTCGACCCAACAGGTTAAGCCGTGCCTCGAAAGACTCTTCCGGCAAATGTATTTCGATAAGCTGGGTGTCACCTTCTCCAGTCACTTCAGCTGAAATCCGGGCCCGGTTGTCGACACCAAAGGTAATCATCTGAAAGGCTTGGCTTCGGCCAGCCCAGTAAGCCGCAAAACGATCATCGGCATTGATAATGGCGGTGGCACCATGGGTCATGCCGTGAAAGATCTCAGCCTTGGCTCGAGCCACACCAACCAGATTACCAAGTCCTTCCAGGTGTGCCGATGCCGCGTTGGTAATCAACGATACCGTTGGTCGTGCGATTCGTGAGAGATAATCAATTTCACCTGGGTGATTCATACCAATTTCAATAACGGCGAACCGGTGTTCAGGCTGCAGGCCCAGCAAAGTCAACGGTAGGCCGATGTGGTTATTGAAACTACCTGGGCTGGCATGCACTGGGCCCAATTGCCCCAGAATCGAGGAGATCATTTCCTTAACTGTGGTCTTGCCGTTACTCCCAGTCACGCCGATCACAGGTATATCGAATCGATTGCGCCAAAATCCAGCGAGTTGTCCTAGCGCTATGGTCGTATCCTTTACAACCAGGCCCGGCAGTCCACCCAGTGCGGGACGGGTAGAGATAATGGCTGCCGCGCCAGCACCGCGCGCCTGCTCGACAAAGTCATGGCCCTTGAAATTATCACCATCGAGTGCGACAAAAAGGGCGCCCGGCTGCAGCGTTCGGCTGTCGGTCGATACCGAGCTAAAGTCAGCGTCCTCGCCTGTCAATTGCCCGTCGATGACAGTGGCGATCTCTTTCAGGCTCAACATGGCATATCTCCCAGTATGTGCTCAACAACACTTTGATCCTTG
Organism: Gammaproteobacteria bacterium; assembly: GCA_014239575.1. Lineage (GTDB taxonomy): Bacteria > Pseudomonadota > Gammaproteobacteria > Arenicellales > UBA868 > UBA868. The sequence continues at coordinate 22,969 of JAAZYQ010000004.1, forward strand.
AAGGGAATGGTCTTGCCGGCTACGATCTGACTGGTCTCGTGACCCTTGCCGGCAATCAATACCAGGTCTCCTGGAGTCGCGTGCCCAATGGCATACGCGATCGCTAGATGCCGCTCGGGAATGGTCGCTTGGGCAGGCATGCTCATGCCTTGACCAATGTCACAAAGAATCTGCATGGGGTCTTCGTTCCGCGGGTTGTCATTGGTCAATACCACTCGATCAGCTAGACATGATGCACGCTCGCCCATTAATGCGCGCTTGCCGCGATCACGTTCACCGCCGCATCCGAAGACACACCACAACTGCCCGTCTGTATATGGACGCAGTGCCGTCAGCGCCTGGGACAAGGCTTCGGGCGAATGCGCATAATCCACAACTACCGTCGGCCTGGAGCCGCCTGAGCCAGGGCAGAATTCCAGGCGGCCCGGTATCGGCACCAGATTTGTCATCACCTGGCTGATATCTTCGGGTGAGTAACCCAGTGCCAGCAGCGTGGTTGCCACTGCCATCAGATTGGCGGCATTGAAACGCCCACGCAAAATCGATTCAAAAGCGATCTCCCCGCTGGGGCTTGCGAGGTGCAGCGTGATCCCGCTTCGATGAACATCTATAGCGCGGGGATATACATCGGCCTTGGCATCTTCTCCAAATGTCCACAGTTGCGCCGAAAGTCCAGAAGCGGCAAAGCGTTCACCGAAAGGGTCTGCCACGTTAATAATCACACTTTCCAGTTCACTGCGCTGGAACAGCAGTAATTTTGTCTCGGCATAACGTTCCATGCTCGCGTGATAATCAAGATGGTCGCGACTGAGATTCGTAAAAAGCGCTGTATTGAACTCGACACCTTCGACACGGCCCTGTTCCAGCGCATGAGACGATACCTCCAGGCAGACGCTGTCAGCCCCCTGGGTTGTCAGTTCGGCAAGTTGTGCCTGCAAAGTGATGGCGTCGGGCGTAGTCAGGTCGGCGCTTTGCAAAGCACCGGAAAAGCCCCAACCGGGCGTGCCCACAAAACCGCTGCACCGACCCAACGCACTGAGCGCCTGTGTCAACAGAGATGCGCAGGTCGTTTTACCATTCGTGCCTGTCACACCAATAACGCACAAAGCACTGGAAGGTAGGCCAAAAAAACGACTGGCAATCCGTCCCACCCATTTTCTGAGATCGTCTACCGGATAACACTGTGCGGAATCTATCGGGACTGAACCCGAACGTTCATATAACGCAACTGCGGCTCCCGACTCCAGCGCCTGGTTAATAAACACACGGCCATCGATGGCCTGCCCGGGTACAGCAAAGAACAGGCTGCCCGGACGAACCTCTCGACTGTCCAGGGTCAAATCTGAAATGGACAGAGTCTCTTGCTGTGACTCCACCTCTACGATCCCCTTGACCAGTTGGCCAAGCAGTCGCGGCGCAGGCTGCACTGATTGCATCATGCGCCAGTCTCTTTCCCGGCAGTATGGGAAACGATTGTGACTCCCGAATCCACTCCGGCATCAGGTCGGATCCCGTATAGGCGCAAAGCATCAGCCATAATTCGGGCGAATGCCGGCGCAGCCACTTCGCCGCCGTAGTGCTTGCCCTGAGGCTCATCAACCATGACTGCCAGCACAAAGCGCGGAGCAGATACCGGCGCGAAGCCGACGAAAAGAGACTGGTAACGATCTTCTTCGTAACCGCCTGTGGGGCTAGACTTGTGTACCGTACCGGTCTTGCCGGCCACGCGATACCCGGGAACAGCAGCCTGCCGAGCAGTACCCTGTGGGCTCACTACCTTTTCCAACAGGAAATTGATCTGCCGGGTAATGTGGGCAGACAACACCCGCTGTCCTGCGACCGGGCGGTGTTGGCGCTGAAGTGTGACCGGGCGCAGGATGCCGCCAGAGGCCAATACACTGTAGGCGCGTGCCAGCTGCACAGGCGTAGAAGATAAACCATAACCATAAGATAGGGTCGCGTGCTCACTGGGGCGCCAGCGCTCACGTTTGAGTAGACTGCCGTCTTGCTCTCCGGGGAGCTCAACTCCGGTCGGCTGACCGAAACCGACCTTCGTCAAAATGCCATATAACTCTTCGGGTGCGAGCTCCATGGCAATTTTCGCGGTACCAATATTGCTCGACTTGATCAGCACTCCCGAAAGCGTCAGTTCACCATAGTCATGTACATCCCTGATTGGCCAACCGCCCACATAATGGATGCCAGGGCTGGTAGAGACCGGGGTGTCCATCGAGAAACGTCCACTGGCCAGCGCCATCGATAAGGTAAACGGCTTGACCGTCGATCCGGGCTCGAAAACATCTGTCACTGATCGATTGCGAAATCTTTCCCCTGAAATATCGCTACGCTTATTGGGATTAAAGTCAGGAACATTGGCCATTGCCAATACTTCCCCGGTCTGGACGTCAAGCATTACCGCTGAAGCGCCAGCCGCGTGGTAGTCATGGGCCACCTGGGCCAGGTGTCGCTGGGCAGAAACCTGGATACGCAGGTCTAAACTCAATTGCAGGTCACGACCGTGGTACACCGGGCGGATGCTCTCAATATCCTCCACCACACGACCCTTACGGTCGCGCAATACCCGCTTGCGGCCTTCGATACCGGCAAGATGATTATCAAAGGCCCGCTCGATACCCTCTTGTCCCCGATCATCGACATCGGTGAATCCCAGCACATGGCTGGCAATTGGCCCAGCCGGGTAATAACGGCCATATTCGCGTAGAGATGACACACCGGCAATGCCCAGACTTTCAATGCGGGCCGCCTCGGCCGGGGGCAAGTGGCGACGCAAATACACAAACTCACGATCCCGATAACGGTCCAGCAGGTTATCTATCTGATTAACACTCATAGCAAGCGCATCAGCGAGACGCGACCGGTCAGCGACGGACTGAGCCAGTGTCGGCGGATGTGCCCAAACCGCATCGAGCGGTGTGCTTACCGCCAGGACATCGCCATTGCGATCAACAATTCGCCCGCGGGCCGGCCTGACGACAATGCTGCGTAATTGCCGTGCTGCACCTTCGGCCTGGAGTCGTGGACTGTCGAGAATCTGGACCTGGAAGGTTCGGCCCAACAGTACTGCCATACCGAGGCTCAAGATGCCCACAACAAACCACTGGCGTGAGCGGGAGAAATTAGCAACACTGGCGGGGAGACGGGACGCAATCACTGTGCTACCTCCAACTGCACCACAACGATGTCGGTTGGCTCCGGAGTGATCATACCCAACTCTTGTCTTGCGGCCTGTTCCACCAGGTTATACCGTGACCAGGTAGCCTGTTCCAGTTGCAGGCGACCCCATTCATCGTTCAGCCGGTCACGCAATTTTTCGGCTACGCGAACCTCTCGAAACTCAAGCCGGTTCTGATGGCGAACCACCACCACCGCCAGCGCTGAAACGAAGGTAAGCAGACTGAGAAAAGCTATCCACTTCATTGCAGCGTAGTCCCTTGGGATTTTTCGGCGCAACGTAGGATTGCGCTACGCGCTCTGGGATTAACCTCGATCTCGTGTGCCGATGGGCGCGTGGGCTTATTAAGCCGGGTCAGTGTGGGGTGCAATCTATCGTGAGTCACTGGTAGATCTGGCGGAAAAGGATCGCCCTGCGCGGCCTCACGCAGGAAATGCTTGACTCGACGATCCTCCAATGAATGAAAACTGATGACTACCAATCGGCCGGTCGGCTCAAGCATATCAAGGGCCTGGGGCAATACCGCGTCCAACTGTTCAAGTTCCTGATTGATATGCATCCGTACCGCCTGGAAGGTGCGCGTAGCCGGATGCTTACCTGGCTCGCGGGTCGGCACACAGTCACTCACCAACTGTGCCAGTTCGGCGGTAGTGGTGAGTGGGCGGTTTTCCCGAGCGGTGATAAGCCCGTGTGCGATACGCCGGGCATAGCGCTCCTCTCCCAATGTGCGCAGAATTCTCGCGAAGTCGTTTTCCCCAACATCGGACAGCCACTCCTGCGCAGAAATGCCAACTGATGGATCCATCCGCATGTCCAACGGACCATTTCGCATAAAACTGAAGCCACGCTCTGCATCATCCAGTTGCGGTGAAGACACGCCCAGATCCAGAACGATTCCAGTCACCTGGCACGCAACTCCGGCATGGCTTAATGCAAAGGACAGTTCAGAAAAAGGCGCCTGGATTACGGTTAAGCGAGATTCACTTGTGGCCCACTCCCGGGCGATGGCGCAGGCAGTCGGATCACGATCAATGGCGACGACACGGCCCTGACTGTCCAGGCAGTCGAGAATAGCGCGGGTGTGGCCACCGCGGCCAAAGGTCGCATCTACGAAGATGCCATCGGGCTTAGGGTTCAGCGCCTTCACGACCTCCGCTGTCATGACCGGGGCGTGGGCTGCAGCCAACACGTTCCGGCTTTCCTTACAGCGAGAGCGATTCGAGTTCTACAGACAGGCGTTCGTCACCGGTCTGTGCCGCAAGCCATTCATCACATCTCGCCTTCCATCGGGATTCATCCCATATCTCAAACTTGTTACCCTGACCGATCAGAACGATGTGCTTCTCCAGCGCGGCAAACTCGCGCAACGGCGTCGGTATCCGTATGCGACTAACACTGTCCAGTTCGCAATCAGTGGCATAACCAATGAGGAAACGTTTAAGCGCCTGGGCAGCGGGATCGAAGCTTGGCAAATCGACTACTTTCTGCTCGACGCGCTCCCACTCATCCTGCGGGTAAACCCACAGACACCTTTCCCGGGTATTGTTGACAGTGAGCACCAGTCGCCCACCACATCGCTGCACCAACGGTTCGCGATGTACCGTGGGTACGGCAAAACGACCCTTGATATCAAGATTGAGGGTATTAGCGCCTCTAAACATGCCGTCCCGCGTCTCCTTCAGCCAACTTGCCTGCCGTTCCCCGGTTCTACGCCACGGTCCAACTCAAAACTGGACACCCCCACCACCCCATTCTCTGGAAAGAAATCCCGGCCCCGCAAGGGGCCGGGCAATTACCAAAGGAGGATGAGGATTTAGGTGGATAAGCCGCCACCCACGGCATCAGAAAAGATCCTGTCGTTATTACGATGATCATTTGGGAAAACGTTGTTGATCGACTTTTTTTATTCACATTTTTTGACCTTAAATTACATCTTTTCCCACAAACTACCACTAAACAACACTATAGGGACGAAACAGAGAGGCTGTCAACCCTCAATTGCCTGAAAAGACTGAGTTTTCTGGAATTTTTTGACGGCCAGAGATGGGTCAAAAACAGCCGAGACTAGCCATCATCTGCTGTCTGTAATGGCTGCGGGAAACCTACAAACTTAATGTGATCTGTGTATAGCAGTAATAAGAATATAATTTAATTGAAAAAATAGGAGTCAGCCTATAAGCCGGGTTCTGTCGAGGACAACCATTCATCTGGGACGTGCGTCACCGCACACCTCTTGCGACCTACCCGGATCCGACGCGGGCCGCGCCAAAGGATCCCTATTTGGTCTTGCTCCAGGTGGGGTTTACCCTGCCGTTCACGTTACCGCAAACGCGGTGCGCTCTTACCGCACCTTTTCACCCTTACCGGCGATAGGCCCAAAAGGCCGGCCCGCAGGCGGTATGTTTTCTGTGGCACTTTCCGTCGGCTCGCGCCGCCCAGAGGTTATCTGGCACCTTGCCCTGTGGAGCCCGGACTTTCCTCCATCTCGTACCGCCTGCTGCCCCGAAGGGGCTAGCGGCAGACACCGGGACCGCGGTTGTCCGGCCGACTCCCGGACGCAACTTAATCGCAGTGTGCGGCTAATGCAAGTGCTGATCACTCACGGTCTGGCATAGCGCGGGTACGCTGGAGTATCCTCGTGTAGTAATCGTTCTTGCGTCCCCCGGTCAGGCGGGCCGCAACCTCGCTGGCGACACGTGGCGCGAGGACTCCCGCAAGCAGATCGAGCAGTCTTTCCTCATCAATCTGGGTTCTGACAGCCGCTTGGTCTGCCCCGCCAACGACCAGAACCATCTCGCCCCGACACTGGTCGGCATCATTGCGCAAAATTGTCGCAATTTCGGCAGCTGACCCGCGAAGCACCGTCTCGAAACGTTTGGTCAATTCCCGGCACAGCGCAAGCGGTCGCTCAGGCCCGAAGATCGAAACCATATCGTCGATTGTGCTGCAGATACGTCGGGGAGATTCAAAAAAAACCTGGGTCCGGGTTTCACTCGAGAGCGCCTGAAGACGACTGCGACGCGCAGCAGCTCGTGCGGGAAGGAATCCTTCAAAAACAAAGCGGTCTGTCCCCAAACCCGACACCGACAGAGCGGCAGTCACAGCACTCGGTCCGGGGATTACCCTCACCGGCAGATTGTGCCGTCGAGTTTCGAGCACCAGACGATAGCCCGGATCACTGATCAGAGGCGTCCCTGCATCACTAACCAGTGCAACCTCCTCGCCACTTTGCAGTAACCGCAACACCCTCAATACCTGGCGAGCCTCGTTATGTTCGTGCAGCGCGATCATGCGCGGTTGGTGAATGCCTAAATGGTTCAACAGGATCCGGGTATGGCGCGTATCCTCAGCGGCGATCACCTGGACATCCGAAAGGATCTTTGAGGCTCGGAGGGAAATGTCCCCGAGGTTACCGATCGGTGTCGCCACCACGTACAAGGTACCCGCCTGCGGCGCCTGCGTTTCACTTTTAATCACTTAATTTGCTCGCTTGGATATCGTCGGGCGACTATCACCGTACAGGAAATAGAGGTGCTCCGCTATACTGAGCCGATGCGTATGCCTCCTGCCGTGCGGCCGGCACTCATCGTGCTTTTGGCGATTTTTGTAATGCTGATCACCGGCTGCTTCAGGATAAATAATCCAGCTGGAGTCAGTGCCTCACCCGACATCAGCCACAAAACCACACCAAGCGCGCCAGCCCAATCCCCGACTCCAGGCAAACTCGTGCCTGCCGAACGCAGTTTGGCGGCACAAGAACCTGGCACCTCCGGCTGGACCTTTCTAAAGCGTGCCCTTAATGCCGTCGGACCAAAAGCGGACGCCAACTTTCTCGGCGCAGCCCAAAGATTTCTGGAATCCGGTTTGATCGCGCCAGCCAGCAGCGCCCTGGCTAATGTGGCGAGTGACGATCCAGGCAGTTGGCCCGATAACCAGCGTCAATTGCTACGCGGGGCCTTGGCGTTAGCTCATCAGAAGCCCAAAGAGGCATTACACCTGGTCGAGCGCCTGAGTCCTGACGCGATGGATTCACGCCAGCATCTAATGATGATGGAACTCCAGTTGCGCGCATTCTTTGAAATCGGTGAAATCCGCCAGGCTCTGATTCTCATGAGGACAGAGTCAGCCGAACGGACGGTACCAAAAGAGATCAATTCTTTGTACCGACTGGCCTTCTCGCAATTGGCCCGCCTAAGCAGCAAAACCCTGGCAGAGCTTGTCGCAGACCCCGCGCTAACGACACAGGATCGGGCCTGGATCACCCTGGTAAGTCTTTACCTCCGCGATGGGTGGAATCTTTTTGGCCTGCGCAATGCTTTTTCCAAATGGGCGACTCAGCACCCACAGCATCCAGCTACGAACAGTGTGCTGACTTCGCTTGCCCCCCCTGACTGCACGAACACCGATGGCGCCCAGGTCGCCCTACTGCTACCGTTGAGTTCCTCTTACCGAGAAGCCGCCAGTGCGTTTCGAGATGGCTTTTTCAGTCTGCACGAAGCGGATAGCGATCCGACCAAACCGTCCATAAAGGTTTATGACTTTGGTGACCAGATCGAATTGGTGCCAAACGTTTACCAGCAAGCACTCAAAGACGGCGCAAGTCAGGTGGTCGGCCCGCTGGGGCGTCGCGCCGTCGCGGCGCTGGCCCAATGGCAACGTTTCCCGGTTCCAACCCTGCTGTTGGGATCAATTGGGTCGGGCTTGCGGGCGGGCGGCTTTTCCCTGGACTTGTCACTACAAAATGAGGCACGCGCTTTGGTAACCCACGCCCGGCAGCGCGGCCTACGCCGCGCCTTGATCCTGCACGGTTCTGATCAGCGAAGCGCAGCATCCGCCGATGCGGCAGCAACGGCGTGGGCACACCAGGGTGGAATCATTGCGGGAACAACCAAGATTCCCAAGGGGGTTGATGATTACTCCACTACGCTCGCTAAGCTTCTGGGCCTTGCTGACAGCGCACGCCGCGGCGAGATATTGCAGGCACTGCTGGGCAACAGCACCCACCTGTACACCGTGCCTCGCCGACGACAGGACTTTGACGTTATTTTTCTTCTCAGCGACCAGTCGACGGCGCGGATGTTAAAGCCGCAACTAGATTTTCATCGGGCCGGCTCGGTACCGGTGTACTCGATGAATACCATCTTTAGCGGCAAACCCAATCGGGCCAATGACCTTGATCTTGAGGGTGTTATGTTTTCTGATATGCCTTGGCTCGTGCGCACCGGCGGACGTTTTGATCGAACTACCCTGCCGTTTGCGCTGAATGTGCCTTATCGGTATTCGGTCACCGACCGACTGTTCGCTCTGGGTATGGACGCCTATGTACTGAACCGCCTTGCCACATGCATGCATGCCGATCCCCGGCAGATTTATGCCGGGGCCAGTGGCTTGTTATCGGTAGGCCGGGATGGGCGGATCAACAGGACCCCAGACTGGGTCTGGTTCACCGATGGGCTACCCCAGGGGTGGAAACCATCGCTGGGCACCGGAAAGGGCTGACGTGACCTGCCAGAAGCGCACTGGCAGATGATCAGGCTGTGAACCGCCACTGGTCAGAAGATCTAGCTCTGGAGCAACTGCTGGCCAGCGGACTGAAACTGGTTTGCCGAAACTACTGGACCCGTCGCGGCGAAATTGACCTGATCATGCGAGACGGCAATGAACTGGTATTTGTCGAAGTGCGTCAAAGAACCCATACAGCGTATGGTCGACCCGAGGAAACCGTGAACCGAAGCAAACGCGCCAGATTACGCCTGGCTGCAGACCATTTTCTGCAGCAGTTTGCTGAATCTCACTTACAGCCGTGTCGATTCGATATCTTTGCTGTGACTGGCAATGACGTTGACCATACCTGGCAATGGATTAACGATGCCTTCTGACCGGCCATCTCAAAGTACCGGCCATACAGAACTGAATAGCGCCAGGGTCATTGCCAGTAGACCGGTTGCACCAGGGGGCCACTCACGCTACCGTCTGTCCCTGGAACAGCTGTTACCCACAGATCGGAAACGATAAGAGATGAAATCTATGGAGCAGGACATTCGTGACCAGTTCGAGGCCAGTGCACAGATCGCACTCGCCAGTGCCGACCGGCTGGCGGGCCCTATTGCCCGGGCTGGACGAGCCATTATTGAAACACTAGACGGTGGCGGCAAGCTGCTGCTTTGCGGTAACGGTGGCTCCGCCAGCGATGCATTACATTTCAGCGGCGAACTGCTGGCGCGCTATGAAAAAGAACGTCATGCCTTGCCGGCTATTGCACTGGTTGCCGATACCGCCGCCTTAACCGCAACCGGAAACGATTACGATTTCACCCAGGTCTTTTCACGACAGGTCGAGGCCTTCGGTCGATCAGGTGATCACCTGATCGCTATCACGACATCGGGTAACTCGCCGAATATCCTCGAGGCGGTACGCACAGCGCAGGACATCGCAGATGTTACTATCACGGCATTTACCGGGCGTGAGGGCGGTCAGCTCGGCAATCTGTTGCGTGATACCGATATCGAGCTACGGGTACCGTCCGACAGTACTGCACGAATCCAGGAAGGTCACGCTATAATCATCCACTGTCTATGTCGACTGATCGATAAACACTTCTGCGGATAATTTTCATGATTCAGTTTCGTTACGCCATTTCGAAAAGGCCCTTTAGACATACCTTGCTAGCACTACTGATCGCCGTTACGGTCAGCGGTTGCGGTATCGTCGTAGCCACCACCGCGGCAGTGATCGCCGTCGATGTTGCCCGCGACCGCCGCGGCGTGAGTGTCTACTGGGACGACAACAAAATCGAGTTCGATATTCGCGGCTCCATAAGTGACCAAAAAGAGATCCGACATGAGAATGTCAGCGTCACGGTATTTAATGGAATTGTTCTGCTGACCGGTGAAGTGCCCGACCAAAGAGATATCGACAAGATTCTCGATCTGGCCAAGGCACATAAAGGTTCACAGCAAGTTGTCAATCGCCTGGAGCTTGCGGGAAAAACAAATCTAACCAGTCGTACCAACGATGGTTGGATCACCGCCCGAGTCAAAACGGCGATGGCCACATCGGGAGCACTGGACCCTACCCGGGTCAAGGTGGTAACGGAACGGGCGAATGTTTATCTGATGGGGCTGGTGACCCGCGCCGAGGCTGAAGCTGCTGTCAAAGTTACCCGATCTGTACCAGGCGTCGTACGTGTGATCAAAGTATTTGAGTACATCTGAGTATCACCCGGTGTCATTCTGGGGTGAACAGCGCCCATAAAATCATCCTCGACCCAAAAGCGCTGACGCAACGGGTCGACTCCGCTCAGCGGCCACTGGTTTTTACCAACGGCTGTTTCGATATTCTCCATCGGGGCCACATCACCTATCTTGAAGAAGCAGCTGGGCTGGGAGTCACGCTGCTAGTCGCCCTGAATACCGATGATTCGGTACGCCAACTGGATAAGGGGCCCGGGCGGCCGGTCAACCCGCTGGAAGACCGCATGGCACTCGTCGCTGCGCTTGAGTGTGTCAGTCTCGTTACTGCGTTTGATGAGGCGACCCCACTGGAACTTATACGCCAAGTCAAACCGGACCACCTGATCAAAGGTGGCGACTGGAGTCAGGGGGAAATTGTCGGGGCCGATGTCGTGCAGGCGGCCGGCGGCGCCGTCCACAGTTTGCCTTTTCGCTACCAGCGCTCAACGACTGAATTGATTCACCGACTGCGCGATCTGAAATGCAGCTGAAGCTATGACCTGATCGTAGCGATCCTAGCGGTGCAATCTAGACCCGCTGTAATAGAGGCTCCAACTCAGACAGTGCCGTCTCGTACACCGTGCGTTTGAATGCCACTACCTGTTTGACTGGCAACCAGTAATCCACCCACTGCCAATAATCAAACTCGGGTACAGCGCTCTGGTCCAGACATATTTTGTCGTCTGCCGCCAGCATGCGCATCAGGAACCACATTTGCTTCTGTCCACGAAAGGTGGTTCTGCGTGACCGTAACTTGCCCGGTACATCGTAACGCAACCATTGGCGAGTTCGGCCAACCAGTTGGACATTTTGTGGACGCAGTCCAACCTCTTCGAAAAGCTCCCTGTAGGCTGCCTGCTCAATTGTCTCTCCTTGCTCGACACCGCCTTGCGGAAACTGCCAACCATCATGGCGCGTCCGCCGCGCCCACAACACCTGTCCGAGGTTATTGAACAACACAATGCCGACATTGGGCCTATAGCCGTCGGCATCAGAAACATTATGTGCGTCATCTGGCATGAAACTGTAGTCCGGATCCGTTGGGTAGTTAACGATACCGATTCTTTCATGTTTTTTGTCATTCAGGCAATACTGAACCACTAAAGAACGACGCCCCGCAATACAAATTAACTCGCTTTAGGCCGATTAACGTTCTTTTTTCAACGAATCTTCGTAGCGACCACTAAAGAGGGCCTCCAGTTGGTCAATAGTCGCATCCGCCTCTGAACCCTGAAGCACATGCTGAGTCATCAGGGACGAAGCTTCGTTAAAAAGTTTAGCCCGATCAAGCATGGGATAAGTTTCAGATAGGCGACGTATTGCCCCAATTACGCTTTCGCTTTGCGGGCGGGGAATATCAGCGACTTCAAGCTCTGCCGGGGCGAAGTCCGGTTGGCACGATAGCAGGTATTGGGCAAAATTCAGCAGACTTTGCCTATGCTCCGCTGTCAGCCTGTCAAATAGTGTCTGCCAATGCTTGCGGTCGGGATCAACCATCACGGTGCGGACTCAGGCTGATCGCCTGGCCGTCAATTGGACTCACTGGGTCGAACGCAGGGCAACGCAATGCGCCTCGGTAAAATCCAGAAACTCATCCATCGCCCGCAATCGGAACTTCTGCCTCTGATAAACAATTGAAAACGGTCGAGTCAGGGGTGGATCAAGGCTGGCCTTGGCCAACATATCAAGCTGTAGTTCTTTGTTCAGTGTGGCAACAGACAAAATTGAGATACCCAGACCAGCAACAACAGCACTCTTGATTGATTCAGGGCTGCCAAACTCCATGGTCAGGTTGAGGTCAGAAAATTCATAGCCCCTGTCACGCATATAATCCGCAATAACATTACGGGTACCCGATCCTTCTTCGCGGCTGATACAGGGGTACTCCAGGATTGCTTCGATAGCCACTGATGATGACTTTGCCAGCGGGTGTCCAGGCGGCATGACGATGACCAATTCATCATCCCAACATGTCTTGGATACCAGGTTCTTGTTATTCACGGGTCCCTCGACAATGCCAATGTCAATCTCGTTGCTTTCGACCATGTGGATAACACCTTCCGTGTTAGCCACATGCAGGCGTACTAACACGTCAGGAAACTTTGCCTGATATTCGCCGAGAATGCTGGGAATAACATAGTCACCGATGGTCGTGCTGGCCCCAAGCACCAGGGGGCCCAGCACATCGCCGGTCAATTTGCGAACCTCGTTATCCATCTCGCTGTACAGCGCGATCACCTGATCCGCATAAGATTTGACGAGATCCCCAGCCGTGGTCAGGCTGATGCGATTATGCGTTCTATCAAACAGGCGGGTATTGAAGTAATCCTCCAGCTGGCGAATCTGGAAAGTCACTGCGGGCTGCGTCATATGCAGCGCCTCGGCTGCCTTGGTGAAACTGAGCACCCGTGCCACCGTTGTAAAAACCTGTAGTCGTCGATCAGCCATCTTGTGTTCACCTTGCCGCGGGCTGGGCCCGATATACACACATCTCGAAAATGCGTGCCGAGACTCCATTAGGAGTTTGTAGCCTTTAATAAGTTAATTTTATGACTTCCGGGTACAAATTGACAGGCCCACTTGCCGCTATCGAAAAAGAATCTGGCAAACAGCCAAAGCTCGCTCCAACAGGACGAGAAGAAAGCGGGTAGTTCACTTCATCACCCACGCGCTGTCGGCGCGTGGGTGATGAAGTGAACTACCCGACCCGGCTCAGATGGCTGGGCCAGCGCGTTTTATCAGGGGCAGGTGGCGGTATCGCTGGGAACAACGCCGACTAGTAGCAGAAAACTGGAAAACGGGCCCATGTTTTTCATGGCTTCAAATTTCGGGCCTGAAAATTTCAGGCGCATAAAGGACATGGCTTTCATCGGTCCGTATTCGCCAGAGCCCATTTCAATCCAGCGCGAGGTCTTGGCATGCATCTGGTAATCTACTTTCTTGTTCAGGGTTGTGGTCTCAACGGCACCCCCGTAGACACACTGCGCTTTACCATCGACCGGTGCAATTCGAATCTCCGCGGTTGGCTCATTTCCACAATCGCTACGATAAACGTGCATGACCTTGGATCCGCGACCCGCATTGTTATCAACCCAGCCCGAGCTTACCAGTTCATCAGTCAATACCGGGTCCTGGTTCCAGGCATCGCACACAGCGCTGCCCCACTCGCTTGACATCATGACTGATGCGGCATGGGCCGTTACGGCGAAGCCTGCCAAAAGTGAAAAGCTGCCGGCTACCAAGCCGGCTTTCAAAACAAACTTAAACATGGAGTACCTCCGTGAGAGCACTGTCAATCAAACCACAAGGTTGCTGATTATCCTTTAGCGCGCCTCAAAGCGGCATTACGTTTCTTTATCTGCAGGTAGAAAGTGGTTATAGGCTCTGTCAGCGGTAGGCATAACGCTTAGCTGACCTTGGCCCCGACCTCAAGGACAAACTTACGAAAAGCCTCGGCTGTCGGTGACAAGCGTTTGCCGCGCCGGTAAGCCACATACCAGCGGCGCATAATCGGAAACCCCTGCACATCCAACTGAATGAGACGCTTGAGGGTGAGTTCTAACTCAACCGTATGGGCCGAAACAACTGCCAGACCCAAACCTGCCTCGACGCTCTGCTTAATCGCCTCGTTACCCGTCAACTCTATTCCTTTTTGGTAGTGAAAATCGTTTTCAGAAAAACATCGCTCCATGGCAATCCGCGTTCCTGATCCTGGCTCACGAACCAGGAATTTTTCCTGGGCCAGATCGTTCAGAAGAATTTTGCGGCGCCCGGCCAGTGGGTGATTCAGGGCGCTGATCACAATCAGCGGATTATCCATGAACGATTCAGATACCAGATCCATATCCTTCGGGGGCTGCCCCATCAGCACGAGGTCAGGTACATTATCGTCAAGGCGAGCCAGAAGTGATTCGCGGTTAGCCACATCCAAAGAGATTTCCACCGCAGGGTGCTCACGAACGAAAGTCGCAAGCAGTCGGGTAGCAAAATAATTCACGGTAGAGGCAATAGCGATCCGCAAACGCCCAGAGTCCACACCAAGAAGTTCGTTCATCTCCTCGCCGGCTACGGCCAGGTGCTGCATAATGGTTCGAGCATGCACCAGCATGGTTTCACCGGCCTGAGTCAGATAAATCTTCTTGCCTATCTGCTCGAACAGCGGTAACCCAGCCGAGCCTTCCAGTTGCTTAATCTGCATAGAGACGGCGGGCTGCGTTAAATACAGTTCCTCTGCCGCGCGGGTATAGCTCAGGTTCCGGGCGACCGCCTCAAATACCTGTAGTTGCCGAATCGTTATATGCATAGACTCTTCCTGACCTGCGGCTGCATCTAGGAAATAAGATACCAGTCTAAGGATAAGTATAAACTTATTTATAAAATAAAATAAATTTGCTTATTCTGATGATACCTATCCCTTATAGTCGCAGTTATTAAATCGGTTGCACCTGTTGTCTGGTAGTGCTCTACCCAACTCAGGGGAGAAAAGCTTATGTCCACTAGACACCCCGTCATTGCCGTAACCGGCTCATCAGGTGCCGGTACCAGCACCGTTAAAACGGCGCTGGAGCATATTTTTCTACGCGAAAACCTTAAGGCATGCGTAGTCGAGGGCGACAGTTTTCACAAATTCGATCGCTACCAGATGCGTGACGAGGTTGCTAAAGCACAGGCCGATGGCGAAAACCTGAGTCACTTTGGTCCAGACGGAAATCACTTTGAGAAACTGGAGAGCCTTTTCCGGGATTATGGTGAGACCGGCACCGGAAAAATACGCTATTACCTGCATAACGAAGAAGAGTCGGCGCCTTATAAACAAAAGCCGGGGACCTTTACACCTTGGGAAGATATTAGTGGTGCCACCGACATGCTTTTCTATGAAGGCCTGCACGGCGGCGTAGTGAACAGCACGGCCAATATCGCCCAGCACGTCGACCTACTGGTGGGAGTAGTCCCTATTGTCAATCTCGAGTGGATTCAAAAGATCCACCGAGATACAGCAAGCCGTGGCTATGAACCCGAAGCCGTGACTGAAACCATTCTGCGGCGGATGCATGACTATGTGCACTACATCGCACCCCAATTTTCTCGCACTGACATCAACTTTCAGCGCGTACCAACGGTTGATACATCAAACCCCTTTGTCGCCCGAGACATCCCAACACCTGATGAAAGCTTCGTCGTGATCCGTTTTCGTGATCCGAACAAGTTCGGTGTGGATTTTACCTATCTGCTATCCATGCTTCATGACTCTTTTATCTCACGGCGAAATACCATTGTGGTGCCTGGCGGCAAGATGGGCC
The DNA here is from genome assembly GCA_014239575.1 of Gammaproteobacteria bacterium. Lineage (GTDB taxonomy): Bacteria > Pseudomonadota > Gammaproteobacteria > Arenicellales > UBA868 > UBA868. Next base: position 38,694 of record JAAZYQ010000004.1, read on the forward strand.
TGGCAATGGAAATCATCCTGTCGCCGATCATTGACACCATAATTGACAACAAAAGAGGATTGGATCGCAGTGCGCGACGCACGGATTACTGAATCGCCGCCTCGAATCGCCGCAGGGCCTCACCGCTATCCAATACTGAACGGACTTTCTCTGATGCACTGGCCGGGTTTGCCTCCAGGCCAAGCTGGCATAGGCACAGCGCGGCGCCGTAGACCAGGCTGTCCCTAACCGGCCCATCGACCCCCGCTAAGCCCTGCAACCCGGCCTCCGCTGAAGAGGCTGCCAAGGCATCCGGATCCAGCGCTGTCATGATTTCATCGGAAGCATCACCGGCCGGGATTATTTTTGGCAGAGGCACACTGCGCACCGTTGCGTTTATTCCGTAATCTGACGGGTCTAGCCGCACTTCTTTGTCTAATTCATCCCCCTGGTAAACAAAAAGTTTCGACGGCTGATTAAGCGATGGAATCACTCCACCTTCGACCCCACGCACAATCATCGCCGAGGCATAGCCTGATTCACGAGCCAGTGCCGTGTAAACGGGTGGATAGGGCTTGTGCACATAGCCGGTCAACAAATGGGTCCGGCTGCGACCACGCACCGGACCCAACAGCACTTCCAACGTGGTAAGGCACGGTCGTTTGACAATACGGGTGCGCAGTTCGGCAAGTTCATGTAACGATGGACAAGAAAACCTCTGGTCGACGTAGGCCCAACCGATAGCCGGATCTGCGATTTGCTCGGCTGCCTGATCCGGACTCAGATCGACGTCGATACCCGCGCTGCGCAAGACTTTGCGATGGGTGGCGCCAAATTTTGGACCAATCGATTCAGCACCATTACTGACCGTCGCTATCCCGCAAGCCGCAAACACAGCGGGCAGAAAAGGGGCCACCGGCATGCCTCGGGTAAATCCATCAAAAGGGTCTGACAGGTCAAGTACGTCATCCACTTTAGCGCTCGCCTGATTGGCATGGGCCAGCAAGGCATCGAGCACTCCCTGGTTTTCAGCCATGGTTTCGCGCTTCATACGCAGTGCAATCAGAAAAATAGCGGCCTGGACCGGATCGGCCCCACCGGACAGAATCTCGGTCATGGCTGCGCGAGCCTCATCGCGGGACAGATCCTTGCTGAGTTCTGGTCCGGTGGCAATTTTCTGAAGGTATTGGCGCATCTTGCAGGCTGTTACGTTATCTCGGTGGGAGTCATCCCACACCACTTAGTCACCTAGAAGCCGATAGTCTAGGTGGTGAACCGGACAGGCTTCCATATCCAATTGGATAGTGTCCTTTGTCAAATCTACTGCTACGCTTTGCAGACCAGGTCCTCCTATTTTGGACCAAACAACGAATCGGCAACAGAAAAACCATAGACCAAACCATGAATACATCTGAAGATACCGCACTGCAACTCGCCAGCGGCATTGCCGCCTTTGAAGCCAAGCATTTTTCCCGGGCAATGCAGCTGTTGTCGGGATTGGCTGAAAATGACAGCGCCGAGGCCCAATATCGCCTGGCCATTATGTACCAGAATGGTCTTGGCCTTGTCCGTAACGAACAGCTTGCCTGCAAATGGATGAAACGCGCGGCTGCCCAGGAATATGGCCTTGCCCTGCATGGCCTTGGCTTTATGTATATGGATGGCGACTGTATTGAGCAAGATGATGCCCAGGCGGTACACTGGTTTGAGGCTGCGGTAACTCAAGGTCTCGAGGGGGCGATGGTAGCGCTGGCGCAGATGCTTGAGCAGGGTCGTGGGATCGAACACGATCCGGTGCGAGCCCAGGCGCTTTATGCCAAGGCCGGATTCTAGCTGCTGTCAATTTAGCGAGGTACGCTCTCTTCAGAGGTCTGACCCGCACCCTTAACCAGTCAGAGCACTGCACACCCATTACAGCAAACCTTATTTTGACTGCTGCCTGGGGTGAAAATCTAACTCCGCTAGAAGGGGCTACCATATTGAAGCAAACGCCGGCGCTGATGGGGAATTCGCTTGTATTGCCATCTGGATATAGCCCCCAGCCAGCGCGGCACGCACAATGACGACTGCCTCGTAATAAACTCTGATTCATGGATGCCCTTCCCGTCTTTCTCAAACTGCGTGACATACCCTGCCTGGTTGTCGGTGGGGGAAGGGTCGCCGAGCGCAAGATAGATCTGCTGCTACGAGCAGGAGCTCGGGTAACCGTTGTGGCTCCACAACTGGAAACCACGCTACAAGCCTACTTCGCTTCCGGCACATTGACATGGATTCCAACACGCTTTGATCCGGCACAACTCGGTAATACCCGAATTGTAATCGCCGCCACGGACGATCGCGCTGTTAACCAAGCGGTGTCACAGGCTGCGCAGGCAGAACAAATCCCAGTCAACGTAGTGGATCAGCCGGACCTTTGCACATTTACCGTGCCATCAATCGTCGATCGCTCACCGGTCATTATTGCCATTGGCACCAGCGGCACCTCACCAGTGCTTGCCCGACTACTCAAGGCTCGCCTGGAAACCCTGATCCCCGCCGCTTATGGGCGTCTGGCTGGTCTGGCTGGGCAGTTTCGTGATAGCGTCAAAACGGCACTAGCCAAAACCGACGCGCGCCGCGCCTTCTGGGAGGAAGTCCTCCAGGGTCGCGTGGCCGAACTGGTGTTTGCAGGCAAAGAACACCAAGCGAAAAAAGAGTTAGCCCGGATGATCAGTGTGACCTCGGACAATGACTACCAGCGCGGCGAGGTCTACCTCGTTGGTGCCGGCCCGGGAGATCCAGACTTACTGACATTCAGAGCTCTACGGCTAATGCAGCGCGCTGACGTAGTGCTATATGATCGACTGGTGGCCCCGGCTATTGTCGACCTGGTGCGCCGTGATGCCGAGCGGATCTACGTGGGCAAGGAAAAATCCAATCACGCAGTGGCACAACCGGATATCAATCAGCTGCTGCTGACGCTGGCCCGCCAGGGCAAACGCGTACTGCGCCTCAAAGGTGGCGACCCGTTTATCTTCGGGCGCGGCGGTGAGGAAATCGAGGATCTGGTGACACATGATATTCCGTTCCAGGTCATCCCAGGTATTACCGCTGCAGCAGGCTGTGCTTCTTATGCCGGGATTCCGCTGACCCATCGAGATCACGCGCAGTCCTGTCTTTTCGTGACCGGACACCTTAAAGATGGCAGCGTTGATCTTAATTGGGATGCGCTGTGTCAACCCGCGCAAACGGTCGTCGTCTATATGGGGCTGACTGGTCTGGATACCATCTGTCGGGAAATGATCAATCATGGACTCGCGCCGACGACCCCAGCCGCACTGATTCAACAAGGAACCACGGTGAACCAGAAAGTGATCAGCGGCACTCTGGATACGCTGGCTGATACCGTCTTTGCTGCCAAAGTTAAGGCGCCGACACTCCTGATTATCGGCAGCGTTGTACGCCTACATGACCAGCTCGCCTGGTTCTCACCCGAAACGGCTACAGATGAGGGATCTGTGATTGATACCCCAACCCGCGAACCAAGTGATGGACTCTGACGAACTGAAGCGGGAAGAAGGCTCATGGATTGATGCCGGACGACTGGACGACCTGCCACCGGGAAGCATGCGGCGTATCGATGGCGCCAGCCAGAGAGTTCTGATCGCCAATGTGTCCGGTACGCTATTGGCAGTTGCGGATACCTGCACTCACGAGGATGCTTCGCTGTCGATGGGCGTGCTGGATGGAGAAACCGTACGCTGCCCGCTGCATGGCAGTCGGTTCTGCCTTCGCGATGGGCGCGCTATAGATGAACCTGCTGAAGTCGACCTCGCCTGCTTTGCCGTTCGCGTAGTCCGGGGGCGGTTGCAGGTGTATGCACCGAACCCTGAAGCATCTTTGACAGCTCCCAATTAGCAACCTATCCAATATGGGCTGGCTCACAGCGTGTGATATATCCGCTCTGACCCGCAAGGCTGACTAGGGCGCTGCACCGGTCAAGCACTTCGAGCCGATCACAGATTTGGATAACGAGGCATCAGAAAACCAGAAAATAACACTGGCTCGTTAGCCCGCAGTCTCTGACCCCGAGCTAATGAGCCAGGCTTGAGTCTTCAGCTAGGGAAACTGAACCGAGCTCACACAGCGCTGTCAGAAGTTCCAGGCGGTCCCCGATAACGACTTCCTCGACCAGACCCTGTTTTTCTTCGGAAGAGAACGGCAAGCTGCTGGCCAGGGTATCGACCAATTCCGGCAGGGTCAGGGTATCCAGCGCACTCCAGTCGACTGAGAGCTTACGGTAGTCCATAAAACGCCGTGCTGAGGCTAAAAGTGCAGCGCAATCCATCTTCAGGTCTTCCTGGGCAAGATCATCGACGAAACGATCCCACGACACCCGGAAACGACGATAACCCTGGACCGGGTCGCATTCTTCCTCTATATCAAAGCGGCATACTCCGGCCAATACGATCAACAGCCGGTTATCCCGGGTCTCACTAAAACTGACAATCCGCCCTGCGCAACCGGTGCTATAGAGTTGTGGAACAATGGCGTTATTATCCTCCCGAGGCTGTACCATTCCAATCAGTCGAGAGTCAGCCAGTGCGTCAAACGCCATATTCAGGTAGCGTTCCTCAAAAATATTGAGCGGCAGTTGGCCATTGGGCAGAATCACTGCCCCGGGCAATGGAAACACGGGCAATTCGTCAGGCAATTCGTTAAAGGTGGGAGTGAAACGGTTACGCATGTCTAAAAGTGTGAAGCCCTGCCGATAAACCAAAATTGGATCTAACCCATACTCTGGGACCCATTGAACAGATAAGATAACACGAGTGTCCGCATACAAACCTCAATACCGTATCAAAGTTGGGGGGTCAATCTGCTTTGATCCCGTTACATTATGACTCGACTGGCCGTCATCGGGTTTGGCTCTTTGATCTGGGATCTGGATGATCTTGCACCACATGTGACCGGTGACTGGCAAATGTATTACGGCCCGGTCCTGCCGTTGGAATTCTCCCTGGTATCCCGTAAACGCCAACACGCCCTGGCGCTGGTAATCGATCATGCCGACGGATTACCCTGCCCAACCTGCGTGATCGACAGTACCCGCGAATCACTGGAAGAGGCGATCACTGACCTGGCCGCCCGCGAACGAACCACCCGCAACAATATTGGTTTTGTTGACCCGATCACGGACGATTCACATTCAGCTCATGAATCTACCCGGGAAACCCTCTGGAACTGGATACAACACTCCAACTACGATGGCGCGGTATGGACCGACGGCACACGTAACTTCGAGGAACTGACTGGCCATCGGTTTGATCTGCAGACCGCCATGGACCACCTCTGGGCTCTGAGCGGTGATGGACTTACCGAGGCTCGGCAGTACATTCACAACGCGCCCGCCGAGGTGGATACACCACTACGCCGGGCTCTGAAGGGCTCGTCGTGGTGGAACCATGCACCCAGCGGTTGACCCAGCCACTTATCAGCCTGCCTCGCCAAAGGAGTCGCGCGAACCATACGTAGGCCGCTTTGCTCCATCACCAACCGGGCAGTTGCATTTTGGCTCACTGGTAGCGGCCGTAGCGAGCTTCGCCGATGCCAAACACCACAATGGCGCATGGCTGTTGCGCATCGATGATGTTGATCAGGGTCGCACAGTTCCTGGGGCGGCTGAAGAGTTCATGGTCACGCTGAAGGCTTTCGGTTTTCACTGGGATGGATCCGTACACTGGCAGTCGCAACGCGAAAACCACTACCGAAAAGCCATTAACCAATTGCGTCTACGAGGTCTGGCATATCCGTGCCGGTGTTCAAGGCGACAGATCGAAGCTACCGGTCGGCATAGCAAAGACGGCGTCATCTACCCAGGCACCTGTCGCACCTGGGACGGTACCGGATCTGGGCAGGTATCGTTGCGTCTGCGTTTGCGTACTGACGACCGGGAAATTAAGATCCACGACCAGATCTGTAACACCGTTAACCAGAATCTTGAATGCGACAGTGGCGACTTTATTATCCGCCGCGCCGACGGTTTTACCGCCTATCAATTCGCCGTGGTGGTCGATGATTTTCTTGACCAGATAACCCATGTGGTCCGGGGCGCCGATCTGGTCTTGTCGACACCTCGCCAGGTCTACCTGCAGCAGCTGCTGGGCTACCCAACCCCTACCTATGCCCACGTACCTCTGGTGCAAGACCGTGACGGTCGCAAGATCAGCAAGCGTGATGAAGCCCATCCAGTACAGTCCACAAGACCATTGCCTGCCCTGCAGGCCGCCTGGACATGGCTGGGTCAACAGTCCTTGCATGAGCCATGCCGTAATGTTGATGAATTCTGGGCAAAGGCCATCCCAAGCTGGTCAATGCAGGCATTGCGTGATCTCCATCCTCTATCGATCCAGGCTAACCCGGAACCCCGTGACAGGCCCGCTTGAAATACTGAACTTCTGGTTCGCAGATTCTCTGGACTCAGTGGACAAGCTGGCCGACCGCCAAGCCGTCTGGTTTGTGCCTGATTCCCAGTTTGATAACGAGATTAGAGCCCGGTTTGAGCGGCTACCCGATCTTGCGATAAGCCAAGACCTGATGCACTGGGAAGACAATGCCAGGAATACACTAGCCCTTGTGCTGGTTCTGGATCAGTTTCCGCGAAACATGTATCGCAACACAGCGCAGGCGTTTGACTATGACAATGCTGCGTTGAATCTGGCTCGCAAGGTTGTAGATCAAAATGCTTATCTGGACCTGCATCCGATCGAGCAGGTTTTTCTGTTTTTACCCTTTGAGCACTCCGAAGCCATGGATGACCAGATTCGCGCAGTTGATCTCTATAGAATCCTGGCTGGGCGGTGCCCAGCGCCCTACCAACAAGCTACACAAACCGCGCTGGATTACGCCAACCGGCATTACAATATTATCGAGCGTTTTGGTCGGTTCCCCCACCGCAATGCTATTCTTGACAGAGTATCTACACCCGAAGAAAGGGCATTTCTGGAATCCGGGGGTGATACTTTCGGCGTCGCGTTACCGGTAGACTCATAATGCCAAAGAAAATTCTGGAATCATGCTCGATTTTCCGATCTGGCGAGATTCATGAGGTATAGCCCATGCATCAGCGCTATCTCAAAGCTTAAGAAGAAAATCCGAACCTTGCCCAAGAACCTAATTACCCCAATGGTCAAACAGATTGCCAAATCTTATTAAACTAACACCATGACAGAACCATCGTCAGATCAAACGCGTGAGGTTCTCAAGATCATCCCGGGCGTGGCCACGTCCGATGGTGCCGGAGTCAGCCTGACCCGGTATATCGGCTCAGCACAACTGGAGCACCTGGATCCGTTTTTAATGCTGGATTTTTTCGAGTCGGATAATCCGGATGACTATATTGCCGGCTTTCCGGCTCACCCCCATCGCGGGTTCGAAACCGTGACTTATCTGCTCGCCGGCAAAATGCGTCATGAAGACAGTACCGGGCACGGTGGCGTCATTGAGGCCGGCGGCATACAGTGGATGAGCGCCGGCCGTGGGATCATCCACTCAGAGATGCCTGAACAGGAACATGGTCGCCTGGCCGGCTTTCAGTTGTGGGTCAACTTACCGGGCCGTTTGAAGATGAGCCCTCCCGATTACCGCGAATTTCCTGCCGACGATATCCCCGAAGAAGTTCGTGACAATGGTGTCAGGATTCGTGTGATTACAGGAACGACCTCGGGCGGTACCCGTGGGCCCGTGGCCAACGTGGTAACCCGACCTCTGTATCTGGATATCAGTATGCCCCCGGGCGGTGAATTTATGGAGTCACTGCTACCCGATCAATCGGCTTTTGTGTTTGTTACTGACGGCACCATCACTATTGGCGAGCGCGGAACGAAAAATAGCCGTACGGTATCAAGTCGTCAACTTGCGGTGCTCGGACACGGAAAACAAGTGACTATAGTTGCGGATGATCACGCCTGTCGTTTTCTGTTGGTCGCAGGCGATCCGATTGGTGAGCCGGTCTCACGCCATGGACCCTTCGTCATGAACACCCACGAGGAGATCATCCAGGCTGTGCACGACTTTAACACTGGAAATTTTTAAAGAAACCCTAAATACAGTCCAGCCTAGTGGGTGGCCTTGTTCGCCCGCAGCATCATCTGCACCACGATGCGTTTTCACTTGCGAACCGATCAGAAAAGTTTCCCGAGCGGGTAAGCGCATTCTATAGAATGCGCAGCCATGAGCCACAAAGCGGATCAATTCAAGGGCGTCGCACTATGCCTTGGCGGCATTATCCTGATCAGCCCCGACAGCCTGTTGCTGCGGCTAATTAATGCCGACGTATGGACACTGGTTTTCTACCGCGGAGGCCTTTCCGCACTTGGGCTGATTCTCATTACATCGGTGCTGGATCGCCCTCAGGGCTGGAGGCGACTTTTCAGTATCGGCCGACACGGTATAACGGTCGCTGTTATTTTTGCAGGTGGCTCTTTGTGTTTTGTTTTCGCGATCATGAATACGGCTGTGGCCAACGCACTGGTGATCATGAGTGTTTCACCCCTCATAGCGGCTCTGCTGAGTCACTTTATTTTTCACGAGCCCATTACACTTCGCACCTGGCTGGCTGCAGTGACTATTGTCATTGGCCTGGCCCTGGTTTTCTCAGGCAGTATGGAAGATGGCGGTACCGCCGGCGATCTCGCTGCGCTGGCTGGCAGCTTTTCGCTGGCATTCAACTTCGTCATGATTCGCAAACACCGTGCTATAAGCATGATTCCGGCAATGGCCTGGAGCGGTGCACTCGTCTGCCTGGTGGCTTGGCCTTTTGCCGCTCCGACAAGTATCCACGGGCAGGCATTGGCCTTTATGCTGCTGCTGGGACTGTTGATCGTGCCCGTCAGTATTGCGCTGATCACTTTGAGCCCAAGGTATATCTCTGCGCCAGAGGCAAGCCTCATCATGCGCCTGGAAGCGTTGCTTGCACCAATTTGGGTCTGGCTGGTACTGGGAGAGATACCGAGCCAGCACACATTGATCGGCGGCAGCATCATCATTGCGACTCTGGTGGGGCTGTCCATCGCCACACTTTATTCCCAACCCGCACGCGCGCCGTGACCACCTATGAGACCATCCCGGCGCGCACGTTCTCCGAACGTTTCGCGGTACCGCTGATTGCCTGCAGCAGCCTGCTGATCTCCGTCAACGGCTTCATGCTGCGCAGTATTGAAACCGCAAACGAGTGGCAGGTTATTTTCGGACGCCAGGCATTTTTTACGTTCGCGGTGCTGGCTATGCTGATCTTGCGTTACCGCTGGCGGTTGCCACGAATGTTTTTGGACTGCGGCTGGTTTGGCCTCGGCGCCGGCGTTTGCCTGGGCCTGGCTAATCCTACGCTGATCTTGGCAATGACCCACACGACAATCGCCAATGCCCTGTTTACGCTTAGCGCCTGTCCACTCATCACGGCGGTGCTTGCCTGGCTCATACTGCGCGAGAAACTGTCCCGGTCAACGCTCATTGCCATCGCGGTAGCTATGATCGGTATCGGAATCATGGTTGTCGATGGGCTGGGCGGGGGTTCAGTGCTGGGTAATGCCCTGGCGCTTTTGTGTGCGGTGTTTTTTTCGATGTTCGTGATATTCCTGCGCCTGGCGAAGGACCGAAATATGCTGCCTGTCAGCTTCATCGGTGGGGCCATTAGCCTATGTATTGGGCTCGCCGGTGCCGGCTTTGATTATCACCTGACGATGCACGACAGTCTGATCTGCCTGCTCTGGGGCGGCATTATCGTGACGGTGGTTCATTTTCTGTTCATCCAGAGTTCACGCTACGTAGCGAGCGCCGAGATCATGCTCATCGTCCTCATTGAGTTTGCTCTGGGACCGTTATGGGTCTGGCTGGGCTTTGGCGAGCGTCCAAGCGCCACCGCCCTTGCCGGGGGCTCGCTGGTACTCGTAGCGGTGGCGGGACGCGCGCTGGTAATGTTACGGCAATAACTTGAAAACGCGCCACGCAACCAGTTCAGTCACACTAGTCGCTATAATTGCAGTTCACTTAGTCTGAAAGTCCGCAGAAACTCCCAAATGGTCGCTCACTGGCCAGTCATAGGATAGCCTAACCGATAGAACCATGACGGTTTATCAAAACATACTGATAACCGGCGGCGCCGGGTTCGTCGGGTCAAACACTGCGATATCATTTAAAAGAGATCTCGAGAATACCCGCGTTACTGTGCTGGACAATCTCAAACGCCGAGGATCCGAGCTGGCCTTGACGAGACTTGCAGATCATGGTGTTGAGTTTTTCCACGGCGATATCCGTAACCCTGAAGATATCTTTCAGGCAGGAGCTTTTGATCTACTCGTTGAATGCTCGGCCGAGCCGTCGGTACACGCCGGCTATGATTCAAGTCCGGCATACCTGGTCAACACTAACCTGACGGGTACCACACACTGTCTTGAAATGGCGCGCAAAAACAATGCCGATATTGTTTTTCTCTCGACCAGCCGGGTGTACCCCATTCAGCCCCTGCGCGATTTGCCGTTGACAGAGAAAAATGGCCGACTTGAAATCGGTCAGGACCAGTCGGGTACCGGCTGGAGCCCTGATGGTATTTCCGAGGCGTTTCCACTTAACGGGCCGCGATCGCTTTATGGCGCCACCAAACTTGCGTCTGAACTTCTACTGACCGAGTACACACAGATGTACGGCATTCGCAGCATTATCAACCGCTGTGGCGTGTTAACGGGCCCCTGGCAGATGGGCAAGGTCGACCAGGGGTTCATGGTATTGTGGGCGGCACGACACCTTTATGGAGGGTCGCTCGCCTACCTGGGTTTTGGAGGAACTGGATGTCAGGTTCGCGATATCCTCCATGTCGCGGACTTGTATCGCCTGCTGAAGTTGCAACTTTCGAAAATTTCCAGTCTATCTGGCCAGGTTTTCAATGTAGGTGGTGGACGGAAGATATCGGTCTCATTAAACGAGTTAACACAAATGTGTAAACAACACTCATCCTCACACCTAAATATTGCCTGTAAGCCCGAGACTCGAGATGCTGATATCCCCTGGTATATCACCGACACACAAGCGGTGAGCGATGCCACTACCTGGCAGCCACAGCATTCGGTTGAAACTACTGTGGAAGAAATTTTCGCCTGGCTTACCGATCACCGAAATCAGCTCGAACCTATTTTAGGCTCCTAATAGCCGCCCTCTAGGAGACACAACGTGGTAGTACTGGTAACCGGCTCAGCTGGGTTAATTGGCGCGGAAGCCGTTCGCTTCTTCGCAGACAAGGGGATGGATATTGTTGGTATTGATAACGACATGCGAGCCTATTTCTTCGGTGCCAGTGCCAGTACGAACTGGAGTCGAGAACAATTGCAAGCAGATTTACCGGCGTATCATCATGAAAGTATCGACATTCGCGATATAGAGGCGCTGCGCACCGTTTTTCGGCGTTATGGCAAAGATATAAAGCTCGTGTTGCACACGGCAGCCCAGCCCTCACATGACTGGGCTGCGCGCGAGCCACTCACCGATTTCAGTGTGAATGCCACTGGAACTTTGAACCTATTGGAGTTGACGCGCGAAAGTTGCCCTGATTCGCCCTTCATTTTCACCAGCACCAATAAGGTCTATGGCGACACCCCTAACCGACTGCCGCTGGAGGAGCTTGAGACACGCTGGGAACTCTCCCGGGATCATCAGTTCTTTGACAAGGGAATCGATGAATCAATGAGTATTGACAGCACACTGCACAGCCTTTTTGGTGCCTCTAAAGTGGCTGCTGATATCCTGGTACAGGAATATGGCCAGTATTTCCAGATGAAAACCGCCTGTTTTCGAGGAGGCTGCCTGACCGGCCCCGGACACTCGGGCGCGGAGTTACATGGTTTTTTGGCTTACCTCGCGAAATGCGCACTAACTGGTGATAACTACACGGTTTTCGGATACAAAGGCAAACAGGTGCGTGACAATATCCATTCAAATGATCTTGTTAATGCCTTCTGGCACTTCTTCGAAGAGCCTCGCGTTGCTGAGATTTACAACATTGGTGGTGGCCGCTATGCCAATTGCTCAATGCTTGAAGCGATCACTATGGCTGAGGAGATGACAGGCAGAAATTTTAACTGGACTTATTCTGACACTCACCGAGTCGGCGATCACATGTGGTGGGTGAGCGATACCTCTCGATTCGAGAACCACTACCCCAAATGGCAGATAAAACATGGCATTAAAGAAATAATGCGTGCCGTCATTGAGGGGCAATCCGAACGCCTGTTCGACTGACTCATGCCGATTACTGTTCAGTCCCTAGCAGAATGGCAGGCATCAGGCATTGACAACCTGCTGTCGGTGGTTATCCCGGCACATAATGAGGAGGGACACATTGAGGAGACAATCAAGTCCTTGTCGTCAGTGCTGGAAGGTGAATCAATCGACTATGAGATTTTGGTTATTAATGACAATTCCACAGACCAGACTAAAGCGATACTGGAGAAGCTGTCCAGTAACCGCGTTCGCCACATCGATAACGAGCCGCCGAATGGCTTTGGTTACGCAGTACGACTTGGTTTGACCACCTTTCGTGGAGACTGCGTCGCCATCGTAATGGCTGATGGCTCCGATGATCCGGTTGATCTGGTGCGCTTCTATCGCGCCTTCAGGGAGGGCGCAGACTGCGTGTTTGGGACTCGCTTTTCAAAATCCAGCACTATTGTCGACTATCCCCTGGTTAAGCGAATACTGAATCGTCTAGGCAATCAGTTGATTCGAATTTTATTCCTTACACGCTATAACGATACAACCAATGCATTCAAACTTTATGGGCGCCATGTGATTGCCGGCCTGCAACCCCTACTCGCTTATGGCTTTAACCTCACGGTTGAGTTGCCGCTGAAGGCGATGGTCCGTGGTTACAGCTTCAAGATTCTTCCCAACAACTGGTATAACCGCAAGGAAGGGGTATCCAAGTTCAAGGTTGATGAAGTCTCCAGTGGATATCTTTTTATCATCTTTTACTGCTGGCTGGAGGGTCGCTTAGCCCGGCATGGCCAGATCGATCGTGGCCAGCATCAAGACACACACCTGCAGGTATGGCACCGTTGAGTTCTGCTAACACCGTAGTACCTGCCGAAGAAGCAAGCATTCCAGAGCCAACACCGTGGTTTTTACTGTTGGTGACTATGATGACTGTAGTGGCTGTCGCAGTAAGCGTCGCGACAGTAGCGACTACCCTGTATATCGTTTTTCACGACTATGTTCGCCTACCTCATGGTGATGAATGGGAGATGATTGCCCATTGGCATGAGAAATGGCGAGACACAGATTCGTCATGGTGGCATTTGTTCGACCAGCATAATGAACATCGAATCGCCGTGCCACGGCTTATATTTTTTTCTGATCTTAAATGGTTTGAAGGGAGCGGGATCTTTACTTTAGGCTGTCTTATTTCCATTCAACTCATTCATTCAATTTTCTTATGTGTACTGGTTTGCAAGTCATTGAGATTCAAATTAGGCGCAAGTCTTATTGCGGGTGGTCTGGTAGTCCTCCTGATGTTTTCGGTCTTCCAAATCCGGAACCTAGTCTGGGGCTTTCAGCTTCAATTCGTTGGTGTTTTTGCTTTGTCGACTCTTGCATTCTTCTCACTGCTGCAGCATGTCCCCACACGGTCCCACCCTAATTCGCGCATCTCAGAATTGCCATTTGCTCTGGGGATTATGTTCTGTATTGGAGCAACTTTCACGATGGCAAATGGCCTTTTGACTTGGCCAGTTGGTCTTCTGATCGCCATACAGCAAAGATGGTCATTGAGAAGATTGCTTGCTTTCCTGGGTATCGCTTGCCTTATTTGGTTGGCCTATTTTTACGATTTCGAATTTGTGTCGGGCCACAGCAACCCATGGGAAGGGCTTGAGAATATATGGCCGCTCGCTCAGTATGTTGCCATCTATATCGGGCGCCCGATTTCGCCTTTTTGGCAAGAATATGCCATCGGGATTGGCATGGTGGGTATTCTCATAACCACTACGTCAGTCATTCTTTTTATTTTTGACAAAGACAATGCGCGGTTTGACAGCAAAGCAAGTCGGACGCTCCTCGCCGTCTCTATTTTTATTCTCTTGACCGCGTTAATTACCGGACTTGGCCGGGTTGATTTTGGCCTTGAACAAGCAGCCTCAAGCCGTTATTCAACGCCCGCCGTGATCTACTGGATTTCCAGCATTACGATTCTTCTTACGGTACAACTCAAGAACGCACGGATGAAAGTGGCACTACGCCATTTAAGCGGATTCCTGATATTTTCGGCTATCGCCAGCGCCATCACCTACCAGTTCAAAGTTCCCGAGATTGCAGAACACTTAGCACGAACAAGAATGGCTGCCGCTTCGTCACTCTTGACAGGAGTGTATGATAAATCCGCGATACGTCACATTCACCCACACCCCAGGCGGGTCATGGATAAGATTGGAATTTTGCAAGAAGAGCGGCTTAGTCTTTTCTCTACTGACGCAGTGGCGCTGGTTGGACAACCTCTGAATGCACGCCTAGTTATGGCATCTGGAAATCACTGCACTGGCCATATTGATGAGGTCAAAATGGTGAAGTCGGATAAAAATGGCATCCGTTTGGCAGGGTGGGCTGTTAACCGCCAGGCTCAAAAAAGGGCAGATACGGTCCTCTTTGTTGTCGATGGAACCATAAACGGAATTGCCTTTTCTGGAAGGCAAAGACCGGATGTGGAGAAGATCTTCCCAGAAATCAGTGACAGCGGCTGGCTTGGTTACGCCAAAATCTGGCCCGGCGAAACGTTACAAGCCTATGCTGTAGTCAGCGACGGTCAGGCGGCTTGCCTTCTCAACGGTGTTTATCAACACCAGGCCAAAAACTAGGGCGTACCTTTCTCGACAGTCCACTTGCACCTCATATCTGTGTTCCGGAGACCTGCTTGGGAAAGAAATCTTCGCACGATCCCTCGCGCAGCACATCGGCAGTTGCACAGTGCAAGCCACCGCCGAAAGGATAGGCATCACGAAACGCTAGCGGCAATACCTCAAAACCGAGTTTGTCGAGCTGCTCGATCTGTTTGACTTCGCTGGCCTCCACGATCACCGTCTTGTGATCCAGTATCAAGACGTTCATCGAAAGCCAGACACTGGAGTAACACAGCGGCGGCGGTGAATCATTGGAGGGTTGCGCCGCATCAATAATCTGCCAGTCGTTAGCCTCAAAAATCTTTCGTTGATCTTCGGGGAGTTTGCGGTTGGGGTTATTCATAATAAGGCCTGGCCGCAACGGCACAAAGGTCGCATCGATATGAATTGGGTAAGGGTCACCGGGAAAATTCACGGCATGTACTCTGTGATCTGGGTAATGGCGCTGCAACCATTGCATGCCACGGCGATTGGTGGTCAGCCCATGCTGACAAAACAGATCTTTCCCTATACGTAACACGTCAGCCGCATCAAAAAGCGGCTCGTGCTCGGTGGTGACGAAATCAAGTGCCGCCGTGCGCTTTAAGCGCTCTTCTATTGTGATCTCATCAAAGTAGCCGGCCTGGTATGCATCGTCTGTCAGTCGTGGCCGAGGTGCCTGCTCCCAGCGAAAACCCGGGTCTTCATCGAAATAGCGCTGCATCAGCGAGTGATACGCCAGGTATTCCCAGTAGCGGCAACGAAATGACATGGGCGCAGACAGAATCTCCTTACCCACGGTCAAAAGGACATCCCGCGGTGGCATACAACCAAACATCGAGCCAGTGGTGAAATCTGGCGTGATCGCTGCCTGATTCCATTGAATCGGCTCCGGCCGGTCGACCCGGATACCACGCCCTTCCAATATGCCGACCAGCTGATCGAGTTGCTGGTTGGCTTGCTCGATAGTACGCAAAGGACGCGGCCCCCACATGCCCCGCATGTCGCTATCGTCCGGAATCTTGGCCTCGGTGGCCAGTTCGGACGGGGGGATACAGGTAAAGTCTGCCCGCCCAACAATAGCGTGCTTCAAGGGATCAAAATCATTCCATGAACTGACAACAGTGGCTTGCATTACTTCATCTCCGATGGTTTTCTTCTTCTTTGGGTTCGGTTTTGTCCTGGCAACTTGTCACTGCCACGCGCGTTTTAAAGTATGGTCGATCCCGCAACTATTGCTGTTACTGTGCCGCTGCTACAACAGCCAAAACCGAAAACTTCCTTATGCCGTCGTTGTCGTCTCTCGCAACGCCTGCAGTACCTTGGCTCGCCGCGACAGCCACCAGCCATATTGCACCGGCCAATGCTCCCATGCCTGATCAGCATCCAGTGCCAAAGCGGCATGCAGTGGCCAGTTGGGGTCGTCCAGCGCCTCGCGGCCAATAGCAACCAGATCGGCTTGCCCTTTTGCGACGATATCCACGGCCTGGTGAGGAGTCAGCACAAACCCCACTGCCTGAGTCATCAGGCCCGTCTCTTCCTTGACAGCCTGCGCATAGGGTACCTGGAAACCCGGTTGCGGCGGCGGACCCTTGGCAGCTGTGGCCGAGCCAAGAATGCCACCCGAGGAGCAGTCAACGACATCAACACCAAGACCTTTCAGATCCTTAGCCAGAGCAACCGTATCCTCCAGTGACCAGCCCTGCGGCGCGCCATCCACCGCAGATACCCTTACAAACAGCGGCTTGTCGTGGGGCCAGGCAGCGCGCACGGCTTCCGCCGTTTCAAGCAGCATGCGAGACCGGCCCGCGCGGTCACCGCCATAGATATCGGTACGGTGATTGCTGATGGGTGAGAGAAAACTCGCCGCCAGATACCCGTGTGCTGCATGCACCTCGGCAATACCAAAGCCTGCGTTATCGGCTCGGCGTGCCGCGGCGGCAAAATCTTCAACCACCTGGGCAATCTCAGCCGGGGTCATCTCAGATGGCACCAGCCACCCCTCGCCCAAAGCGATAGCCGAAGGCCCAACCACTGGCCAGGGCTCGTCGCCGCGAGCCCGATCACTGTCGTCAAGCGGTCCGTTGCCATGCCAGGGCCGCTGCATGGAGGCCTTGCGTCCAGCATGTGCCAGTTGGATCGCCGGCACCGAACCCATGCTGGAGATAAACCGGGCAATGCCTGCCAGAGCCTGGGCCTGGGCATCGGTCCAGATGCCTAAATCGCCATGAGTAATGCGGCCGCGACGCTGCACTGCGGCCGCTTCGGTAAATACGACTGCCGCGCCGCCCTGGGCAAACTTGCCCAGGTGCGCCAGGTGCCAGTCATTAGCCAACCCATCATCAGCGCTGTACTGACACATAGGAGAGATAACCAGGCGGTTGGGCAGGCTCAAGCCGCGGATCTGGAGTGGTTGAAAAAGTGGTGACTGAGAAGACATAGCCTTGAAACGATTGCTGAATTGAAAGAGAACACGTAATGATATCGGTGCCACACGCCAGTTACCAGAAAAAACACTACAACAAGCCGCTCAGAAACTGGCCTTGCGCCAGGCTACACTTGTAGATATCGTGTGCTTTTCACTCAGGAATCCTCCGATGTCAAGCTCACAACTTGCCGCCCGCATGCTCTACCAGGCCCGCCGTCCGGGCGAGGCACTGACGGGCCTGCCGGCCGAAGCGCTACCGAACGATCTGACCAACGCCTACGCGGCCCAGGCGCAACTGGTGGGACTCCTCAGTAACGATATCGGCCCCCCGATCGGTTATAAAGTCGGCTGCACCAACATCACTGCCCGACAAATGCTCAAACTGGACTTTCCGTTCAGCGGCCGCTGCTTTGAAAGCCAGGTTGTGCCCTCTCCCGCATCTATCGATGCCAGTGCATTGCATATGATCGGTATCGAACCCGAAATCGCCGTGCGCATCGCGCGCGACCTGGCGCC
>JAAZYQ010000050.1 GCA_014239575.1 Gammaproteobacteria bacterium
GACTATTCTGTCGGGCCCGACTCACTGGTCGTCCTTGGATATTTCAATAACACCTATGGCAGACGCCTTATTCCAGGCATGCGTATAAGAGTCTCTCCTGACCCTTACCCCAAAGAGCGTTACGGCAGTATGGTTGGCAATATTGTTTCAGTTGCACAGTTTCCAGTCTCTTTGGCTGCTGTGAAAAAAAGTATTGGGAATCAGCAACTCGCGACTGAGTTGATCGCAGGAGGCCGGGTGATCGAAGCGCAAATACGGTTGCTAAAAAGCAAAAGCAGTCAAAGTGGGTACCAGTGGACTTCCGAAAATGGGCCCAATGCCAAGATTCTTCCTGGAACCACCGCATCCCTGTTGGTAACGTACCGTCGTCAACGTCCATTTGCACGCTTTGCAGCCAAATACCGGTTAAGTGTCGACCGGCCGACCCTGGGAAGCGGTTGATCGTGAAACGCATAAAAACGCCGCTCTTGCTGCAATTGGAGATCACTGAGTGTGGTGCCGCAAGCCTTGGGATCATCCTCGAATACTTTGGCAAAGTAGTACCACTCACTACCTTGCGGTCGGTCTGCGGCGTCTCAAGAGATGGCGTCAAAGCCTCTAACATTGTCAAGGCCGCCAGAAGCTACGGCCTGCAGACCAAGGGACTCAAAGTAAGCCTGGACGAGGTCAGAAATCTGGATTTCCCATTCGTGGTGTTCTGGGATTTCAACCATTTTCTGGTCGTTGAAGGAATCGACCAGTCAAAAGATCTGGTCTACCTTAATGATCCCGCCCATGGCCATCGAAAGATAACTATGGCCGAATTCGATCAAGGGTATACCGGGGTGGCGCTGACATTCGAGCCCGGGCCCGAGTTCACCAAGGGGGGAGAACGACCCAGCCTGATCAAAGCCGTGTATCAGCGTCTGCAACATTCGGGCACAGCGATACATCACCTGCTATCCGCTGGATTGTTGTTGACTGTCCCAAGCCTGGTGCTGCCAGCCTTCACCCAGATTTTTCTTGACCGGGTGCTGGGAGAGCAACGAGTTAACTGGTTAATGCCACTGGTCCTTGCCATGGGCGCTACGGTCCTTTTCAAAATTCTCGCCGAAGCCGCAAAATTCGTCTTTCTCAGGCGCCTGCGGATACATTTGGCTATTTCCATGGCCAGCCAATTCTTCTGGCATCTGCTTCGACTTCCAGCCGGGTTCTACTCACAGCGTTACACCGGAGAAATCGCATCTCGTCAAGGCCTCAATGACGGACTTGCGCAAACGTTGTCAGGACGGATCGCAGATACCGTTCTCAGCATCGTCATGATGGGCTTTTATCTGATTCTGATGCTTTATTACAACTGGGTACTGACCTTGATCGGTGTCGCCTTTGCCGCTATCAGTTTTCTGGCTCTACGGCTGCTGCGCTCCAAACGGGTCGACGCGAATCTCAGACTCGTGCAGGATTTTGGCAAAGTCAGTGGCGATTCGATTGCTGCCCTTCAATCCATGGAGACGATCAAAGCAGCAGGGCAAGAAACGAATTTCTTTCACCGCTGGTCGGGCCGGTATACCAAGGCAATTAACAGCATGCAGGATCTGGAACTGTCTACCCAGGCACTGGGCATGCTACCCGTGATTCTCAACTCGTTAAATACCATGATCATCTATCTTATCGGCGGGCTGGCCGTCATGGACGGTGAGATGTCGGTTGGAACGCTGATTGCCTTTACCGCCCTGATGGCCAGTTTTCAGGCGCCGGTCGGGGGCCTGGTCAGCCTTGGTGCCGAAATCCAGGAACTGGAAGGTGATCTGCACCGCCTGAATGATGTGTTGGAGGCGCCGGTAGATGTCGAAGCGCCCGTCGAGATGAAACCTGCCAACGCTGACGTTGAAGATGACTGGCCTCTCATACTCCGGGGAGACGTGAGCGTTTGCGACGTCAGCTTTGGCTACAGCCCTTTGGAGCCTGCGCTTTTTGAGGAAATTTCAATAAACGTTGCTCCGGGTAAACGCCTGGCGTTGGTCGGTGGCAGCGGCTCCGGGAAAACAACGCTTGCTCATCTCATCTGCGGCCTTTACCAACCCTGGACTGGTGTCATCCGGATTGACGGCCACGAAAGAACGGCTATCCCGCGTGACCTCATGGTGGCGTCGCTTGCAGTCGTCAGTCAGGAAGTGTTCTTGTTTGAAGGAACCGTACGGGACAATCTGACTCTGTGGGACTCTACCGTCGAGGAAGAGTCATTGATACGTGCTTGTACCGATGCACAGATACTCGACACGATTCTTGCCATGCCTGGCGGACTCGATGGCCAACTCATAGAAGGCGGCGCCAACCTTTCCGGTGGCCAGAGACAGCGACTGGAGATCGCCCGGGCACTGGTCCATAACCCGAGCATACTGGTTCTTGATGAGGCCACCAGCGCACTTGATGCAGAAACCGAATACCTGATCGGACAAAGCCTTCTGTCTCGTGGCTGTACCTGCATCATGGTTGCGCACCGGCTGAGTACGATACGTGACAGCGACGAGATCATTGTTCTCGAGGCTGGGGTAATCGTAGAACGGGGCACCCACGCCGTACTTTGGCAACAGGACCAACACTATGCTTCCCTGTTGCAAGCCAGTGAGGGTGCCGGAGAGAGCGCTGGTGAGGTTGAAAATCTATGATAGACAAACCAGCAGAGGGAGGGCAATCAACAAGTCATTTTTCGTTGCGACGCAACCAGTCGCTGATTCCAGATCAGGCGGGAACGGCCTGGCAGGTTGAAAGCGGTGCCATTGAAGTATTCGGCACCCGCCTTGAAGGTGGTACTCCTGCCGGACATAGGCGACACCTGTTTACCATCCCTGCGGGACACACCCTTTTTGGGTTTCACCCCAGTACCGAAGAATACGCCTTCGGTATGCTCGTGGTTGCCAGTGAAACGTCCGAAATACGACAGATCCCCACGGCTTCACCAAGTCTTTCTGAGCATGCTCCTGAAAAGGTGCGGGACATCACTATTTGGTCCGAGCATGTGGGTCGCTACCTCGCCGATGGCGCTCCCAAAACCGTATCAGGCACCCAGGCTACGCTAGGAATAGTTGAGATTCCCGAGTTTGAGAGGATCGAGTCTCTTGCTGGCCGCGGCTACTGTTTGCGGGTGCTGGACGGTCAGATCAACCTGGGTGATGACGCCCATCTTTTAATCGATCCGGCCTGTGGCTGGGTGATATGGCCTGATCACATCCCAGCGATTACGGGTGGAAATCCAGCGCAGATCGAAATACAAGGTATTGAGTCACTGATCGCCGATACTCAATGGGTTAACGAGGCAATCAACGGACTTCAGGATTGCCTGATCCGGCATCTTGCCTGGCAAACCAAGGCAGATGAAGCTGGTGAACTCGCGCGGCGTAGACAGGCGCTCTCCCTGGAGCGGCAACAGACTGCGGCAGCGCTATCTGAACTTACCAGAGTGCTTAATCCACAACAGGTGTTTGCTACCAGAGATTCCGACTTGCTCACTGTTCTTGAGGTTCTCGGTCAGGAGATCGGATTTGAGGTGTCCCCTCCTGTTGCCTCAGATGATGTCGAGCGCGCTTCCCACCCGCTTGATCCCATTGCCCGGTCATCTCGTCTTCGTTGGCGCGAGATCACACTGACACCCGGTTGGTGGCGAAGGGATTCTGGACCGCTGCTTGGCTTTCTGGGCGAGGACCAAAGACAGCCCGTGGCTTTACTGCCTGCACGAAATGCCTACGATGTAGTTCATGCCAATGGCAAGCGGGAGCGTCTTAGCGACTCACTGCGAAGCCAGCTTTGTATTGATGCCTGCATGATTTATCGACCACTCTCCCGCCAAGTCACTAACGTATTTCAGTTGCTGTTGTTTACAGCGCGAGGACAATTACGCGATATGACCCTGATCATCCTCTCGGGTACAGCAGCAACCTTGCTTGGCATGTTGGTGCCTTGGACGGTTGGCATACTTTTCGATACTGCGATACCCGAAGGCGATAGAAGAATGCTTTATGAAATTGCAGCATTGTTGTTAGTCGCAGCCTTGGCAGGAACCGTTTTCAGCTTTGTTCAGGCCATGGCCTCGCTGCGCCTGGGGATACGACGCGAAATGGCAGCCCAGGCGGCAACCTGGGATCGAGTGCTGCAGCTGAGCCCCTCGTTCTTTAGATCTTATTCCAGCGGTGATCTGCAAACCCGTGTGAACGCGGTCAGTGACATCAACCGGGAGTTGGGGGTAGCAACACTTCGTCCACTGGTATCGGGAATTCTGGCACTGCTCAATTTTGGCCTGCTATGGCACTACAGTCCTGATCTTGCGGTCATCGCCTTTTGGATTGGAATTATCGTGATGATCATTACTATCGGCTCGAGTTATGTGATTCAACGCCTTTCTTTCCGACTTATCGAAATGGCGGGAGCCTTTCACGGTATGGTCATCGAGTTAATCGGCAGCGTACCCAAACTACGACTTACCGGCAGCGAGTACCGGGCCTTCAGTCACTGGGCATCACGTTACACCCCACAACTCAAACTGGAAATAACCATAGATAAGTTGGCCGATGCCGTTGCCTTGTTTCACATTGCCTTGTCACCTGTGGCAACCGGGCTTTTGTTTTGGGTCAGCGCCAGTTTGGTGATTGATCTTGAGCCGGGAGGTGGGAGCAAGATGACCATGGGGACATTTATTGCTTTCAACACGGCGTTTGTCCTGTACCTGTCGGGATGGTCGGCTATCAGCAATACCATCGTCAGCATCATCGACACCATGGTAAAGGCAAAGAGGGTTAAGCCGATTCTTGAAGGAGAGCTTGAGGTTGGCGTCGAATCTGTTGATCCAGGTCGCTTAAGTGGTCACATCGCATTGGACAGTATCCTCTTTCGGTACCATGAAGATAGCCCACCCGTTCTTGACGGGGTTAGCATGGAGATTCGTCCCGGTGAACTCGTGGCCATCGTCGGCCACTCCGGCTCCGGAAAATCGACTCTGCTTCGCCTGCTATTGGGTTTCGACCGACCGCAGCAAGGGCGTGTACTCTACGATGGCAAAGATCTTGCCGGACTGGACGTCATCGCTGTCCGCCGGCAGATCGGTACCGTGCTGCAAAATGGACGCCTCAACTCAGGCAGTATTTATGAAAATATAGCAAACCACGTGCAGATTACCCACTCAGAAGCATGGGAGGCAGCCGCTGATGCTGGACTGGCGGGTGATATCGAAAAAATGCCCATGGGAATCCATACGGTGGTCGCCGAAGGCGGAACAAACCTCTCTGGCGGGCAACGTCAACGCCTGTTGATCGCCAGAGCACTGGCAACCCGGCCAAAGATGGTGTTTTTTGACGAAGCAACCAGCGCTTTGGATAACCGTACCCAATCGGTAGTTACCGAAGCACTCGATAGGCGCCGTGTCACCCGCGTAGTCATCGCCCACCGGCTCAGCACCATACGAAACGCTGATCGACTGATTGTGCTTGATCAAGGGCGAGTTGCCCAATATGGTACTTTTGCCGAACTTAGCACAGCGCCCGGAATCTTCCGGGAACTGATCAGTCGGCAACTCGTGTGAACTAACCCCCGGAACAACCCCCCGCCTTAAATTCCCAAATGATCGATAACGCTGCTAACGTCGCCCTACGCTCACCGGAGGATATCGCTCGCCACCTGCCAGTGGCTCGTAAGACTGACACAATCGCGATAGCGGTTCTGGGCGTTATCCTCCTGGGCGCTTTGGTATATCTGGTCACCGGTCGTTTGCCGGTCACCGTCTCGGGGCATTCTGTCGTCGTTGATCGGTACTCGGTCATATCAGTGGAATCAGGCACCAGCGGTAGAATTGCCAGCTGGCGGGTCGGCCCTGGCGATGTCATCGAACGTGGCCAGTTACTAGCCGTTATCGACCGACCTTTGCTGAAACAGCAAATCAACGCTGCGCGTAACGAACTTACTGAGCTTTTAGCCACGCAAAAAAAGACAACAGCGCTCCATGACAGGAATGTAGACCTGGACCGACAGGTCCTCCAGGACAAACGCGACAAGATAAAAAAGCGGATTCGCGTCCTCGAAGATGAGACCCAGCAACTGAGACATACCTACCGCTTGTCCATCAATCAGGAGCGGGAGTTCTTTGCTGCGCAGGAAACCGAACTATTGCGCGTAAAAGAACTTGAATCACGTCAGGATGCTGAATTAAAAGCCCGGCTTGGCCGTGCCGAGAAATTACGCCTGAAAGAACTCCTAACCGAGGAGGACCTGTTTGCTGCGCGGGAGGCCACGACCGACCAGCAGGTGGTATTGGCGGAAATCGACGTCAGACACCTGGAACTTAACCGCTCGCGGGTTGCGGCAGCCGAACGACACCTGCAAAGCGCAAAAAAAGCCAAAGAGCGAGAACAGGCGGTGGATAGTCTGCGTCGGGAACTACTGCAGACCTTGGCTGACACTGCCAGACTCGATCAGGAAATGTCAGAGGTGAAGTATAAAAACCGGCTGGACCGTGCCCGTCTTCAGCGTCACCTGGACGGTCTTAGCGCGCAACTACGCGAACAGAGTCAGATTCGAAGTCCGGCAACGGGTCAGATTCTTGAGCTAACGGTTGGCACTGGCGCAGTCGTTAGACCCGGCAACGAAATTGCGGTAATTGATAGACACGATGACTCCGACACACTTGAGATCGTCGCCTATTATCCGAACAGCGATGGCAAGAAAATAAAACCAGGTATGTCAATGGAATTGATGATGCCATCGGTCATCAACCCGGCGGGCTCCACTTTACCTCTGGCATCGAAAAACTCCCGAACACTGCTTGCGACCGTTCGATCTGCGTCAAAGCTTCCGGTAACACCCCAAGCGGCTGCATTGACCATTGGGCACGATTACCTCGCCCAACAGATGGTCGGCGCTGGAGCACGGATCGAAGTTGTGGCAAATCTAACCCTGGGTTCAGAACACCCCAGCGGCTATCTCTGGGCATCTGGGGGTGGAGTTGAATTTCCGATTGCTGCCGGCACCTCGCTGGTTGCAAGAACCATCATTAGGCGTCATCCACCGCTTGCTTTTGCCGTACCCGCTCTAAGAGACTGGGAAGGATTCTGAGCCTCTACCCGTTTATGACCTTCCCAAGGGGATAACTTCTATCTACTTGCTCGAACTACCCTCTTTCTAGCACTGGCTGGGTTTGTCGTTATGGCCATATTTCCCGTTTTGCCCTCGCCCTTTTTGTGGCCCCAAACCCTTGATTAAAACAAGGCCATTTGCTGACTTGTTGACACGGTGTATCGCTGGATTAAAGCTTGTAACCTGAACATTCTAGAGTACCCAGCTACCGGATCCGGCTACCTGATTCAATTCATCCATCGTCAACTGTGTTTGCTGTTTGGTCATTTTGGCGTCCTTGGGTTATGCTGAATTGGTTAATTTCAGAGGTCTCATTGTTGCCTCAGTTGGAGGCAGAAAATGTGCGCGTCGTCACTGGATAACTTGGAGTTCAGGGATAAATGTGATGGGAGTCATCTAAGATCTTCGCAAATGCAATTTCAGTCTGTCGGCACTCCTGGCATATACCAACTGAAACTTATTGAATCGGTTAAACTAAACTGTCGATAACCACCGCCGTTTGGAGAAGAGATATGCACATCCAGATTATTAATTTCAATCTAGAGGGAATTACCCGCGCCGAGTACGATGCAGTCTGTAACGATCTTGCCGGAACATTTGCCGCGGTGCCTGGCCTCGTTTCAAAACATTGGCTGGCTGATGACCAAAACAATACCTATGGCGGTGTTTATATCTGGGAGGATCGCGACGCCTATGAAGCCTTTGTTAATTCCGAACTGTTTTCCATGGTCGGCTCTAACCCAGCCCTGGCTAATATCGTGTCCAAGGATTTCGATGTTATTGAAGGCCCAACACGGGTGACTCGGGGACTCTAGTTCCAAATCAACCTTGAGCATAAATAAACGGGGCGTATCCTGGTATGTCCCGTTTATTTAATCGGCTTATTTCTCGAATCACCGATGACCATGATCTGGGCTTTTAGTGCCTCTTATCAGGAATCAATCTCAGGAGCTATACTTAGGAGACCACGGCGCAATCAACGGGATATTTAATGGATTGGAGGATTACCGTACTGCTTATTGCGGCCCTTTGGATGGCCTACGCAGTCGTTCAGTGGCTGAAATAAAAAACTTATTATTTCGTTAGTTGCCACCAAGAAGCCGCCGTGTGCGGCGACTTCTTCGCGCGCCCCTTCCGCCATCGCGACCGCTTTGTTCACGTCTGGGCTTGTAAAACGAGTGATCCTATAAACTGTCATGTCAATATTCTCTATCACTTTAAGTTAATTTGCGTTCGCCACACTTACTTTAATAAAACTCGGCGCGGCACGAAACCATTTTTTATAGTTTCCATTAAAACTGTTGGAAACGGATAATGCCCGCCCACCTTTTTACAAGCATATTGAGTTTTGCGTTTTTCACCTGATACCGTAAGATAGAGTTCCATTCAAAGTACAAGGGGTTTCAAATGCTCAAGAAGTACAACGATACACCCGCTGCAATCGCTTTGGCTTTATTTACCCTGGGCGGCGCATTTTATGTGGCCCAACTTCTTTTTATGACTGAGGCCTGGCTGGCGGAAAACGGTATGGGAGTAGAGTCGGTTGGCTTGGCCCGTGTCCTCGGCTTTACCTGGCTTGGCATTGTCGTCGGCCTGATCCGAACCTTTACCAATGGCCCTGACGGCAGCAGCACGTTCTTTATGGCACTTGTCGTTGCACAGATCGGTATCTTGGTCAATCTTTGGCACCAGCACCTGACAGGTGCACCCGCTGTCTTTGACGATGCAATAATTGTCTCTGTCCTGACGGCGTTATTGCTGACCGGATTCCTGAGGATCCGCTCCAGACTCTAACGGTAGAAGTCATATGAGGCTGGCGCTGACCCGTCGATAAATAACCCCGCCGAGGCGGGGTTATTTTTTAGCTCTATATGGCTGATCTGTATCGTGGTACACACCGCAACAGTTTTGTTGCACGAAAAGACTATGGTAAGCCCTTAATGGCCTCCGATGGTCAGCACTACTGCACCGAAAACAGATCCCGGTCAAACTGTGTGAGACACTCTACACCGGTTTCGGTTACGGCTACCGTCTCACTCAACTCAATGCCCCACCCGTCCATCCACATGCCGAGCATCACATGCAGGGTCATGTTGGGCTCTAACACAGTCTCTTCGTTAGCGCGCAAGCTCACGGTGTGCTCGCCCCAGTCCGGAGCGTACCCAACCCCAATGCTGTAACCGATGCGACTTTCCTTAACCAGGCGATGACGATCCAATACGTCCTGCCAGGCGCGATGCACCTCGCCGGCGGAGATTCCAGGGCGGATACAGTCCAAAACCGCCTCTAGGCCTTCCTTTACGGCGCCAGCGGTATCGTAGACTTTTTGCGTACCCTGTCCAAGTTGCAAAGTTCGTGCCAACCCTGCGTTATATCGTTTACGGGCACCGCCCAACTCCAGGGCCACCGTCTGGTTTGTGGTAAAAGGCTCATCTGTCCATAGGGGATGGGCAGTAGCAGCCGCCTCACCTGCGAGAATCAATGGGCACAGCGCGGTCAAGTCACCACCCATGCCGTCCACCCCACTGACCTGCGCCGCGAGTACCTTCGCCACAAGATCGCATTGACGAACGCCTGGCGCGATGTGGTCACAAGCTACGCTCATCACATGACTGGCGATACGAGCCGCCTGTCGCATCGTGTGAATCTCAGCCTCACTTTTTACCGCCCGGCACCAGTTTACCAGCCGATCGGCATCAATCCATGCTGCCGTGGGCAGTCCGTACTGCAGTCGCTCTATGGCCTTAAATGAGAAAAAGTAGGTATCACTCTCAAAACCTATTCGCTTGTCAGCGATTCCAAACTCCTTGAACGACTTGGCAATTGCGTCCACAGGGTGGACATCATCGCGCTGAACCAGATCCTCAGCATAAGGTCGGACACTCTCAGAACCCAGGTAGGTAGTCAATAGAACAGACCCCGCATCCATCTGTCGCCCTAACCAGACTGGTGGGTGGTCATGCAACACCAGCATCACCTGGGGCACATAAAACGACCATGCGTCGAACCCGGTTAGCCAGTTCATATTGGCCGGATCTCCGATCACCATAGCGTCAAGATCTCTCCCATTCATCGCGGTGCGTACCCGCTCCAGGCGTTGTTGATACTCCTGTCGGTCAAAAGGCGCAGTCATTGGGTCTACTCTCCTATTTAAAGTGCGACTAACCATTGAGACGACAACGATCCGGCTTCGGTAAACTTCAAACTGAAACCATTTTCGACTCGAAGATCAGTATACCGATTGGCAAGATAAAACCATACCGGACAGCGACTATACTCTGGCACCGTTTCTTCTTCGAAGCATCACACAGTCGGCATCTATGCAAAAGAATCCTATTCTCTTCACAGCATCAGTCATCCTTATTGTGGCTTTTCTCGTAATGTTGCTGGCCTATGGAGTCCGACACTCATTTCCAGTATTTTTTCCTTTTATTCTCGATGAATACAACTGGGCGCGTGGTGATACTGCGCTGATGTTTTCAATACATTTACTGGTTTATGGTATATGCGCCCCTATCACTGGTTTCCTGGTTACTAGACTACCTGCCAAGTCGCTGTTGCTCTTTGGTATCGTCCTACTCGGTCTTGCTGCTGCGGCCTGCTCCTATGCGACTCAACTGTGGCACTTTTATATTTTGTTTGGTGTCCTGGCTCCTATTGGCCTCTCTTGTGTTGGCTCGCCTGTTCTCAATCCCACCATAATGAACTGGTTCGTGCATCGTCGCGGCACGGCACTGGGCCTGGCTCAGACCGGCGGCGGTTTGAGTTTTGTATTTGTATTCCTGATGGAGTTTGTAATTGAAGGAGTGGGCTGGCGCCTTGCTTATGTTGTGATGGGTCTAATTACAGTTGGCGTTCTGCTACCCATCGTGCTCGTAGGTTATCGGTTTACGCCACAGGAGTGCGGGCTAGAACCCATCGGGACACCAAAATTCCCGATGGAAACCAAGGAACCTGGATCAACGCCAGAAACAAAACCCGAAAACTGGACAACCAAAAGCGGTTTAACGAGCAGTTCGTTGTGGCTCCTATTTATCTCGAATATGCTGTTCTGGGGAACAGGCTGTTACCTGGTTCTGGCTCACCAGGTTAAATACGCAATTGACATTGGCTATAGTCCTGCGGTCGCGGCCTCCACCACGGCATTGTTTGGAGTGTCGATGGTTATTGGCCAGGCGGCAGCTTTTGTATCAGATCATATCGGGCGGGAGAATACAGTCCTTGCTGCCTCTATCCTAGCGACCATCGCCCTTATTACGCTTATTGGTCTAAAACCTGGTTCTGGCCTTTTCGCGCTTTACAGTTTTGCGGTGCTTTTCGGACTAGGATCAGGGCTTTATGCGGTTTGTGTTTTTGTCGGCGCCGCCGACATTTTTTCTGGCCGTCATTTTGGCCTGTTTAACGGCATCGTGCTGGCGGGGATGGGGTTCGGTGGCGCATTCGGTCCCTGGCTTGGGGGGCTGCTTTTTGATATCTTTGACTCCTACTACTACTCGTTCCTGTTTGCCCTTGTCAGTTTTGTACTCTCATTCGTTGCATTCTACGGGGCTGCGCCGCGTCGATATGTAGCTCGTGGCTTCGGATAGTTCCTGATGAAGCTGCTTGCTCTGTATTGTAAAACTGGCGTTACCCAGGCCTACTGCGGTTTCAGCTCAACCTCGATGAACGACATGCTTTTT
This sequence comes from Gammaproteobacteria bacterium, assembly GCA_014239575.1. GTDB lineage: Bacteria > Pseudomonadota > Gammaproteobacteria > Arenicellales > UBA868 > UBA868. The sequence goes on from JAAZYQ010000050.1 coordinate 11,778, forward strand.
GATCCTCGATTGATCACATTATGCTCAATCCCTGCCTTGCGGTGATAGGCCTGACCAGCTGGAACATCCACTTCGCGCGCATTGCCACCCGGCTCCTCAAGTAACATACCAAGATCGGTAATAGCTGTGATCACGTAGTCATATTCGTGTCGATGCCACCCGGTTTGTGCACCGGAAGTAAAATCAAAGCGCGTTACTCGGACCTGGTCGTTGTCAATGAGTGGTATTGTTGCTGCAGTTTCCCGATCTACCATAGTTGAACTCCTCTTTTTGAGTGGATTGTTGTTCAGGCGTCGACACCGACTATTATCTCCTTATGCGCAATATCTCTTTCTATGCGATGCAGGTCAATAGATAACGCATGCCTCACTGTTAAGATATGAGTTCCAGCGATAACTGATCAAAAACATGTCGCCAGACATTGTCATTGTAGGGGCGGGAATAACAGGCTGTGCAACGGCCTATGAGCTTTCCCAAGCGGGCTTAAAGGTCGAGGTCATTGAAAAATATGTTCCCGCCGCCATGGCATCCGGGTGGACTCTCGGGGGGGTACGCCAATCCGGCAGGCTTCAACCTGAACTGCCATTGGCCAAGTACTCGATAGAGCAATGGAGTCAACTCAGTCGTACACTGGATTACGATACCGGTTATGTGCAGGAAGGAAATCTGCGGCTAGCCCGAAACGAAAAAGAGGTTAAAGCCATTGAAGCTCTGGCCAGAAAGCAAAAGAGCCATGGCCTGGACATTGTTTACCTTTCGGACATTAAAGAAATTCAAGCTATAGCGCCATGTGTCTCCAGTGACATACTGGCGGCCTCTTTTTGTCCAACCGATGGCCACGCCGATCCCGTTGCCACGGTAAATGCCTACAAAGAGGCTGCACAAAGAAACGGAAGTGTGTTTCGGATCGGTGAATCGGTAGAAACATTATCAACTGAAGGTAATAAATTAAGCGCCGTGATAACCAGCAGACGGACAATCAGGGCAAGTCGATGCCTCCTGGCATGCGGTATGGGGGTCAATCAATTGATCCATCGATTTGGAATACAGGTACCCCTTTCTTTGGCGATTGCGACTGTTATCCAAACAACGCCGGCCGCCGCCCTTTTAAAGCCAGTCCTTGGCGTTGTCGATGGCGCGATCACCCTGCGCCAGGAAAGAGATGGAAAATTCCGATTGTCGAGTGGCGTACAAAAATGGAACGGAGCCGTAATTGAGAAGGATGGACAGCCATATGTATTTCCATCCAGTGAAAAAGTCTATTCAACGCTGAAAGCCGGATTTGAGATCTGCCCCAGTCTCAAAGGCTTGCAGATGCGGCGGTTCTGGGGTGGCTCCATCGACCTGACCCCCGATGCGCTACCTGTTCTTGATAAACTGCCAGGTATAGAGGGCGTTTATGTGGCCAGCGGCTTTTCAGGTCATGGGTTTGGCATTGCACCGGCTGTAGGCCATATCCTCTATCATCTTATCCTGGGGACCATTCCCAAGCTTGCGTTTCAAAGCTTTGCACTTGAGCGATTTGAAAAGAACCAAACCGATACAGGTCCAGAGCCTGTGGCAACCTTGCAAGGCTGACAAGTATCACCAGATTCACTCTCACGGTATTATCCAACACACATGACAGACCCTGGCAAACTTGATGCGATCGTCGCCCAGGCGGTAAAAGACCGTGATGCGCGCGAGCGTGACTACCGTGCACAATCGCTAAAACTCCATCCGTGGGTCTGCGGGCGTTGTGGGCGTGACTTTACCCGCAAAAACCTCCATGAATTGACCGTTCATCACAGGGACCACAACCACGACAACAACCCTCCAGATGGCAGCAACTGGGAGAACCTGTGTTTGTACTGCCATGACAACGAGCACGCTCGCTATGTTGATGCGGTCCCCGGTATCGAACCGGCCAAATCAACCACCGTTACTCACAAAGGGCTGGCGGGCCTTGCTGATCTGCTCAAAAAAGACTCCTAATGATATGACTGTCCGCCCGCGCCCGGACTCGTCCTGGTTCGCGGTTAATCACGATCCGACATAGGCAATTGCCTCTATTTCTACCAGCATGGTTGACTCTGCCAAACGGGCTTCGACGGTTGTCCTGGCCGGTGGATCCGTGGGGAATACCTTTGCGAACTCCTCGTTCATGATCTGGAAATCACGCATATCTGCAAGGTACACGGTGCACTTGAGCACATCACCTACGGTGGCGCCACCTTCAGCCAATACCGAGACAACATTTTCCAGGGTTTGCCGGGTCTGAGCTGCTACATCGCCAATACCCACTACGTTGCCTGTCTTATCCCAGGCGACTTGACCTGAAGTAAACACCAGGCCGCCGCCCTTCGCACCAGGGGAATATGGATAAGTCGGACGCGGCTGAAAATCCAGATTCTTTGGGCAAAGTATTTTCTTTGGCATATCGCTCTACTCTTGGTATTGGTTTCGCGCTTGATTTCTACCTGGACGTCTTCAGTACATAAGCCTTGTTATGCCGACTCCAACACCCTGATTTCTATTGCGCTCGGGATACCATGATTACAGG
>JAAZYQ010000051.1 GCA_014239575.1 Gammaproteobacteria bacterium
TTATGGCCGAACTGAAGCGAGCCTACGACCTTGCTGTAGTGCCCTTCTTTGAAACCCAGCTACCGGCTGATCTTGACGCGTTGATTCTGCTCGGTACCGACATACTGCACGAGGACATGCTTTATGCAATCGACCAGTACGTTATGGGAGGCGGCAGCCTGATCGTGATGATTGATCCATATACCCGGGTCAAGCCTGCCAACAACGTGACGAACCCTAAGCCGTCCGATGAGATCAACGACATTTCTGATTTGCTTGCAAGATACGGTATCAATTACCAGGGTGAGGGTATTGTTGGTGATCCACAACTCGCATCTGTGGTTGCTGATGATCAGCAGGGCCGCCTTAACTATCCTTACTGGATGAGAGTTCGTTCTGCGGGGCTGTCATCGGTTCACCCAACGACCGCTAATCTGAATGAACTCTTATTGGTTGAGCCCGGCGCGTTGACTCTTGACTCAGCGGCGGACGGAACGGTTCTGGTTACAACCACAGTTGATGCAGGCGTTTATCCTAGGGAGTCGTTTGCCCGAAAAACGCCGCGTGAGTTGGCAATGACCTTTGCTGGTCAGTCGCAGCCCAGAGCGCTTGCTGTGGTTGTGAAGGGCCCCCTAAAAAGCGCGTATCACTTGTCAGAGTCGCACAGTACTGGCGTTTTGCACCTCCCATCCTCCAGTGGGGCCCCAGTCGTCTTTGCGGTAGCCGATGTGGACTGGCTGTTCGATCCATTCTCGCTTCAGCATACACGGCTTGGTGAGGATACTGTGGTTCGGCCACTCAATGATAATCTGGCTTTCTTATTAAACATGGTTGAATTTGCCACAGGGGGCGAAGCGTTGATAGGGATACGGTCTCGCGGGAAGTTACAGCGGCCGTTTACAAGAGTAGCTGATTTATTTCGAGTGGCACAGGCTGAGTTGCAAGATAAAGAGGCTAGTCTTGCTGGTGAAGTGACCAAGCTGGAACAGCAAATTAGCGGCCTGGCCGAGGGAACCGAGCACATCGAATATGCGCAGTTGCCCGAGAGCATGAAGCGCCAACTGAAGGAGTTTGAAAGCAAATTACTTTCTGCCCGTCGGGAACTTCGAGAAGTCAGGCGTGGTATTCGTACCAAGGTAGACGGGTTGGGCGCTCGTCTGGTATTAATTAACCTGGCCGCTGGCCCATTGCTGGTCGTACTACTGGCAGGACTAATATTCAGATATCGCAAAAGGACAATGGGTCGAAGAGCCTAGCGTCAGAGAGGTTCATTTGATAGCAGCGTCTCTCCCTCCCTGGTTGCTGCTGGAAATTTAAGCGACTGCCTTTGCTTGCGGAAGATCAGTCGATTTCCCCAAGGCCTCTTGTATCTCATGTTTTGACTCCATAAGCAGCTCCGCCATGGCTTGGGCCATAGGTAGCGGCGGAGTTACTTTTTCCCAGATCAGGCCAACAGGTTTGCTGATGATCGGGTCGATCAACTGAATTTCCCGAGTGCCGGGAAAGGCATCGTTGGCGCGACTGAACCCGTTGGGAACAATAGTTGCGAGATCGCCCTGCATAACATGGAATGCCAGCTGGAAAATTGAATTGCATTCAAGTTTTGGTGACGGGTCACAGTCGATGCTGGCAAACGCTTCATCCATGACCTGGCGTTCTTTCATGTTTGGAGAAAGCAGACAAAGAGGTAGTTCGGCAGCCTCTTTCCAGCCAATAGTTTGTTGTCGTGTCGATAACATGTTTTTTGGAATCATCAGGCTGAGCTGTTCTTGGTACAGCACCATGGTGTTTAGCTTTTTCAACGACTGACCTTCGAGGTAGGTAATGCCAACGTCGAGTTCAAAGTTTCGTAATTCGTTGATCAGATTGCCTGAGCCCACGAACTGAATATCTATCTCAACTGCTGGGTAAGCTTGAGTAAAAAGTTGGCTGATACGGGGTAGAACTGGAGAACTGGTTGGCATGGCGCCAACTCGGATTTTGCCATTGAGATTACGCCGCATAATGGCGAGATCTTCGATCATGCTTTTCCGATCAGCCAGCAGGCGCTTGGCCCAACTGACAACCCGCTCACCTTCAGGTGTGAACCCCTGGTAACGCTGGTGACGAAGGATGATAGTTACGTCGAGCTCAGACTCGAGTTGCTGTAGGGCGCTGGATAGGCTTGGTTGCGATACATGGCAGCGCTCGGCTGCACGCCCGAAGTGGCCTTCCTGTTCAAGCGCGACCAGATATTCAAATTGCCGTAAAAACATAGTGAACTCTCTCCTTTTTTATCTATCCGAGAATCTCCCCTTAACTAAATCAAGATAGACATAAACTATTAAATTCTTGTCTTGTACAAAAATACCTATCTTTTCTTAATTATTCAACCACTACAATAGTGCGGATAAATTATTGTCATTCTGGGAAGCTGTCTACAGAAAAGCATCCCTATCTGGGGCATTCAGACGGGTAGATGGTTTAAGTCATAAAAGCCCAGTCATGTTGAAAGTAGGTTTAAAACTTCTCAGTTAATCACTTGTCCGCAGACTCCTCCACTTACGCCCATAATCCATATCGAAGGGTTTTCCAGAAGATTGTCGGTTGATGTCGGCAGTTACAGTACTCAATTCATCCGCAATAGGCGGTACAACCGGGTTAACCGATTGCCTTGCGACAGCGTAGATCGTCCGCGCTACCCAGTGAGCCATTTCTGTGTGACTTCCCGCACTGGCTTGCAAGCATCTATTTTGCCGTGGCCAGGCACAACGCTGATGATGCTGGCGATTGCGGCTTTATTGACGACTCTGGGGTAACTGATAAACCCCTTCAAGATGACTATTTTTTGAATCTTGCATCGCGTCAGGGTATTCGGTGGGGATTAACGAGGCGGTAGTGCATCACTGTCATGCCGAACCACCCAACCGTTTTTCGTGCGTGCGCTTCATCACCACAGCCGTAGTCGATCCAAAAGGCTGCTCGCCACTCTCGATGGCCTGACTATAATGGAGTTGGGCCTCGCGCATCTATAGTCGCCAAGGCTGATAAGCCAGCGGCAGGTGCTGTTGGGGATCCTGATCACGGGGGCGGGCAAATCTCATGCTTAGTACAGCGGCGATGGCCCTTGCGGGTGGAGTCGCGATCATCGTTGGTGTGCTGATTGGCGCCATCGGGATCGGTGGCGTTTTGTTGGTTCCAATGCTCACTTACGCTTTTGGTGTTGGCATTCATGTGGCAATCGCTACGGCGATGTTTTCTTACCTTTTCAGTGGCGTAGTAGGCGCTATTGAATATTCTCGGCGGGGCTCTATCCAGTGGAACATGGGCCTATGGCTATGTCTTGGCGGAATGCCTGGGGCTTATTTGGGTGCGCTGGCCACCTGGCAGACCCCCGGCGCTGTTCTCGAGGGCATTATCGGACTGTTGGTTTTTTTGTCGGGGCTTCAGGCTTTGCGCCCGCAGTCTGAAAATTCCGGTGCAGAGAACTTTTTGAGCCCGGTTTTCCTGCTGGTTATTGGAGTAGTCACAGGATTTACTTCATCAATAACCGGAACGGGTGGCCCGCTGATCCTGGTGCCCCTATTGATCTGGCTGAAAGTTCCAGTTCTGACTGCCGTGGGCCTAAGCCAGATTATTCAGATTCCAATCGCGCTACTGGCAACGGGGGGTAACCTGGCGTTTGGTCATATCGAGTTTGGACTGGGCCTTGGTATTGCGGTAATGCTGGCAGTTGGAGTCATTGTGGGTGCCCGCGTCGCTCATTACGTGTCACGCGATACTTTGAAGCGGTTCATTGCTTTTGCCCTATTGCTCGTGGGCGCGGCTATGCTGATTCGCATTGTTGCCGGACTACTTTAATTCACCATCACCGCGTCGTGTTGCCTTTCGAGCAATAGTCGTTAGAGGCCAGCGACCCTTATGCGCAAGCCAGGTACTGTTGCGACGATGTAAACCCGTCGAAGGTTGCCATGGAGCGGTTTGCGGGTGGCAGTGTTATCGAATCAGATTTGGAATTGATACTGGTCTGCTTCTTCGGCAAAGCTTCAAAAAAGCCTGTCTTGTGGTGCCGTTCTTGATCAGCAGTCGAAACAGCCCAGTTTTGGAGGACTGCTGGTTACATCGGCCTGTTATAACCCTTTGCCGAGAGACGTGTTGGGTTTAGGCTGCGTGGATGCAGCGGATGTTCAGGCCACTGACTCCCTATTAGAGTCATTGGGGGTATGCCACGGCCCGATCGTGCGCACCCCTATTTTTGATCCCGGCCAAAGGGTAGTGAAAGGTGACTGGACAGACGATTTCTTACCCGGCCAGTGAATTAGCCCATTCCCGATTTGAGTTGCTGGCCGGATATTTGTAGACGCTTACTTTCAGTGGCTACAAGCCGATCTCTATCGTTTGATAAGTCAATACTTTTGACCTGAATTTGATGACTGTCTACTATCAATGGGCCGCTGTAGTATTTCGTGACCGATTGCGTTTGCTGCTGTTGGCGTTACTGAACTGCTTTTAGCGGCAGCAATAAACTAGAACTCAAGGAGATAGCACATGGCTGACGACAAGCCCCGGCGTAAGGTCACACTAAATCAGTTACGACGTAAAATGCGCGAAGGTGAACAGCTAGTACAGATGGCGATCTATGACTATCGCAGTGCGGTAATTGCGGACCGACTGGGAATCGATATCCTATGCGTGTCAGACACCGGCGGCATGATTCTGTTTGGGCACAAGAGCACGGTTACAGTCACCTTCGACGAAGTGATGATGATGGCTAAAGCTATCGACCGCGGCAGCCAGTATGGTTTACGCATGGTTGATATGCCGTACTGGAGTTTTCACATTTCACCGGAACAGGCCGTAGAAAACGCAGGCCGTTTTGTTCATGAGGCGAATGCCGAAGTGATGAAGTGTGAAGGCAACCAGTATCATGCTCGTAACATCGAAGCGATCAATCGGGCAGGTATTCCGGTCCAAGGCCACATTGGTATTACCCCGATGCGTATGCCGCAGCTCGGTGGATTTTTTGCTCAGGGCAAGACGGCTGTCCGCGCAGAAGAATTAGTCGATGATGCTTGGGCTATGGTCGATGCGGGATGTTTTTCGATCATGTGTGAGGTAACAACCCAGGAGGTGAACGAGTACCTGGCTCAGGTATTGCCAGTTCCGGTAATCAGTCTAGGCGCGGGGTTGGGAGCACATGGGGTTCATATTATTACCTCAGACCTATTTCACCTTTACGAGGAACACACACCACGTCATTCAAAAATCTACACTGATCTGATACCCATTATCGAAGATGTGTTTATTCGGTACCGAGATGAGGTCAAGGCTGAAATATATCCTGGGCCTGAGCACACGGTGTATATGAGTGATGAGGAAGCCCTGAAGTTCGCTCGTAAGATGAAGTGGGAGTCCAAGCTGGAGCAACTCGATAGCAAGGCGAGCAAGGCCTCCAAGCGCAAGACCGCGAAGAAAACATCATTGCCGGCAAAAAAGACAACCAAGAAGGCCGCCAAAAAGAAGGCTACCCGGAAGAAAACAGGTCGTAAGTAGTCCGGGTTTGGCTGTTGGGTAAGATACGTGTAGCCCTCGGGACAGGCGTGAGCCTCGATTCCGAGGGCTTAATCATCGAATTTCAAGCTTGGTAAACCGTGAATTATTACCAGATTTTTGCCAGAAATCCCAATTTGTTAGCCGAAATGGGATTGAGAAATCTCGGCTTTCTTTTACGCAGTGTATAGATTGGCTAAAACTATCAAATTATTGATTTGAATGATTTTACAAATCTCCTTATCGCCTTTTTAATTATCACCAAGACGCATTTGTAAAAGACACGGTCAGTATGTCTGCCCGGGTCAAATAACAAGGATTCAAATGATATGCCAGCCAGAAATGCTAAACAGTGGGCCAAAGTTCCTGGAAAGATAGCCTCCGGGGAATACGTCGACAGTCGAATCTATTCCGATCGGGAGATCTTTGAAGAGGAGATCGCCAAGATTTTCCGCAAGGTCTGGATGCCAGTTTGCCATGAGTCCGAATTACCCGACCCCTATTGTTTCAGGACTACGACTATTGCTCGAGAGCCGATAATGGTTGTACGAGGCCCAGATAATGAAGTTCGCGCCTTCCTGAATGTTTGCCCGCATCGCGGCAATATGATCGAGAACCGCCCGTCGGGATCTTTCGAGACTGCAGCGCCCTCTGGCGCCCCAAAGCACATGACCTGCATGTTCCACGCCTGGCAGTTCGATATGAAAGGTAATTGCGTACATATATCCCGGGGCACTGAGGGCTATCAGGATCGTCTTGCCTGCAGTGATGTGGGCTTGCGACGACTCCGCTGCGAAGTGAAATATGGCGGCTTTGTCTGGGTCACACTGAACGATGCTATAGAGCAGAGCGTAGAAGAATGGGCTGGAGGCGCTTTTGACTGTATGCAGAAATCACTGGATGCCGAGCCGCTGGAAGTGTTTCATTACCACAAGGCAATCATCCCATGTAATTACAAACTCTGGCACGACACCAACTCAGAGTTTTATCATGACTACCTGCATTACCATAACCGAGTAACGGGGTTTAATGACTCGTATTTTGCCCGAAAGAATAAAGGGTTTAAGAACGGCCATGTGAACGTGGGCTCGTTTGAGGTGCAGTATGATCAGTACGAGGGTTTTGAATCCCGAGAAGAGCTTTCGTTTCCGCATCTGCCGACCAACCATTGGGAGATGATCGATTTTTTCCCAGGAGTGAATTTCAATCTGCGTGGTTCGGCGCTGCGCTCCGATATCATGACGCCACTTGGTCCCGATAAAGTCATGATCGAATTCCGTGGTCTAGGACTTAAGAGCGACACTCCAGAAGAGCGCCTGATTCGGCAAAGGCATCACAACACGATCTGGGGACCATTTGGCCGAAATCTTCACGAAGATCTTCTGGCTGTCTCGACTCAGCAATCGGCTATGAATGAGTGGGCAGAAAAACGCCGCCTCCTTCATGGCCGGCATGAAACAGATGCTGACGGCGATCCGACCATTCACGATGAAGAGGGCATGCGCCATTTTTACAGCGCTTGGGGCAAGCAGATGGATCGATGGCCGGGTGACCCCGAGTTGTCTTATGAAGAAGGCCGGAATAAAGAAGCGGCTTAAGGTCGCGCACTCTGATGCCATACAGGCTCTGAAGCCCGGAATAGACGGGGCTTCTCTCAGCAGGGGATTGAGCGAGCCTGGTCATGATACGTCGAGTGTTAATGCAGGCGATAGATTGACAGGAAAGTTATGACTGAGCAAAGCATTACTGAAAGCATCAAGGACACCATTTATCGAGCGAGCCTTTATCTGGATGAGATGCGGTGGGATGAGTGGCTGAGTCTTTGTCATGAAGACTTCTATTACGCGATCCGGGCGTTCAGTCCCGAGATTAGTTACGACATGACCTATCTGGACGGCAGCCGGGCAGATATGGCCATGATTACCGATATGCTGCCCAAGCACAACTCAGATCACTCGCCCCTGGCCCGGCACACTGTGGTCTATACGGTTGATGTCGACGAAACACAGCAGACCGCAAGCACAGTCTCTTCTTTTGCGGTTTATCAGACACAATTGGACGGCATCAACTCCCACGTGCTCGCTGGAGAGTCCAATGTATTCCTCGTGGGCAAATACCGGGATCAGTTCCGCATTGATTCGGATCGACCACTCTTTGTCGAGCGCATCGTTCAACTCGATACCCGTCGTCTCGATAAAGGGTCGCACTGGCCTATTTAAATCACACCGATCTGTCTAGGGAGCGCTGGCTGTACGCGACCCTGCCGGCATTCGAATGTTTCGAATGCTTTTTCACATTGATTACGAAAACCAGATGAATATTTCCAAAGATGAAGCCTGGTTTCGCGTATGCGTAGCTGCCGACCTGGCCGATGGCCAATTGCAGAAACATCTCGCTGGCGAGACCACAGTGGTAGTCGCAAGAGCCGGCGACGAATTTCGAGTGCTCCCTCCTTTTTGCCCGCACATGGCCGAACCACTTTACGAGTCAGGCATCTGTAAGGGCGGCACGCTGACTTGTTCCAAGCATCTATGGCAGTGGAATATATTGACCGGCGAGCAGCGCGGGCCAGCCGAGAGGCCGTTGCTGTTATACCCCTCGGAGTTGCGGGGCGATGAGGTATGGGCGTACATCGAAGAAGAGCTGACCTACGATTTTGATGAAGAAGATGACGATGATTTTGAGTGGTAGGGTAGTTGTTTTCCGTTATCCATTTTTTAATGCCAGGGTGGGATTTTGGCCAACGTTACTTTTCTGAATAAACACGGCCGCGTGACGGTCGAATGCCGAGAGGCCGAAACCCTGCTGCAGGCCGGATTACGCCAGGGAGTCCCACTTCCCTATGGTTGTGGTGCTGGCGTTTGCGCTACCTGTGTTGCTCGGGCAAGGCCAGGTACCGTGCGAGACGGTTGGCCCGAGGCGCCGGGCGCGAAAAACCTCAAACGGGGCAAAGGCGAGTGTCTACTGTGTCAGAGCACCGCTTTGGCCGATTGTGAGATCCTGGTCCCCGGCAAACTTGTACTGACGGAAACGGCTGACCAGAATCCGTTGCATCAATCCGCACGACTGAAAGAGATGCAGACGGTAGCTCCCGATGTGGCTACCTTTCAATTGGAACTCGATAAACCAATCGATTTCATGGCGGGCCAGTACCTTTTACTTCGACTGCCGGGGATGGAAGGGTATCGACCCTACTCAATGACCAGCTTCGCCGCCAATACCCGGCAAGCGAGTTTTGTGATCAAGCGATCTCCTGGCGGGAGATTTTCAGAAGCGTTGTTTGCCGGCGGTGCCGCGGAGCATCGGGTCGATGTATTTGGGCCTATGGGCCTGGCCACTTTTGACCCCAGGGAGAATCGTGATCTTATCTGTCTTGTGGGTGGTTCCGGTATTGCAGGAATAATGTCTATCCTCAGCCAGGCGGCCTCCCTTGACTACTTTAAGAAGCATCGTTTGACTATGGTATTTGGCGTGCGTCGGCTAGAGGAGCTTTTCTTTATGGAAGAACTCAAAGCCGTGCAGCAAAGTGCTCGGGAGCATATTCAAATTCATCTGGCGGTCTCTGATTCCCATGCGGGAGGCGACGTTGATTCACAAGTCCATGGATTTGCCTTGCATCACGGCTTCGTACACGAGGTCGCCGAACAGCTGAATGGCGATATTTTTTCCGAGCGGTTGGCATTTCTCGGTGGTCCACCCGCGATGCTGACAGGTTCCTTGGCCCTGCTTTTAGGCGCTGGGACACCTGTGGCAGATATCCGCTACGACAAATTCGGTTGACTCTGAAGCGCTCAGTTTCTCGACAAGGGCAAGCCTAGGCAACTGACGAGATCGAAGCTTCCGCTTTTTTCTCAAGACGGCGCTGATGCAAGGGCGGCTCGGTATAGCCGTTGCAAACCTGCCGACCATTAAAGATCAGATCGCAGGCGGCTTTGAAGGCAACGCCGTCACACGAGGGTGTCATCGCCTGGTAGCCAGGGTCATCGGCGTTCTGCCGATCAACAACAGCCGCCATGCGCTTTAATGATGCCGTGACCTGCTCCTCGGTAACGATACCGTGGTGAAGCCAGTTGGCGATATGCTGGCTTGAGATGCGCAACGTGGCGCGATCTTCCATTAGTCCGACATCACGGATATCAGGCACTTTGGAACAACCGACACTCTGGTCGATCCAACGGACCACGTAGCCAAGTATTCCCTGACAGTTATTGTCGATTTCATCTTGAATGTCCTCATCCGACCAGTTCGGATCTTCACACACGGGGATAGTCAGGATATCGTCCAGGCTGGCATGCGGACGGCCTGCCAGTTCGGCCTGGCAAGACAATACATCGGTCTCATGGTAGTGCATCGCGTGCAGCGTGGCTGCCGTGGGCGAGGGTACCCAGGCCGTATTAGCCCCGGCCCGGGGGTGATCACCTTTGGACTGCATCATGGCGGCCATTTCATCGGGCATGGCCCACATACCTTTGCCGATTTGAGCGTGTCCGGGTAGGCCACAAGCGAGCCCCACATCCACGTTCCAGTCTTCATAGGCCCGTATCCAGGGCTGGGCTTTCATGTCCGCTTTGCGCATCATCGGGCCGGCTTCCATCGATGTGTGAATCTCATCACCGGTGCGATCAAGAAACCCGGTGTTGATGAAAATCACACGGTCGGATGCGGCCCGGATGCATTCTTTGAGGTTGACGGTCGTACGCCGTTCTTCGTCCATGATTCCAATTTTCATCGCTCCGGGCGTCATGCCAAGCAATGTTTCGGTACGTTCAAACAGCTCCACCGCAAAGGCGGTTTCCTCAGGGCCATGCATTTTTGGTTTGACCACATACATGGAGCCTTTGTCCGAATTACGCAGGTGGCCGGCGCCGCTGAGGTCGTGCAGGGCGATAAGCCCGGTTACCACAGCATCCATAATGCCTTCGAATATTTCATTGCCTTCGCTGTCGAGGATTGCAGGGTTGGTCATCAGGTGGCCGACGTTGCGTACCAGCATCAGTGCCCGCCCCGGCAGCGAGAATGCGGTGCCGTCAGTCGCGGTGTACTCGCGGTCTGGGTTCAGAGTACGTTCGAAGGTTGTTCCTCCCTTGCTTACCGTTGTGGACAACGTGCCTTGCATCAGGCCCAGCCAGTTGCGGTAAACCGCTGTTTTGTCGGCACCATCTACAGCAGCAACTGAATCTTCGCAGTCCTGAATAACGGTGATGGCCGATTCCAGTATCACATCGCTGACCCCGGCGGGACTCTTGGCACCGACGAGGTGCTCGCGGTCAATTACGATCTCGATATGCAGGCGGTGGTGTCGCAGCAATATGGCACTGGGTGCATCCACATTGCCACGGTATCCAGAGAACTGCCCAGCATCTGCCAGGCCGGTATCGCTTCCGTCAGAGCGTCGCGCTTTGAGTTCGCCATTGGCAACAAAGTACAAGGCGACGTCGCTGTGGGAAAGCTCATCAAGTGGAACCACCCGGTTTAGAAAATCGTCGCCATAATCGACTACCCGTCTGCCACGCACCGGGCTGTAGTTGCCGCTTTGCAGTGCGCCATCTTCGTCACTGATGACATCTGTCCCGTACAGGGCGTCGTACAGAGAGCCCCAGCGTGCATTGGTCGCGTTCAGGGCATAGCGCGCGTTATTGACCGGTACGACCAACTGTGGCCCGGGTATAACTGTGATTGCGTCATCAACGTTGTCGGTGCTCACTGCAAAGTCTGCTCCCTTCGGAACAAGGTAGCCGATCTTGGAAAGAAAGGCGTGATAGGCCACCGGATCATGGCGCTGGCCAACCCGTGTGCGGTGCCAGTCGTTGATGGTGTGTTCCAACTCCTCCCGATGGGTGAGTAGTGCTCGGTTGCGGGGGGTGAGATCATCGATGATCTGGGAAAATCCAGACCAGAAGGCATCAGTGTCTAGTCCTGTGCCGGGCAATGCCTCGTGGTTGATCAAAGCCAGCAGGTTGTCGTCTACGGCAAGGCCGTGGACTGTTGTACGTCCATTCACGAAGGTGTCCTCTTCAACTATTGGGGGAATGAGATTGGGGAGCAAATTAGTGGTCGGATTTTATCTACAAATTTCTGTAATGTGGATTAATCTTCCACAATGTGGGATTAGTCAATACTTCTTTTTAGGAGAAGATCCTTCTCCTGCTAATGCCATAGAACAGTGTCAGCCCGGTAAAGACGAGCAGGAATAGGGCTAAATAGTGGAGAAACATGGTTTATTTGTTTAGGGCGCTTTGCGCGGTTTTACTGTCTTGAATCCCAGCGATTGTGATATGGCATCGCCGGCGTTGACTAGAGATTCTACCCACCTGATGTCCCGGCGTTCGATAGGTGCCGACACCGAAAGACCGGCCGCGACCTGGGAGGCGCCGTCATACAGTAACACGCCGATACAGCCTACTCCGGTTTCGGCTTCTTCATTATCGAATGCATAACCATTTTCCAAAGCGCTGGATGCCTCTTTAAGCAAGCGCGGAAGCACGGTGATGGTGTTGGCCGTATAGGCTGGCAGATTGGTGCGCCGGGCGTAAGCTGAGCAGGCCTCGGTACCGGCTGCGCCGAGCATCAATTTTCCTACCGCAGTGACATGCAACGGCGCGCGACTCCCAACGACCTGATGGACGTGCATCATACGGTTAGGTGTGGCCCTTTCAACATAGACTACCTGGTCACCTTCACGAATACTGAGATTAACGCTTTCGCCAAAACTGTCGCGCAGGCGTTCCATCACAGGCAGGGCGATAGCACGCAGGTCCAGCTTGCTGTGTAAGCGGGTACCCAGTTGCACCAGCTTCAGTCCAAGACAATAGAGATTGTCTTGATCTTTTTCGACCAGGCCGTTTTGCATTAATGATGAGAGGATCCGATGCGCCGTGCTGGCATGCAGGCCAGTCTCGGCCATCAGCACTTTGAGGCTGACCGGCTCCGAATATCGTGCGATTGCATCAAGCAGTCCTGCAGCCCGGTCGATGACCTGTACCCGTGCACCGGGTTTGTTCGGCATAATACTACTGTGGCCGCAGGCAGATTTGAGTCATGTGGGAATCTTAACCGGTTGCGCAATTTCTAGGAATGGATGTCGCCGGTCAAGTGCCACCATGGGGCCCGATCACCAAACCAGGTGAACTTGCGAGGACTGCTTAATAGTGGCATAGAGGAGGATGATGGATTACACACCATTTTTTTTGTTCGCCGTATTTATGGTGGGCACGCCTGGCCCGGCAAATATGCTGCTGATGACGTCAGGTGCGAACTTCGGCTTATGGCGCAGCCTGCCTTTTGTTGCCGGAGTCACTTTTGGTAAATTGTTTGTCAACCTGTTGTTGGGCCTGGGTTTGTGGCAGTTGCTTTCGGCAAATCCCATGGTGTTACTCGCCCTGAAAATGGTTTGCGTTGCCTATCTTGCGTGGCTGGCGCTGCGAATGTCCGGCTTCATGATGAAAGGGCGCGAACTCAAGCGCCCCGAGACTTTCTGGTCTGGATTACTGGTTCACCCTCTTAATCCAAAGGCCTGGGCAATGCTGGTTTTCGCCTATGCCCATTTTTCCGACCCATCTCATCCCTGGGTTATGCAAGTCATTATCATCAGCGCCACCTTTTTTGTTGTGCAGGTGATTTTTCATACGCTTTGGTGTGCGGGTGGCGCACTGGTTGTGAGCGCTTTAGGCGGACGTCCGGCTGAGCGTTGGCTGATGCGTGGGCTCAGCGTCCTGACAGTGCTGGTTGTTATCTGGGCAGTGGCATTGGACGGCTTGGTATGAGTCGGTATCAACAGCCTGGTTTTCGGTAGGCTATATCTATCAAAGTGACTCACAAGGAGAAGAAATTATGTCAACTGATACAGCCCTGTAGGTGTGGGGCGCTTTCAGTTGAGGTCGAGAGAGAGCCGGCAGTGATGGGATCCGTCATCGCAAGGATGGCTGCAGCTGATGCCGGCCTGGAGTTCAAGTCGGCGCTTCATTTCAACTACAAAAACCAATCATGCCGATGAAAGATGGCCTGCCCAATTCAAGGCCTTTTCGAGTGACTTCGGCGGTTCGGTAGAAGCACTGCCCGAGGCGAGCTCAATTCACCAGCGTTGGCTGTTTGCACTCATGTCAGCGCTGGAAATCTTTATGGGAAAGCGCTCACGAATGATTGCGTCGGCCCGGCTGTCAAAATAGTTGGGGTAGTGGCTGGCGAGTATTTCTCGGCTCACTTTTTTGCTGCGCTCAAAGAGGTCCGGCGAGCCTTCGGCTTCCCATTGCGCACTGGGTGAGCGGTCCATCAGCTTCGGGTACAGATATTCGCTTTCCATTACGCTCAAGGTCTGCTCGTTACCGAGGAAGTGGCCCGGGTCTAGAGCGCATTGGTGAATGGTCTCAATTGACAGTGTTTCGTCAGAGACTTCAATCCCACGGATAGTTCGCTGGATCATGCCCACCGCTTCGTTGTCGATGACCATGGATTCAAAACTGCAGCCCATCAGACTGCCCATCATTCCGCCAACCTCGCAGACCCGGTTTGCACCTGAAAGTGCGGCGAGTCCGATGGTGAGCCCTTTTTCATAACCGTATTGCGCATCCGGAATCTTTGAGTCGGTCATCCCGGCGCCAGCACTGTTGGGCAGCTTGTAATAGTTGCCCATCTGGATAGCCGATGCAGCCAGCACGGCCTGTTCGCCGC
>JAAZYQ010000052.1 GCA_014239575.1 Gammaproteobacteria bacterium
TTCTCCACATGTTGCCTGGATTGGTTGAGAGCAAAGATTCGGTTGGCGCTGTACTGCACACACATTTTGCCGATTCAAGTCTCGTAGATTCCGGAGTGTTTCTCCTGGCTTTGACCGGATTCGTGATTTTTTACGGCCTGAAGCGGTGGTGTCGAGAAGAGCAGGGGAAAGGCGAGAAAAATATTCGCCGATCGTTTTTGATCTCAATTGGATCGTTCAGCATAATGAATGCCGTGATTACGTTTACTATGCCTGAGCGCATATCGGTAGATATGATCACAGCGTTTGTGTTTACGCTTGCTATCGGTCTGCATTTTGCCATCATTGATATAGAGCATGAAGCGCACGATCCAAAGTTATTCAATCGTTGGGGGCGTTACATCCTGGCAGGCGCATTGGTGGTAGGTTGGGGTTTAGGGTTCATTATTGGTGAACATGGTGTTGTAGCCGCCGCCTTTCTTTCATCCTTTCTGGCCGGCTTGGTACTGATGAACGTCTTTCATTACGAACTGTCAGAAGTGAGTGATTCGCGATTCGGTGCATTTCTGATCGGTATTTCCAGTGGCACAGCACTTCTGCTGATCGTGTTCTTGCTCGAGCGCAGTGCCGAATGAGGCCCTTGTAGATCTAGCCGAATCTATGCCGCTTACTCAATTGCACAGGGGGGAGTGAATTGATAAATGGATGCAGGCTAGGAAACGGCTGCTTCAATCATGATTCTTTCGGTTCCGGGAATATCGGTTACCGAAACAAGTCTCAGACCTGCATCATTTAATAGCGCTCGGTAGGCGTCGATGGACCGAACCGAGCCGCCAACCAGTAGATTAAGATTCAGGTCAGTGAGGCATCCCAGCGCGCCAGTTGCATCTGCATTCTGCCTGTCGAACTCAAATAGAAATAATCTTGCTTCACGGCAGGTCATGCTGTTGGCAATGTTGCGAAGTATCTGCAAACACCGCGTCTCGGAGTGGTTATGGATGATGTTTTTCATAAGATAAGCATCAAAACCATCTGGTACCTGTTCAAAAAAGTCCCCGGAGATTGTCTGAAGGCGTGAATGGGGTGGATCCGAAAGATTGCGCTGGGGAAGTTTTGCGATAACTTCGGGCACATCAAAAAGGGTGCCGCAGATATCGGGGTGCGTGACAAGAATCGCCTCAAGCAACGTACCGTTGCCTGAGCCTATGTCCACGATGGTCGGGAAGCGTCCCCAGTCCAGAAGCTCGGCAATGATTCGATCTTCGTCAGCAAGCATCGCCAGCTGACTCATAGCGGCTTCGAACATCTCAAGGATGTCCGGCTTGTCAGAAAGATAAGGGATAGTGCCATGCTCCCAGGTTGGCGACAGATCTTGGCCGCTACCGGTACGTACGTACGCAAGCAATTCACCCCAGGGATGGTAGCGAAAGTCTGCCCCGTTCAGACGAGCGGCTGCACGCAGTGATGTGGGAATATCGCTGCGCAGCAGCTCTCCGGTTGGAGTTAACTGCAGTTCACCTTTTGTGTTGACAGTGTGCAGGTTCAGAACGCGGGCGCAATCGAGTACTCGAGTCAGGGCCTGCAGATCAGAGTTGGTCTTTGTTGCCAGGGCGTCAGTAGTGACTGCGCCGGCCTCGATGTGATCAGCAATACCAAGTTCCGCGTAGACGAAGACCACCATGGTGAACCAGTTACCATAGATATAGCGAAACAGCACCTTCTTGGGATTGGGGGATTCAGGCATGTATCTTTATCTTTGTCAAAAATTGAGTTATCTGGTCGGCAAGAGCGTTTACGTTTGGCTCATGCAGCATAGTGATGTGTGTGCCAGGAATCCGGGCAACGTACGGTGTGCGCTTAGCATGGTGAGACCATCCGATTGCGTTGTCACCTGTGGTAGTCGGTCCCACAAGTTCTGCGTCCCGGTCTTCGGCACAGAAAATGGCCAGCGGCACATCAGCCGGGAGTCGGCCAGGACGATAGTGCACCCCAGCAATTGCATTACTTCGGTAGAGTTCGACAAAGTGGCCAAGATAGTCGGTTGATGTATCTTTAGGCAACAGTCCGGTAGCAACCAGGGATTTGGCAAACCATTGATTCTGCTCGTCGTTGCTCATCGCTCGCAGCGAGTCTGCATCAAGTTCGATTTCAGCATGAAATATCTTTCGCATCCGAATACCGATGTGCACCAGCCAGTCAGCATGATCCCAGTTCTGGTAAGAGGTACTCGACTCCTGGATCGGTGGAGGGTTATCGATAATGCCTACCATCTCGACAGGTGCCTTTTTCGAGCGCAATTGACAGGCCATCTCGAAGGCAACCAGAGCACCAAACGAATGGCCGATTAAACGGCATGGGTTGGTCACTCCAGCTTCGTCGAGTACATTAAGGTAACGTGCTGCAATATTGTGAATGGAGGTTAGTGTTTTCTGGTCCCCATCATGCTGGTGTAAAGCCTGCAGTCCCCAGACCTGGTGCCTCGCTCCAAGTCGAGCCGCCAACTCTGCGAGATAAAAGGTATTGCCACCGGCACCGGGGAGTAATATCACTGGATCAGTGTCCACTTGCTGCGACAGAGGTATTAGAGTTGGGCTTTGAATAGCGCCAGAGCTACGAATCAGTTCTGCTTGTGCTTCGATAGTGGGGTGAGAATAGAACGCAGCGAGTGGAACGCTGACATCAAATTCCTGTTCAATATGCCACGCAAGGCGTACGGCAAGCAGTGAATGACCGCCGAGGCGAAAGAAGTCTTCCCGTATGCCGAGCAAGGGCAGGCCAAGGATCTCCTCCCAGATCCAGGTTAACTTGAGTTCGGTAAGATCCCGCACCTGTCCGGAGTTGTGTTGGACCAGATCAGTCGTGAGCATTGCTTCCAGTGCATGGTTATCCACTTTGCCGTTTGCTGTGAGCGGTAACTTCTCGAGTGTGACGAATCGGCCTGGCACCATATATCCGGGCAGTCGGGATTCGAGAAAAGAGCGCAGCCTGTCGAACGCAAACGCCTGGCGCGAAACAATAAACGCGGCCAGGGTGTTCGTTGTTGCCAGTACTCGGCACTGGTTTATCTCATCAGTAGACAGGATCGTATTTTCAATATGTCTAGGTTCGACACGGTAACCACGTACTTTACATTGGCGGTCAGTCCGGCCAATGAAATGCAGTTTACCGTTTGCATCTAACCGTGCTAGGTCGCCGGTTCGGTAAGACCGCTCCGGATCGCTGGGTTTTCCGCCATCGTCGGTTAATGCCAGCGTAATGAACGACTCCTGGGTCAGCGCCTTCTGGTTGTGGTATCCCCTGGCCAGGCATTGGCCACTAAGAACAATCTCACCGATAGCACCTTGCGGTACAGGTCGCAGGTCAGAGTCAACTAGATGTACCGAGCTACCGGGTAGAGGTATGCCGAGCGGTAGATCCTTTGAACCCTGGTAGGGCGCTCCTGGTATGAGACTATGGGTGAGCACTCCGATTGTGGTCTCGGTCGGCCCATAGTGATTGATAATTGTTAAATCTGGGGCAAGATCGCGAATTTTTTGGATCAATGCAGGAGAAGCGGACTCGCCGCCAAGTATTAGTTTCTTTTGTGGTAATGGGGACATGGCTGCACCGTCTTGCAGCAGAGCGTCAAGGTGACTCGGAACTATTTTCAGGTAGTCGATTTGGTGTTGTGAGAAGTAGTCAGTGATGCCATTGACATCAGTAGCCAGACTTTCATTTAGCATATGGATACAACCGCCCGCAGCCAGAGTTGGGAAGAGTGCCGTATTGCCAAGATCTGCTGCGAGGGTGGAGACGTGAGCGAAGGTATCGCCGAGTCTAATATCCAGAACTTCACCGACCCCCTCCACGTAGGTACTCAGTGCAGCGTGAGTAATTTCAACTCCTTTGGAACGACCGGACGAACCCGAGGTGTACATGATGTATGCGAGACGTTCGGGGTCTTGTGTTGTGTCTGGCAGCGGGGGCCGATATGGCGAAGATCCGTCGGATAGCTGTTCCAGCAGAATAGCTCGACGATCCTTAACTGACGTTGGTATCAGGCCTGAACTGCCAATGATGGTTTCCACGTTGCACTCATCGAGCATTGTTTGCACTAACGCAGGCGGGGTGCTCGGGTCTATGGCAAGGTAGGGCGCGCCGGACTTCAAAATACCGAAAATAGCCGCCAGCGCATCCGCGTTACGGGGTGCGATCAGCCCTATCACTGATTCTGAATCGACGTGGTCTTGTTGTAGTAGCGATGCCAATGCGTCCGATTTCTGGTTCAACTGCTGATAGGTTAGGCACCCATCTGTGGAGAATACGGCAAGTTGATCGGGTGTTTTCTTTGCCTGCTGGCGCAGCAACTGAACCACTGTTGGCGTTTCTTTCGTCTTCGATATTGCCGGGGTCGACAACGCGCCCCCCGTTTTCCCTGAAAGCGGCAAGTCTGCGATCGTGCGTTCTGGGTCAACCGTAAACGCGGTCAGAATTTTTTCGAAATCATTCGTCATCTGCGCAATGGTCGCTTGTCGGAATAGATCGCGGTTGTATCCAAGTACCAAGCGGGGGTTGCTGGGACTATCGATGATATTGGCTGTAAGGTCGAACTTGCCGGCGGCCTGAGGTATGTCGATGGTCGTGCACCCAGTTGCTGTCTCAGGCCGTATCGATTCTAGATCTGCGACATAGTTGAACGAGATATCTGTCAGTGGTGAGCGACTCGGATTACGAACAGGGTTGATAAGTTGGGTGAGCAGTGGAAAAGGGTATTCGGCGTGTGCCATCGCATCCTGGGTGCAATCACGGATCGACTCTAGAAACTTGGCAACGCCCTGGGCTGGCTCGACTTTCCCCCGGATTACCACTGGATTAATAAAGTAGCCAACGATTTCAGTCTGATCCGACTGAGAGCGCCCAGCCGTAGGCGTTGACACCAGCATGTCCGACTGTCCGCTATACCGGTACAGTAGAAGAAACCAACCTGCCAGCGTTACGGTAAAGAGTGTGGTGTGATGGTGTCGCGCCAGTGCTTTCAAATTTTGGACGAGCGTCGGCTTGAGTACTCTGGTATACAGCTCCCCGGTATATGTCTGCAAGGCCGGCCGCGCAAAGTCTGTCGGCAGGTCGGTTACCGGTAAGGGGGATCGCAGGACTTTCTGCCAGTGTGTGGCCAGCGTTTTTCCGGCAGACCCAGACAGCATTGCGCTTTCCCAAGCTACATAGTCGCGGTAACTTCCGCGTAGTACGCTGAGCAGTTGTCCGGCTACCAGCTGGGTGAGTTCCCGATACAGGATTTCCAGCGACCAGCCGTCACAAATGATGTGGTGCATGGTGAGCAAGGTTGTGACGCCCTGACTCCCGTGGAAAGAACGAATGCGGACGGGCGGTGCCGAGCTAATATCAAACGGTTCATTATGCGTCTCGACCAGCTGGTGAGCAATCTGATCAGGGTGCCCAGCATTCTCAATGGTCTGGTAGTCCACAGCGTTGTCTTCTGATAATACAGTTACGATGGGCCTGCCATCGTGGTTCGGAAAACAGCATCTCAGCATCGCGTGTCGCTTGACCAACGTGTGCCAGGCTAATGACAACTGCTCTGATCCCGGATCTTCTGAAAACACGATAGGTAGCGACTGGTTGTAAGCGGTGCTTTCAGGAGCGAGGCGCCACAGGTACCACAAAGCTTTTTGCCCTTCGGACAAAGGCATCGGCTCGGTTGAATGAGCATTGTGTGTGCCGGTTATCGGGCCAGGCTTATCGGCGATAGCATTTGTTACGAGCGAAACAAAGTCGTTAAATGACCGGCAACGCGCAACCGCAGCGACAGCCAGCGGTACAGTGAGTGTGGTGCCGACCTGATTCGAGAGCATGGCGGCCATCATCGAATCCATTCCGAGCTCGGCAAAAGAGGATGTCGGCTTGAATTGAGCATTTCTCGCCAGGCCGATCGTTAAACAGACCTGTTCTTGAAGATACGCCGATAAGGCGTCAGCATCAGAGCGTAGTCTGATTCCCAGGGTGTCAGGGCCAGGTTGTGTTGGTGACGTTGATTCAAACGATGTCGATGTGTCAGTGGCAGGTGACTCCGCTGCGCCATGGCGGCGAGAGGCGAGTTCTGGTGAGTAATGGTCGTCAATCCAGAAGGTCTGCCGTTGAAAGGGGTAATTGGGCAGCCGGGCCCGCTTTCGATTCTGACCCGGATGCAAGGCCACCCAGTTGATCGCCGCTCCATCCGCATAGAGGGCCGCCAGTGCCTGACGTATTTGCTGGCATCCATTCTGGTTTTGACGTAAAGAGGGCAGTCGGCGAATATTGGCCGCGGGGATCAGTTCCTGACTCAATGCTGTAAGCGTGATTCCGGGTCCGATCTCGAGATGACAATTAAGGCCAGTCTCTTTAAGTGCGCTAATGCCGTCTGCAAATCGGACCGGTGAACAAATTTGCCTGGCCCAGAATGCGGGATCTAGCAAAGCCTCACTCTCGATTTTCCCGCTGACTGTAGAGATAAACGGGATATTCGGCAATTGCAGATTGACAGATTCGACCGTTTCTCTGAATGGATCGGCGACCGAAGCCATCAAGGATGAATGAAAGGCGTGGGAGACCGAGAGTATCCGGCAGTTGATTCCGCGTTCAGTTGCCAGGATACGAACCTCATCAACCGTGTTTGCCCGACCTGAAAGAACGATATTCTCCGGGCCGTTAACAGCAGCCAGCGCAAGTTCAATAGAATTTTCGAAGAGTAGCTGACCGACTGCTTCCTCGCTGGTGCGGAGCGCAATCATTGCGCCGCGATCAGGCCCGGCGCTGGGGAGGGCTTGCATCATCCTGGCACGGGCGCCGACCAGTTTAGCAGCGTCGGACAATGTGAGCACTTTTGCAGTGACAGCCGCTGCGTATTCACCGATGCTATGGCCGATCACCGCATCCGCCTCCACTCCCCAATGGTGCCATAGTGTTGTCAGCGCGATCTGCAGTGAGAAGATCGCCGGCTGGCTATAACCCGTCTGGTCTAGTTCGGTGAAAGCCGGATCAAATACAACCTGGCGCAACGGTTGTTTGAGGTCAGGGTCAAACAGTTCTGTGCACTGATCAAAGGTGTCGCGAAATACTGGCTCGGTGCGATACAGATCATGACCCATGGTTGAATACTGGGCACCTTGCCCGGTAAAAAGAAACGCGCAGCCATTGTATTGGCCAGCACAGCCAGGCGTAGGTTCGGCGAGCTCTTGCACCATATCCGCTATCGTGTTGCCTATGATCGCGATTCGATGAGGGAAATGCTGGCGACCGAGATTACTGGTGTAACAGAAATCGGCAAGGCGATTGTCAGGCAACGTCGTTAGGGTATCGCGGTAGCTTTTAGCCAATGACTCCAGGGCCACGGGGTCCCGTGTGCTGATCGTCAGAATCGGATACCCGCCCGGGTCCTTTGGTTGCTTGGGAGTCGCCGGCTCTGGCGCCTGGGCTACGATGACATGGGCGTTGGTGCCGCTGATGCCGAAGGAACTGACCCCACCGGTCCGTTCGTGCCCGCGCTCGGGCCATGAGCCCAGTTTGAGCGGAACCTCAAACGGGGTTTGCTCCCAGTTGAGCGCTGGAGTGGGGGTATCGAGGTTTAGATGAGGCGCAATCTGGCGATGTTGTAACTGAAGTACCAGCTTTATCAGGCCTGCAACACCGGCCGCAGCTTCAAGATGACCGATATTCGTTTTGACTGAGGCAATGGGTAGTGACGTGAGCCCGGAGAAAACCGCACTCAGTGCGTTCAATTCGATTGGGTCTCCGAGTTGGGTTCCCGTGCCGTGCGCCTCGACGTAGTCAATATCTTCGGGTTCTATCCCGGAGCGTGCCAGTGCATGACGGATAAGTTTCTCCTGAGAGCGACTGTTGGGAACGGTGAGACCGCTGGAGTGGCCGGTATGATTAGTGGCGCTACCGCGGATAAGTGCCAGCACTGGATCACCCTGTGCTATCGCATCACTGAGTCGCTTCAGTATCAGCATGCCGCAGCCTTCAGAGCGCACATAACCATCTGCAGAAGCATCAAAAGTCTTGCAGTGGCCGTCTGCTGCCAGTGCGTTGGCTGATTCCAGATAGCCGGTCAGTTCTGGCGATAGAATCAGATTGACACCACCGGCAATAGCGAGATTGCTGTCGCCATTGACAAGTGACCGACAGGCAAGATCAACCGCAACCAATGATGACGAGCAAGCGGTATCGATAGCCAGACTCGGGCCAGTAGTGCCAAGAAAATGAGAGATACGTCCAGCACCCGCGCTAGGCGCATTGCCAGTCGCTATATATCCTGTCTGCCGGATACGCTCAGCGGGGCTGAGGCGCTCGGCATAATCGCGGCTACTGATGCCGATGAAAACTCCGGCTGCAACGCCATTGAGGTCAGACGGGGGAATCGCGGCGTTTTCGAGCGCCTCCCAAGTAACCTCCAGGAGCAGTCGTTGCTGCGGATCAAGTGTTATCGCCTCGCGTGGAGACAGATTGAAAAAAGCGGCGTCGAATGTTTTGACGTCTCTAAGAAAGCCCCCATAACTCGCGGTACTTTTGGGGTTTTCATTAAGATACCGGCGGTTATCCCAGCGATCAGTTGGGGAAGCGCCAATAGCATCAACGCCTTGTGTGAGCAGTGTCCAGAATCGCTCCGGCGTATAGGCATCGCCAGGAAAGCGACAGGCCATGCCGATAATGGCAACAGGATCATCTGATCGTTGGGGAGTTACCGACTCGATACGGCCAGCTGATTCTGCGCCATCACCGCTATCAAGAAATCGCGCCAGCAAGCGAGGCGTCGGATGATCGAAAGCCGTGGTGTACGGAAGCTCCTCTCCCAACTGTTTAGAGAGGCGATCGACCAGCGTGATGACATCCAGAGAACTCATGCCAAGGGCAAAAAAGCCCAAATCCGGATCGATCAATGTACTACCGGATGCGTCCAGCAACTCGGCAACCAGATGGAGTATATCGTTCTGAATCTGCCGCTGGCCCACATGCGATTTCTCTTGTATTCCCGGTTTTGCAGGCTGATCTGTGGGTTGCTCGCCAGCATCTGTGACGCCCGGGTTCAGCATGATATGGTCAGGGTCTACCGGATAGCCCATGCTGAAAAGTCTGGCGACAACCACTTGAATCTGAGCCATCGCTGTTTGTTTCTCGAGGTCGGTTGCGAGCGTGATGGCGTCGGCACCACGTAGCGTGTCCCTGATGAACCCGCTCAGTCGGCCAGCAGGTCCTACCTCAACGAACGTGCGCACGCCATCGTGATACATTGCTTTGATAGTTTCGCGAAAGCGCACCGGTTCGCGCCATTGACGCGCCAGCAGATCAATCACCTGTTCTTGCCCCTCAGGGAATGGCCGCGTTGTTTGGCAGCAATAAACTGGAAATGCAGATGTGTAGATCTCGACCGGACGGTACAACACTTTAAGAGTATCTGGCGCGAGCGGGAAGTCAGGAGTATGTACCGGCTCGGTGACCTGATCGAGACGGAAACTGAGTTCTCCGGCGTTTCTTAGTTGCTGCTCCTTTTTAGCGATCGCATCAACCGGGCCACTGGCGATGATCTGCGATGGACAATTATCCAGGGCGAGATATAACGGAGGCTGAATTTCCTGTTCTGGTATTGAGCGCATCGCGAGCATTTGCCGGGGTGTTGTGCGTCCAGCGGCCCGCGCTACGATCTTGCGGACGGTATCGAACAGTGCGCCCGGATCAGCCAGCATTCCCGCGGAAGCTAGGGCGGCATTTTCGCCATGACTGTGTCCTACTGCACAATCACAGCCGATACCGAACGCATTTATCAGTTTGAACAGCGCCAGATTCATCACCAGAGTAGCTGTTACCAGTTCTCCGGATGTCAGATCAGTTTCACGTTTATCTGTATTCGCAAAAAGCAGTGGATTAGCCCGAAACGCGGTGCGATGAGCGCTGGAAAGATTTTCGAACCAGTCTTTGACAAAGGGGAAAGCGTTATACAGGCCCGAGAACATATCAGGATAATGGGCCCCATAGCCGGGGAAGACAAAAGCAAGTCTTCCAGGCGGAGAAGTCACAGGGCAGTGGCCAAAGAAGATCCTGTTGCCCGCATTGAGCCGGTCGGCGGTGGTCTCGCGCACCAGGGCGATCGCCCGATCGCAGTGATCGCGCAGTTCATCGTTGGTACTCGCCAGTATTGCTATTCGGTAATCCAGGTGTTTGCCAGCATCATTTAGACTAAAATCCCGTGCTTGCAGGGCCTGTAACAGTGCGCTTTTACTCGTACAGGACAAATTCCAGATTCTTTGGGTGGATGGCATGCGCAGTTCTGGCAGATTGGTTATATAGATTGGTTATATAACAAGTATGAATATGACTGGCCCGGCACACGACAGTTTCAAAAGCAACGCTACCGACTCAGCAGATGAGACAAGCCTGGATATCTAGCATATCGGCTAATAGCGTATAGTAACAGCGCAAGTT
This sequence comes from Gammaproteobacteria bacterium, assembly GCA_014239575.1. GTDB lineage: Bacteria > Pseudomonadota > Gammaproteobacteria > Arenicellales > UBA868 > UBA868. Next base: position 10,435 of record JAAZYQ010000052.1, read on the forward strand.
TTACGCACGAAAATCTGCAAGATGGTCGTAGTCGAACCCGCGTATTTGGATAATCTGGTAAATGGCCGCGATCAATCATTCACATCTTTTTCTCTGTGCCGGTATCGATCGAGCAGATTTCCTCGATTCTCTTTCATTGCTGGCAACGTGCGCAACGGCAGATTTTTCTCAGTGCGGGGCCAGTGATATCACGGTCACTGAGGCCGGTGGAAAACCGCTTCGAGCCGGAATCATTGCTGATTCCACTGATGACCTGACCGCAAAAATCACGTTGCTGAAGAAGCGACTTAAAAGCAACGTGCCTGCAAGCTTTCAGATACCCGCAGGCGTGTATTTCGGCGATCTTGAGCGGTTGCCAGCTATTGGTAAGACCGCGTTTTTGTTTCCTGGATTTAATTCCCAGCATTCTGGAATGCTGGGTGGTCTGCGCGAAACGAGCGCTGAGTTCAGTCAGTGGTTTAGTGAGTTGGCTGGACTCGTGCCGACCGAGTCTGCACGGTCGCAAGTGTCCATTATAGATTCTATCGATGGCCGGCGTAGCAGGTTGCCTTCGAATCTTACGCCACAGGAGCAGATTCGGGGTGTTCCCGCCTGCTTGCTGTCTAGCCTGCTACTTGACAATCTTCTCAAGGACATCGGGGTGTACCCTGACGTAGCCGTAGGCTACAGCGTTGGCGAGCTTGCAGCGCTGATCTGTGGAGGATATATCCCGTGGGAGAGTCGCCTTGACCTGGTGCACTTGTTGAATGGTTTTGGAGACTTTGAGCTCTGGGCTGATGCCGTTGACAGCGAAGATACTTACAGGCGTATCGCAGTCAATGGCGAGTTTCGCCAAATGTTGCCCAAGGTAATGAAGCGTTTTCCAGGAAAACTGTTCCTTCAGTTCGACAATTGTTCGCATAGTAGCGTCCTTTGTGGAAGTCCTAGTGCGATTACTGGCGCAGTAGAACAGTTGAGCCAAGAAGTGGGTGTTATCACTATGCCGTTACCTTACATGGCTCCTCTGCACACCCCGTGGTATTCGAATCAGGCAACACGAGTGCGCAAAGTTCTTGCCGGTCTCGCGTTTTCCTCAGGTAAGACCCCGTTGCTCTCGGGGACGTCACTCGATTTTTTTCCTACCGGCCCAGTGTCGTTGATTCGTGATAAGGCGGGGCACCAATGGACCAATTCCGTGCGGTTTAGAGAGGCGCTCGAGCGTCTTGCTGACGATGGTGTTCGATCCTTTGTTGAAGTTGGACCCGGTTCGATGTTGACCGGATTTGTCACCGATACGATTGGATCAGATAACGTGCTTGCTGTTGCGACAGATAAAGAAGGTGTCGATTCAATTCGTCAGCTACAAGCCGTATTGGCAAGTTTTTTTGTTCGGGGCACTGCGGTAAGACCCAATGGATTGAAAAAGCACTTGCGTCCGCTTGTGCCAACTGTAGGTGTGTTATCAAGGCATCGTTTTCCGCGAAGCGAAGCATCTTCGGTAGGAGTGCTGAAATCCCATTTTTCCCTAATGCGCGATTTTCTTGGCCAACAGGGCCGTATGATGGCGCAGTTCGGCCAGACTCTACCGATGCGAACCGATTTCTCAGAGTCTCAGACAGTTCGAAAAGATCCGTCGATGGTTGTTTTGTCAAAAGGCTCTTTCGATCCGACCACTTCACGACGAGAGGATAGGAAGGTAATTGTCGAGTGGCAGTTAAATGTCACCTCAAGCCGTTTTTTGAACGATCATTGCTTTGGTCGGATTGTCTCTGAGCGCCAACCTGAACTCAGGCCACTTGCTGTTCTGCCTTTTACCGTATCGGTTGAATTCATGGCGCGCGCCGCGATTGAGGCTGCTGGGACGGGATACCATACGGTGCTTGTCGAAAATATCCAGAGTCTGCAATGGATTACTGCCGATACCGGTCAATTGGGTATTCGGGTAATTGTCCGTGAGCACAAAATTGAGGGAAAGGTGGTGCAGCTGCAACCCCAAGAAAGGGTATATGAGTGCGCGCTTTACTCGGCGGATACCTTGGGCGGGGAGGCTCAGGCGCTCCCTTCTATAACCGCGCGGATTAGGCTTGCCCGAGAATTTGGCGATACCCCGCGGCCTCTTCAGGCGTTGTCATTACCAATGCGCACTCCTCGATATAGCGTTGATGAGTTGTATCGGTACTGCCTGTTCCATGGTCCTGCATTCCAGGTACTGAAAGACCATACCCGAGTGAGTGACTCAGTGTTGGAGATGACAGTGGCATTACCCGAGAGTGACATTGACTCGGAAACAGCCGAAGGGCAGTCGTCGCAGACTTGGCCTTACCTGATGGACAGCATAGGGCAGATGGCGGCGGTTTGGTTGCTAGAGCAAGGCGTTGACTATTTCGGCAGCTACCCTTCTCGGATCGATTCAATGGAGTGGTTCGGTTTTTCACCTAAGGCGGATACATCTGTACAGTGTGTTGCCCGGTGCAGTCGGGAGGGTGAAGAAATATCCGCAGATTTCGATTTTGTAGACTCCAATGATGTTGTTATTGCCCGGGTGCAAGGCCTTACCAGCCGACTAGTCAATTTTCCCAACGATTATTATGGGACAGTCAGTTGGCCCAGTGGCGGCAACCGAGTGACTGCTTCAGAAACGGTTACCGTGACGAGTTCACAGTCGTTTTCTCGGGCGCTAAAACACTTTCCCAAGAATTTTTTCACACAAAGTTCCCACATATGGTTAAGGGTGTTGGCTCATGCCTATCTGACCCGTCATGAACGAGAACATTTCTTGTCCATGGCCACACGGTCAACTGGTGTCCGAGAAGAGTGGTTGCTGAGACGGGTTACTGTAAAGGATGTCTTGCGCGACTGGTTTGAGGCAGAGCATGATCTTCGCCTGGCTGCGGCTGATCTCGAATTGACCGAAAGTGCCGACCAGTATCGCGCCCATTGTATTGGCGTCGATGATATCGGGCAAATTCCCGCCGTAACAGTGGTGAGTAACGCCGGTGACATCCGGGCTACACTGGTTATCGACAAAGCTGGCAATGAGAACAGTCAAGTTTCTATTGCAGAGAAAGAAAAACATCTGTTAAAGAAGAGCCGCTGATATGAAGAGTCCCAACGCGGCGTCTATCGAGGCCATGATAATTTCTTACCTGGAAGAGGTGGTCGAAGATATGGGCCTGGTGACTGCTGTATCTCCGCACACCCACCTGGGTGGGGAACTTGGGTTATCCTCAGTTGATACAATGAATTTGCTGGCCGCGATTGATGTTCATCTGGGCCGGCGAATACGGTATGAGGGATTGCTAATGCCGGAGGGAGAATATGTGCAGGAATTAACCCCTCGCGAGATTACCGCTTACGTAATTGAACACTATGATGAAGAGTTGAGCAGTGAGCCAAGAGCAATGTAATGAATGCAAGTAGTGGGGTAGGTATGATTGATGGGTGTAAAACCGATTTCAGGTGTGTGACGCTTTCTTCAGCTGCGCCTGAATCTTTGGGCGTCGCAGTGGCTACTGTACGGTCTGGTGGTTGGGGCTTGATCGACTGTCGTGAAGGCGCGAGCCCACCAGAGTTGGTTAACCATCGGTTCGATGAGCTGATTCGTAGAACAGCCGGT
>JAAZYQ010000053.1 GCA_014239575.1 Gammaproteobacteria bacterium
CTTGATTGGCATCACCCGGTAACGGAGGCGTTCGTCACGGGGGCTCAGGAACTGGGGATCCCGAGAAATCCCGATTACAACGGTGAGTTCCAAGATGGCGCGGGATATTTTCAACGGACCATCCTTAATGGCCTGAGGGTGTCTTCCGCACGGGCGTTTCTTGGGAGTTCCCGAAAAAGACCAGGCGTGGCGATCCGGACCCATACCCAAGCAACAGCCATCTTGTTCGAAGGCAAACGTGCGACAGGCGTGCGTTGTCAGAAGGGGGGGCATTTCGGCAAACCTTTCATCATTCGGGCTCGCCGCGAAGTGATTGTTTCGGCCGGGGCGATTAATACACCAAAATTGTTACAAATATCCGGTATCGGGTCGGCAAGCTTGCTTAACAACCTGAACGTGCCGATGGTTCACGTGTTGCCTGGGGTCGGCCAACGCCTGCGCGACCACTATGGAGTGCGTATGGTGTCACGCATCAAGAACATTCGCACGATCAACGATATGGCGCAGGGCCCGCCGTTGCTCCTTGAATTCGCCCGTTGGCTGATTCGCCGGCCAAGTTTACTGTCCGTCAGTCCTTCACTCGCCCATGTCTTTTGGAAATCCCGTGTCGATTTAAATCGACCTGACTTGCAGTTCGTTTTCTCACCGGCAAGTTTCCGCGAGGGCGTCGTTGGTCTGCTAGACAAAGCCCCGGGTATGACTTGCGGTGTCTGGCAACAACGACCCGAGAGCGCAGGATACGTAAAGGCTCGATCCACCGACCCATATACTCCGCCGATCATTCAGCCAAATTACCTGACGGAAGAAACGGACCAGCAAGTCTTGCTGGCAGGTATGCGACTCGCTCGCAACATGATGCGAACATCAGCTCTGTCATCATATTTTGACGAGGAAACAGTACCCGGTGATGACGTAGAAAGCGACGACGAATTTCTCGATTTCGCGAAACGTCAGGGAACGACGGTCTATCATCTGATTGGGACTGCCAAAATGGGCCCGGCCTCGGACCCCCAAGCGGTTGTTGATAACCAGCTTCGGGTTCACGGGGTTGAAAGTTTACGGGTTGTCGATGCCTCGATCATGCCGACAATGCCGTCCGCTAATACCAATGCTGCAGTCCTCATGATTGCAGAAAAAGCATCAGATATGATTACAGGGCGGCCTGCACCGCCCAGACTTCAGCGTCCTACCGGAAACCCCAGCGGAAATCTGCCCACTTGAATACAAAATGGCTGGACCCAGTACATGAGAACGCCCTGATCGGTTTCTTTCGACTCGAGAATATTTGCATCGCTATCTATCAGAAACGCTCGAAATGAACTGGTTCCCCAGTCCACGCCAATCAAAGCGGGTTGATATGCGTCTGAACTCAATCAGTCGATCCTCAATGGTCTCACCCTGCTGTACCCATTTTCCTGTCTCTTCTTTTCTTTCGGCCTGCCTTGTTCGTCAGCCCAACGACTTCTCGTGCACGTCTTAGGGAACTCACTACGACCCCGGTCAAGTCGAGAGGCCTAAAGTCGTCGAATTAACCGACACCCGCCCGCCATGGATCAGAACATTGAAGCGGGGTTTTCCCGGGCCTGATCGTAACTTACGACTGACGAACGACTCAGCCGGAAAGTAATATTCTACTGGCTCAATTGCTGTCAGGATCGCCCAAAATAATGCTCTTATTGCCGGCTAATTTTCCTATCTCAGCCTCCTCATAACCCAGAGTCTGCAGCACCGCACGGGTATGTTGTCCGTACAAAGGGGCTGGTGCCCTGATGCCTCCCGGAGTCGTCGAAAATTTGACCGGCAACCCGATGGTGGTCACCCTACCTGCGACCGGGTGGTGTGTATCGAGTACCATCTCGCGGGCCTGGGCTTGCGGGTCGATATGCATCTCACCGACGCTCAGTACCGGGCCTGCAGGCACCCCGGCCTGGTCGAGGCGGGTTAACCAGTCGGATGTTTTCCGTTGGCGAAATATCTGGCTCAACACTTGATCCAATTCAGACAAATTGGACATACGGCAAGCATTATCTTTAAATCGTGGGTCAGCACCAATCTCCGGTTTTTCCAGAACATCCAGCAGCCGGATCCAGTTTTTTTGATTGGCGGCACCGATCGTGATCCAGCCGTCTTCGGTGGGATAAGCCTGGTAGGGAGCATTCAGCGGGTGTGCCGAGCCCATGGGGCCGGGCGATTGCCCAGTCGCAAAACAGATAGCCGACTGCCAGTAGGTATGAACAATTCCAGCCTCATACAACGACGTATCCACCTTTTGCCCTATTCCGGTCTTAAGTCTGTTGGTGTAGGCCGCGAGCACACCCATCGCCCCTAAAATGCCAGCGGTAATGTCTGTGACCGGGGCGCCTACCTTGACCGGCGGTCGCCCAACTCCCTCACCGGTGATACTCATTAACCCACTCATCCCTTGCGCGATTAAATCAAATCCACCTTTGTCCGAATAAGGCCCCGTACGCCCGTATCCCGAAAGTTCACAGTAGATCAGTCCTGGATTGATTTCGCGCAATATTTCGTAACCCAAACCAAACCGCTCCATGGTGCCTTGACGGTAGTTCTCTATAACGACATCGGCACTGGACAGTAATCGTTTGATTACCTCGACACCTGGTTTTTGCTTCATATCGACCGCAATGCTTCGTTTATTACGGTTCATCATCATGAACGCCGACGACTCGCCATTGATCTCGGGGGGCACCATCCGACGGGAATCATCGCCGCCCGGGACTTTCTCGACTTTAATGACATCAGCGCCCATATCGGCCAGCATAAGGCCGCACACGGGGCCGGCCATGATATGCGCAAGCTCTACCACCTTTAAGCCCGACAACGGACCCGGCACCGGGCTCACATCAGCGACCCTTGAAAACAGGTTTTTGCTTTTTCAGAAAAGACTGATAACCGATTTGGAAGTCTTGGGTTTCATAGCAGTCAAAACCCTCGTCCAACTCTTCATCACTGAGCGGATCCGGGTGCTGTAATCTATTAATAAATTTCTTATGCCAACGGGCGACCAATGGCGCGCCCTCAGCTATTCGTCTCGCGATGGCCAAAGCCTCGTTCTCAACCGAATCATCACTGACCACCCGGTTTACCAAACCCAGATCTTGTGCCTCAGCGGCCTCAACAATGCGCCCCTGGAGCAATAAATCCAAGGTAGTCGCGCGACCCACTAGGTTAAGCAACCCAGAAATCTCCGCATAAGACATCACCAATCCCAGGCGGTTGATCGGCACTCCGAATCGGCTCGATTGCCCGCAGACACGAAGGTCGCAGTGGGCTGCAATTTCCAACCCGCCTCCAATACATATGCCCTGAATTAGTGCCACTGTCGGATGGGGACAATGGTCAATCGCTTCCAGGGTGTCGCGCATGACTTTCCCATAGGCCCTGGCCTGCTTTACGTTAGCCCGCTCGGTTTCAAACTCGGAGATATCGTTTCCGGGAGAGAACGATTTATCTCCAGCGCCGCGCAAAACAATGCAGCGAATATCCTCATCGTGCGCCAGTGTCCGCATTGTCTCACCCAGTTGAGCCCACATCGGCTTGGTCAACGCGTTGAGTTTGTCCGGTCGATTGAGAACAAGACAAATTATGTTTTCATCAATCTTGTGTACCTGTATTACCCCTTCCATGGAAACCTCCCGTTGCCTCGCTGTGAAGCGCATTCACTTGGCCCACGCACTGGAATGCTCGGCCATCGAGAATAATTCGTCAGATCATTTGCCGGCTGCGACCCGATCGAGGCCGCCGGCTCAGACCGGGCCTTTCCTTGCATCACCGCCGCTTATTGGGATTATCTATTAGGCAGTACTGCTGCTGACCAACCACTCCATCGCTGCAGCAACACCGCCTGGGCGATGCGGAACATCACCTGCAGCGAACCCCATCTCTACACCCGCAAGGGTTCCGATCATCATCAGTTCGTTAAAGCTGCCTAGATGGCCGATTCGGAACACCTCTCCAGCGACTTTGCCCAGCCCATTACCTAAAGACATGTCGAACTCATCCAGGACCACTTTTCGGAATTGGTCGGCATCAAAGCCAGAGGGCATCCTTACCGCCGTTAATGCATCGCTGTAATCCTGCGGCTCCAGACACAGTAATTCGAAACCCCAGGCTGCGACCGCCCGTCTGGTTGCCTCGGCCAAACGCGTATGACGGGCAAATACCTGGTCCAGGCCCTCTTCTAAAAGCATCGAAATAGATTCGCGAAGCCCGAACAATAGGTTGGTTGCTGGCGTATAAGGAAAAAACCCTTCTCGATTCGATTGCAGCATATCGGCCCAACTCCAGTAGGACGCCGGCAAATATGCGGTCTTTGTTGCCGCCAAGGCCTTGTCACTAATCGCGTTGAAACTAAGGCCAGGGGGCATCATTAACCCCTTCTGCGACCCCCCAACTGACACGTCTACTCCCCAGTCGTCGTGCCGGTAATCGATTGATCCCAGGGAAGAAATGGTATCCACCAAGAGCAGCGCGGGATGGCCGATCTCATCGAGCGCGGCCCGGACCGCCGGGATGTTTGATGTGATTCCAGTAGATGTTTCATTATGGACTACACATACCGCTTTGATCTGCTTGTCGCTATCAGCCTCCAGACGCCCTGCAAGCACAGATGCATCAACGCCATGTCGCCAGTCTCCCGACACAAAATCGACAACCAGACCAAGTTTCAATGCAAGCTTTTGCCACAAGGTGGCAAACTGCCCGGTCTCATACATCAGCACTTTGTCGCCAGGGCTCAGGGTATTGACGAGCGCGGCTTCCCAGGCTCCCGTGCCGGAGGCGGGAAAAATAATTACCGGATTGGCTGTCTTGAAAACATGGCGCATGCCCTCAAGCACATCATGGCCAAGTTGTTGAAACCCTGGCCCTCGATGGTCAATGGTCGGTGAATCAATGGCGCGCAATACCCGATCAGGAACATTGGTCGGTCCCGGAATTTGCAAAAAATGGCGCCCGCTTCTAATGCTCATCTCGCATAACCTCTGTTTTCACTCTAGATCCCGATTAACGGAATCATCGAGTTAATTTTTGAATCGCGCATACAATACACATTGTATCTGGCAAATACCAGAACGTCTGTCGCGACTTGGTTTACTGCTGGATCCAGATAGATTTTCTTGAATGAAATTATCCGGATTAAACGAATTAAAATCGAACTTTCGCATCGGCCACCTATCATGAATGCTCTATCTCAATCCAGGCTACGTGAGCGCGTTGGCGACCCTGACCTGGCAGCGCGCCTCAAGCGAAACCTTCGCGGTGAGGTACTTTTCGACCGTTATAGTCGAGGCCGATACAGCACCGATGCATCCATTTACCAGATTGAACCTGTTGGCGTTGTGGTACCTCGGGATGAGGAAGATATTAAATCTGTGATTAGCATCGCAGCCGAAGAGCAGGTGCCGCTACTGATGCGAGGAGCTGGAACGTCGCAATGTGGGCAAACCGTTGGTCTCGCTCTGGTAATCGACGTATCCAAATACATGAACCAAATACTGGATCTGGATCTGGAACAGCAACAGGTTCAGGTGCAGCCCGGCATGGTTCTTGACCAATTGAACGAGCGACTACGGCCCCACAATCTGTTTTTTCCAGTGGACGTATCAACTGCCAGTCGAGCGACTATTGGTGGCATGTCTGGCAACAACAGCTGTGGTGCCCGATCCATTCATTACGGAATCATGCGCGATAATGTCCTTGCGATCGACGCCTACCTGGCTGATGGCACAAAAATAAACTTTGGTCCGGTACCAGCAAATGCAGCCCCGACTGACGCGTCTGGCCGATACCGGGAATTGGTCACCGAGCTAACGCTTTTGGCCGAACGGGAATCCGGTGAAATCCAAAGTAAGTTTCCTGCCCTGCGACGCCGTGTTGGGGGCTACAACATTGACGAATTGCTGCCGCGGGGCAGGCCAGAGGCAGGCCCAGCCAATATGGCTCGTCTTTTGGTTGGCTCCGAGGGTACCCTTGCGATATCAACCCAGATCACTCTCGCTCTTCATCCGATACCCTCCCATCGCGTGCTGGCGGTGTGCCATTTTGACTCGTTTTACGAAGCAATGGATAGCACACGGCACATAGTGGCCCTAAACCCGACGGCGGTGGAGTTGGTTGATAAAACCATGATTGAACTCTCCCGTGATATTCCCATGTTCCGAAAGACGATTGATCAATTTGTCCGGGGCGCGCCCGATGCCCTTTTACTGGTGGAATTCGCCGGCGAAGATCACCAGCGTCTGTTACTGGATTTAAAACACTTGGATGAGTTAATGGCGGATCACGGCTTTCGCAGCCGCATGAGCGCTATCGTAGATCCCGGTCAGCAGCGGGCCTTGTGGGAGGTTCGCAAAGCCGGTTTGAATATCATGATGTCTATGAAGGGTGATGGCAAACCGATTTCCTTCATAGAAGATTGTGCCGTACCTCTCGAACATCTTGCGGATTACACGGCAAGGTTAACCGAGGTATTTTCTAAACATGGCACCACCGGCACGTGGTATGCCCATGCTTCTGAGGGTTGCCTGCATGTACGGCCAGTACTCAACATGAAAGACTCCGCAGATGTCCGCAAGATGCGGGCAATTGCCGAAGAAGCCTTTGCCATGGTCCGTGAGTACAAAGGGTCACATTCCGGTGAACATGGTGATGGAATCGTGCGGTCTGAATTTCACCCGGTGATGTTTGGCAATCGCATGATTCGTTCTTTTGAGTCAGTAAAGCGAATGTTTGATCCAACCGGGTTGTTGAATCCGGGAAAGATCGTGGACCCGCAGAAAATGGATGATCGATCCCTGTTTCGTTATCAACCCCACTACCATACGGCGACACCTGATACCCAACTGGACTGGTCTGAGTGGGGAGGAATAGCGGGTGCGATCGAAATGTGCAACAACAACGGTGCCTGCCGCAAGCGAGATGCCTCTGTGATGTGTCCTTCGTACCGTGCGACTAACGACGAGGCACACGTGACCAGAGGAAGGGCAAATACCTTGCGCCTGGCAATCTCTGGACAATTGGGTCCCGATGCCCTGAGCTCAGACGAGGTAGCCAAAAGCCTGTCGCTGTGCGTTGGTTGCAAAGCGTGTAAGCGGGAGTGCCCTACCGGCGTTGACATGGCCCGAATGAAAATAGAAGTCCATGCATTACGAGCGAAAACACATAAACCGACTCTGCGGGACCGGATTATTGGCTTTCTGCCGCGTTATGCCTACTATGCCCGTTGGGGCAACTGGGCTTTGCCAATACTCGACCGGATTCCTGGACTTCCCTGGTTAAGAGAAAAAGCCCTCGGGATCAGTCGCCACCGCCAGTTGCCGCGATTCTTAAGTGACAGGACTCTTTTAGGTGAACAGGTCTTGGGGCCAGCCAAGGGCAAAGCCGTTGTCTTACTCGTCGATACCTTCACTTACTGGTTTGAGCCTGACAACGCTAAAGATGCTATCGAGGTACTTATCGCGAATGGATACCAGGTTCATCTTCCAAAATCAAATCCTGACCGACCATTGTGCTGCGGACGAACTTTTCTGTCAGTGGGCATGATCGATCAAGCTCGGCAGGAGGCCACCCGATTGACCCAAACCCTGCGCCCCTATCTTGAAAAGGGAATCCCAGTACTCGGCCTAGAACCTTCGTGTTTATTAACCCTGCGCGATGAGATCCCCGCCCTTAACCTAGAAGCGGCAGCCAACATCGACTTCTCCCAGGTTATGCTTTTAGAGGAATTTCTCCACCAGGAACATATCGCGGGGAACTTCAATCCCCAATTTAAACCGCTGACTACACCTCAAATCGCGATGCATGGGCACTGCCATCAAAAAGCCTTTGACACTTTGCCTGCAGCTCATGCTGTTCTGGGGTTGATACCAGAATTACAACCACGCCTTTTGAAATCAAGTTGTTGCGGCATGGCTGGCGCGTTCGGCTACCAGTCGGAAACATATGACGTTTCCATGCGTATGGCAGAACTAGACCTCTTGCCTCAGATTCGCCAACTGGAGGATGGCGCAGTGATCATTGCCAACGGTGTCAGTTGTCGCCAGCAAATCACCCATGGCACTGGCCGGACCGCTGTTCATTTAGCTCGAGTTCTGCGCTCAGCACTCCCCACCTAGTCAAACCGGGTTGGAATTTTCTGCCGGCTCCGTGTTTTTCCCCAACGACGATCGTCGACACAAAGAGTCAACGACTTAGCGGCTGAATAAATGTCGTCATGGCGCGATAACCTGAACTGATCAACATTTCGCCATTACCAGTGGCCCTAAGGTACGCATAGACCTGGCTAGGTCAGTCCAACTAGGATGTTCACAGACGCTGCCGAATTTGCGTTTGCCGTGGGGCCCTGTTCGCTTTGTCCTCAGAGTGGTTACTGGTTCAATGCTATCCCGCCGGCGCTCGCCCCTGCGATTCGGCCAAACACTGCGCCAGCCATCAGTCCTGTGCCACCCGGGTAATTATTAAAAAACACGCCCCCTACCAATTCTCCCGCTGCATAAAGACCTGGAATCGGGTGCAGGTCTACGTCCAATACCTGGCCGTTGGTTTGAATACGCAGACCTCCAAAGGTAAAGGTAATGCCGCAGGTGACAGCATAGGCAACGAATGGGGGTTGATCTATAGTGTTTGCCCAATTCGATTTGGGAATGCTTAGTTTCTGAGTAGAGCGCCCGTCTTTAATATTAGGATTAAACGGCACCCCAGTATCAATAGAAGCATTGTAGGTATCTATTGTCTCCAGGGCTCTCAAAGGGTCAACATCCTGAAGTCTTTCCACTAGTTCCTGTAGAGAGTTCGCACTGACCTTGGTGACCTGCTTGATCCGGTATTCATCTCGCAACAGATGACTGACTTTCGCATCGAAAATCTGCCAGGCGAATTGGCCAGGCTGGGAGAGTATTTCCCGCCCATACTTAGCGTAGGTATAGTTCCGAAAATCGGCTCCCTCGTCGAGGAATCGCTTTCCGAGGGCGTTGAGAATAATTCCAAATGGGTAACTGTGTTTTTGAAATCCATCCCCGACACTCAGGTCGCCAAATTCAGGCGCGTTCCTCTCCCACCCCACTGCATGACAACCTGACCAGTTACCAAACGGCATCGCGCCTATATCAAGAGCCATTCGAATACCGTCACCGGTGTTAAATCGGGTGCCCCGAACTTTAGCCAGATCCCACCCTGGACCAAGATAACGGGTCCGCCATTCGACATTAGCTTGAAACCCACCGGCGGCGAGGATCACCGTTTTTGCCCGAAGTGCCAGAGACTCATTGGCGCTTTTGACCTGGACACCCGTAACTGCCGCACCATCAAAAAGCAGTGATACCGCACGTGTCTGATAGCGAATCTCGATACCTTCTCGATTGGCAATCTTCGTCCAGGCGGCGAACAGGCCCGGACCCCCGCCCGACGCCTCAACTGTCAGACCGCCCCAGAACTTGAACTGACCATCAACCTGGAAAGCTTGGCGTCCCCATATAGGCGCAAAACGGATACCCTTGTCTCGCATCCAAAACATGGTATCCCGACTGCGGGTCACAAGCACCTCGCAAAGATCTGGATCGGTGCGGTACTCCGTTACACGCCCCATATCGTCAAAAAACGCTTCTTCAGAGTACTGGCCAAAATCGGTTTTCTCGATTTCTTCTGCGGTGAGATCTGGCATCAATCGCTGCAGATGATCAACTCCATCATAAGCAAATCGCATTGCCCCGGCGGTAAATCGGGTATTGCCACCAGCCTCTTCTTGCGGTGCGCACTCAAGAACCAGAACTGACGCGCCCTGCTCTTTGGCCGCCGTTGCTGCCGCAAACGCGGCGTTGCCTGCACCAACCACAATGACGTCCCAGTCTGCCATTTATTCCTCCTCTAACCCTAATCAATCATCACGTCCTAATAGCACTGACCAGTGGGCTAAAAACGGTGTAGTCCATGCCCGGCAAAGCCCTCTAAACTCTCCAGGTCGAAATTTGAGCAGCATCGGCGTTCTCTAAAACCATCACCACACTGTCCCTGGCGATCTGATTGACAAGATCGACTCCACAATCCAAGTAAGCCTTCAACCCTTGCTTGACAGCATCAATCCTTTCATAACGCATTTACACGCCGCAGGTTTACCACCTGCTTTTTAATTTTAACCTTCGAGTAGTTTACTGCGCTCGTTGAAGATGTGATACTTTTAAGCTCGACACCGACGGCGGTTTGCTTGTAGCGCTGGCCTTTTAAGGATTCTTATTGTTATCGCTGGCACAGGCCGGCCGTAGCCGGGTAATCATCCAATTAACCTAACAACACCAGTTGTTCTGGCATTCGCTTCCGCATTCTTGTTTGCGGTCGGAGTGCAATTACAGAATCTTGGGTTGAAATATGGGCGTAGCCAAACTGGCGCACTCATATCAATGCTCGGATCGACCGTGTTGTTTTGGTTGTTCTCGCCCTGGTTTTTGCAACTATGGTACTGGACCACCAGTGCAGTATTTATTTTCGCACTAGTGGGGCTGTTCCGACCATTTCTCACATCCAATTTTGCGATTGCAGGTATACGCTACCTTGGGCCGACCCTCACCAGCATCCTAGCGTCAACCGCCCCGGTATTCGCTGCCTTTTTTGCAATTGTTATCCTCGGAGAAACCCTCACCATTCCACTGACACTGGGGACGTTGACTATTGTCCTCGCGATAGGATTGCTGGCCCATAAGGGCGAGGCTAAAAACACTTGGCCGATTTGGGCTCTGGCACTTCCCATCGGCGCAGCGGTCCTTCGTGCCCTCGGCCACGCCCTGACAAAACTGGGGCTCGATATTACCCCCGACCCTCTGTTTGCGGGCCTCGTGTCCTACACGGTGTCACTGATGATTGCGCTTGGCTCGACTCTTAAGGGGGGGAAGTACGCAGTTGCCCCGCGCCACTGGACACCGGGACTGCTCTGGTTTTTTGGCGGCGGCGTAATTAATGGCATTTCGATTTGGTCACTAAATACAGCCCTTAATTTGGGAGAAGTGGTGAAAATTATCCCCATCGTTGCTTTATCCCCGGTATTCACTTTACTTTTAGGCCTGTTCGTTTTCCGCCGGGAAACACTGACACTTCGAATTGGGCTGGCATTGCTTCTCATTGTCCCGGGAGTCATCCTGGTGGCAAGCGGACCATAAGGGGGCGCACCCGCTGGCGGCTTGTATTTAATCGTGGCCGTTGCCTTTACGTCGTTTAATCCGTGATAATCAGTTTGTCTATCATATAAATGGCAGTTTCGCGACTGTTCGGAGCGCTGATTTTCTGGTCGTTTTTCCGTTCTAAAACCGACCGCGCATCATTACCCTTCCTTAGAGAATGACATGACCCAGTTAACAGACAAGATCAGGGTAAGTAAGTCCAATGGCATCGGCTGGATCGTCCTTAATCAACCCGAAAAAAAGAACGCGATCTCCTTTGAAATGTGGGAGGCGATCCCACGCATCACGGAACAGTTTTCCGACGATGACGACGTCCGCGTAGTGATTCTCAAAGGCCAGGGTGATCAAGCATTCTCTTCAGGTGCTGATATTTCTCAGTTTGGGGAAAAACGATCATCCGCAAGTACGACCGACGAATACAACTTGACCGTTAAGGCAGCCGTCGCCGCGCTGGATGAGCTCGTAAAACCTTCGATCGCAATGATCCAAGGGTATTGTATTGGCGGTGGCGCAAGTGTCGCTATCCACTGTGATATTCGGATCGCCGCGGACAATGCCGTGTTCGGTATCCCCGCGGCCAAGCTCGGGTTGGCTTACCGGTGGGAAGATATATACCCCCTGGTGCAACTGATTGGCCCTTCTTTTGCACGAGAGCTTTTATATACGGGAAATCGGTTTAACTCAAAAGAAGCCATACAGATGGGCCTGATTAACCGGGTGGTGCCCGTCGCTGAACTTGAAAGTTATGTCACTGAATATGCTGCCAGGATTGCCGCTAATGCACCGCTGACGATTCATTCAGCGAACCGAACGGTCGCGGAAGCTCTGAAGGACCCAGAGGATCGTAATCTGGCCGAAATCGAGAGGCTGACGGCTCGTTGTTTCGACAGTGATGACTACCGGGAAGGTCGCCAGGCATTCAGTGAGAAACGAAAACCACGTTTTAAGGGTTGCTGACCAACAAACGATTAACGAATCAAATGACGCCGTCTTTTCTTAGTGCGGCGATCTCCTCTCGGCTAAGACCGGATTCAATCAATACCGCCTCAGTGTGCTGTCCCCGCTCCGGTGTAGCGGTATACGCAACATTGGGTACTCCGGGCATGCTCACCGGGTTTCTTACCAGGTCCAATTGACCGAGTTGCGGATGGGACACATTGGCTGCCATATCCAGATCCTGAACCTGGGGATCTGAAAACACTTCATCGATGGTGTAGATCGGGCCACAAGGAACTCCGGCATGATTCATCTCCTCGATCCATTCATTGCTGTTTCGTTTTCTCAGATAGGAATTGAGCGTATCGTTCAACTGTTCCCTGTTCTGCAGTCGAGACGGTTCATCACGATAGGCAGGGATATCTATCAGGCCATCAGCCTTGATCACCGTGCACAAACGCTTCCACATGAGTTCTCCGGAACAGGCGACATTGATAAACCCATCGGCAGTCTTGAACACTCCGGTCGGCGTGCTGGTAGGGTGGTTATTTCCAGCCTGTGAGGGAACCTCGTTGCCAATGAGCCAACGCGCCGCTTGAAAATCAAGCATAGCAATCTGCGCTTGCAACAACGAGGTGTGCACCCACTGACCTTTTCCAGTTTCATCGCGCTGTAGTAGCGCAATAAGGATACCGATCGCTGCATACATCCCTGCAGCGAGGTCTGCTATAGGCACGCCAACCCGTACCGGCCCTTGGCCTGGCAACCCGGTAATGGACATCAGCCCACCCATTCCCTGGGCGACCTGATCAAACCCTGGCCGGTTGGCATATGGACCACTCTGGCCGAAACCAGAAATGCTGGCAAGGATGATACGAGGATTACGAGCATCAAGCGCTTCATAGTTAACTGCAAGGCGTCGCTTCACTTCGGGCCGGAAATTCTCTACGACCACGTCGGCAGATTCGGCCAAACGCATAAAAATTTCATGCCCTTTAGGATCTTTGAGATTTAAAGTTATGCTGCGTTTATTGCGGTGAATGTTTTGAAAATCAGGCCCATGACGGGCGCCGCCCATGCCACTCTCGACATCCATATGTTCGGGTGATTCAATTTTGATCACGTTTGCGCCCCAATCCGCCAACTGGCGAACCGCGGTGGGCCCGGAGCGGACCCGGGTTAAATCCAGCACTGTAAATCTGGAAAGAGGTAGCGATTGTTCTTGTGTCATGTCGCGACACCTAGACAGTGGGATTGCTCATAGCCAACGCACTCATCGATCCCACATCTGATAGCATTACGTCCCATTGTTGGTTCCTCAGCGGCTGCGGCCCGGTTTCTTTTCTCGTTTAACTCAGGGGTTGGATACTATTATGGTGCACCATTCCCGATTGTGCGAACGCTACCTCCCCCGGATGTGAACAAAAGCGCATCAACAAACCGAATTGGCTGGGCCGAGCAAGGACCCGCCTTCATAGTTGGCATTGGCCATAGTGCGATACACTGGATTGCAGCATTTTTCTACCTGCTGATACCATTCATAGGGCCTGATCTGGGACTCTCGTATACCGATACCGGATTATTGGTGTCTGTTTTTCACATCAGTGCGTGGGTTGCCAACTTCGGCAGCGGACTGCTTGTCGACATTACCGGTCGACGTATGCTTTTCCAGATTGTGTCGTTGTTGATTGGGGGATTGGGTCTTCTAGCTTTTGGATGGACCAGCCACCTTCTGGTACTTCTTGGGGTTGTCATTCTCTTGGGGATGTCCAACAACTTATGGCACCCGCCTGCGATTGCCTATCTTTCGGAACATTACCCAAAGCATCGGGGACGCGCCCTTGCAATACATGCACTGGGTGCCAACCTAG
>JAAZYQ010000054.1 GCA_014239575.1 Gammaproteobacteria bacterium
AAAGCACCATAAAAATGTGCGCCGCCATCCAGCAGATTAGATGAACGATGGTCAATCCATTGGCCGTTATGCTTCAGGCCATACATCATGGCCATCAGGTGTGCGGCCCCATCAACCATCGCAGCATCAACCACCTGCCCCTTACCCGACGATTTGCCCTCAAGCATGGCACAAACGACTCCAAACGCCAGATATAGAGCCCCGCCGCCAAAATCTCCTACCAGATTGAGCGGTGGCACCACAGACTCGCGGGTACCCATGGCAGACAGGGCGCCAGTTAGCGCAATGTAGTTGATATCGTGGCCAGCGGCATCCGCCAGCGGACCTTCCTGGCCCCAGCCAGTCATGCGGCCATACACCAGGCGTGGATTACGCGCCTGGCATTCCTGTGGGCCAAGACCCAGGCGCTCCATGACTCCGGGGCGGTAACCTTCGATCAGGGCATCAGCCTTGGCAATAAGATCCAGGCAGGTCGCCACACCCTGTGACGATTTAAGGTTGAGCGCCACCGAGCGCCGGCCACGGTTCAGAACGTCGACCTTAAGTCCCAGCGGATTATTGCCACCTTCGCGATCGATACGCACGACATCTGCGCCCATATCCGATAACAACATGGCGCAAAATGGCACTGGCCCGAGGCCTGCCATCTCGACAACACGGTAACCTTTCAGTGGTCCCATAACTATCCTTCCTGATTCGGGGTTGTTGTTTTTTCCAGCAACACATCAAGACGCCGTAACACCGCGCTGACGCTGACAAGATATGACCACACTTGCGGCAATGCGCGTACCGGCAACGCTGGCGGCACCAACATCACCTCGCCCTAGCCCGGCCGCCAGGTATACCCCAAGCCCCAGCGGACGGTTCGTCCGATGCACTGACCAAAGATGTCGACAGGATTCAAGTCGCACCAAAACCAACTAATAGTGCAAAAATACGGAGCATGGGCGTTCCTCAAACTTGGCAGTTGTTCCTCGATAAACTGCACGCTAACCCAAGAGGTGAACGCTGGCAACAGAATCTGCCTTTGGGTTATCAGATGATGCCTTTTTCCCGGTAAGGCCGGCCCGCCCGGATGCGTTCATAACCGAAACAACCAAGATCAATACTGGCATAACGACCCTGGACAATGAGTTCTGCCAGGCCTCGGCCCACAGCCGGGGCATGCATGATGCCGTGGCCTGAAAAACCGTTAGCGAGAAAAAAGTTCTCAAGGCCTCCAGTCCACGCGCCCAAAATAGGCGAATAGTCCAAAGTGCTGCGGGCGTAGTGTCCACGCCAACTGCGCTCGAGCTTGACGGATTGCATTGATGGAATCCGCCCCGCCAGGGCCGGCCACACCACCTCCTCAAAACGGCTGGGTGACACATTGAAATTCCAGCCTGACGGCTCATCCCAGTCTGGCACCCCACCAACATAGCCTCCGCCCTCGGGACGAAAAGCAAGATCAGATTCAGTCTTGATGAACGGCAGCGCTTCGAGTGGCTGACTGCAGCGGAAAAAATAACTCTCCCGCGACATCGGTTCTACCGGCAGTTCAAGGCCCACACTCGCCGCAAGCTCCGTGCACCAGGCGCCGGCTGCATTAACGAACACGTCACCTTCAACAGTGCTGCCATCTGCCAGTATCGCCTTGCGCACTGCCGAGCCCTTTGCCACCAGTTCGGTAACTTGCGCCTTGAAGTAGCGCGCACCCAGTTCAGTTGCCTTGTGGCGAAACCCAATCAACGCCGCATAAGGATCTATCCAGCCGTCATGATCCGACAACACGGCAAGATCGATGCCACTGATGGACAGTGACGGGAAACGCTGTCGCAAACCGGCCGGCTGGAGCAGTTCGACCTCGACGCCCATCTGCTCCTGTAATCGGAAATTGGTCTCCATCTGCGCAGACCCGCCGCGATCTGAGATGAAAAGATATCCCTGCCTTCTGAAACCGATATCCACACGCTCACTTTGGTCGGCGAGCCCCATCTGGCGTGCGAAATCACGGTAAAACGCAAGGCCATAACCTGCCATCTGGATGTTTTCCGGCAAACTGAAAAGCCGGCGTATCCCGCCGTTGCCAAGCGGCGTAGCCGCGTTGGTGTAGGTCGGGTCGCGTTCGAGCACCAGTACCGTACCTGAACCGGGCAGGCGCCGGAGGTGATAGGCGATACTGGAGCCGATAATTCCGCCGCCGATAATGACAATGTCGGCCTTCAATCGTCTGATCTATTAGTGTGGCCAGTTGAGGAGGCAAGCATAGCAAAGCCGCCCGATACTGGCAGGCTCAATCAAGCTCCAATAGCAGATCCTTGACATCTACCTGCTGGCCCGGCTCTACCTTTACCGCGCCAACCGTACTGTCGCGCTCAGCGCGAACGCTGGTCTGCATCTTCATGGCTTCGATAATCATCAGCACCTCACCGGCCCGTACCGTATCGCCCGATGCCACATTGATCTGCACGATCAGACCCGGCATCGGCGCGCCCACCTGACCTGGGTCAGCGGGGTCAGCCTTGGGCGGCTTTGGACGGCTAACTTCATAAGCGCTATCAGTCACGTTGATCTGTCGTGGCTGACCATTGACTTCAAAAAAGACTGTGCGCAGACCATCGTCATGATGCTCACTCAAGCCCAGAAACCGGATAATCTGCGTATTGCCGGCTTCCAGATCAATGTTGATCTCCTGGCCTGATTTCATTCCATAGAAAAAAACCGAGGTCGGCACTACGGTCATATCGCCGTACTGTCGACGGGACCGGACATAATCGGTGAACACCTGCGGGTACATCAGATAAGAAGCCAGTTCCGCGTCCGATAACGGCCGTTCAATCTGCTGTTCGCCCTCTTCGCGCATGACATTAAGATCAGTCGGCAGCAGGACCTCACCCGGGCGTTTGGTCAATGATGCCTCACCGCCGAGGATCTTCTTCTGTAAGGCCTCGGGGAAACCTCCATAAGGCTGACCGATATCGCCGCGGAATAATGACACCACGGATTCGGGAAAGGCAACGGGATAGCTCGGATCCTCGATGTTCTGTCGGGTCAGGCCATTGGTTACCATCATTAACGCCATGTCGCCAACTACTTTTGAGGTGGGCGTTACCTTGATGATGTCGCCAAAAAGATCGTTGACCTGCGCATAAGCATGCGCCACCTCGGACCAGCGATCCGCCAACCCCAGCGAGCGTGCCTGTTCGCGCAGGTTAGTGTACTGCCCACCCGGCATCCCATGAACATAGACCTCCGAAGCACCGGAACGCTCCTCACCCTCAAAGGCAGCGTAATTTTCGCGAACGGACTCCCAATAGCGGGATAATTCGCGGATCGCATCGGCATCCAGACCGGTATCGCGTGGCCCGTGACGCAAGGCTTCGACAATGGACCCTAGATTGGGCTGCGAGGTCAAACCGCTCATGGCGTCCATAGCGCAGTCAACCGCATCGACTCCCGCTTCTACCGCTGCCAGCACGCTGGCGCCGGCGATGCCACTGGTATCGTGAGTGTGAAAATGAATCGGGATGGACACCTCGCTTTTAAGGGCACCAATCAGATCGCGGGCAGCCTGGGGACGACACAGTCCGCCCATATCCTTAAGACCGAGGATGTGTGAGCCGGCCGCTTCCAACTGCCGGGCAAGATCTAGGTAATAGTCCAGGTTGTATTTGGTGCATTGCGGATCACTGAGATTACCGGTATAGCAGATCGCGCCTTCTACCAACTTGCCAGTCTCTCCAGCCGCATCAATGGCCACGCGCATATTCTCAATCCAGTTCAGAGAATCGAATATACGAAACACATCCACACCACCGGCAGCAGCCTGGCCGACAAAATGTCGCACCACGTTATCCGGGTAATTGGTATAGCCCACAGCGTTCGAGGCGCGGAGCAGCATCTGGGTGAGAATATTGGGCATGCGCTCACGCAGTGCAGCCAGACGCTGCCATGGACACTCATTGAGAAAGCGCATCGCAACGTCAAAGGTCGCCCCGCCCCAGCACTCAACCGAGAGCAACTGTGGCAGCATCCGGGCATAGGCGTCGGCCACCGCGATCAGATCATAACTGCGCACGCGGGTTGCCAGCAGTGACTGATGGGCATCACGAAAAGTGGTATCGGTAATCAGGGCCTGTGGCTGATCCAGCATCCACTGTGAGAACCCTTGCGGGCCCAGTTCAGCCAATCGGTCGCCACTGCCCGGCAGCAGTGGCTGTTCGCCAACCTGTGGGACCCGCGGTACGCGCGGTGATTGCGGCACCCGCCGCCCCTTGACCGTCGGGTTGCCGTTAACCGTGATATCGCCGATAAAGCGCAACAGCCGCGTGACCCGGTCGCGTCGACGTGGAAACGACATCAGCTCCGGCGTGTCGTCAATAAAGCGCGTGGTGTAATCGGCCCGGCGGAAATCTTCGTTACTAAGCAATCCGATCAAAAAAGGCATGTTGGTGTTAACGCCACGTACCCGAAACTCGTGCAAAGCTCTAAGCATGCGTCGGATAACCTCTTCCGGAGTATTGCCCCGGCTGGTGACCTTAACCAACAGCGAATCATAGTAGCGAGTCACCCGTGCGCCACTGTAGGCCGTTCCGGCATCCAGACGGATACCAAAACCCGAAGGGCTGCGGTAGGTATCAACCTCTCCGTAATCTGGAATAAAGTTGTTTTCTGGGTCTTCCGTGGTAATACGGCACTGCATGGCATGGCCGCGCAGCAAAATCTTCTGCTGTGGTGGAACTCCGGATTCGTCAGTGCCGATGGTGCAACCCTGGGCGATCCGGATCTGGGCCTTTACGATATCAATGCCAGTGATCTCTTCCGTGACCGTATGTTCGACCTGGATACGCGGATTCACCTCGATAAAGTAGAACTCTCCAGAATCAGCATCCTGTAGAAACTCCACTGTGCCAGCGTTGTAATAACCAACGCCCCGGCACAAGCGCAGTGCGGCCTCGCAGATGGTCTCACGCTCCGAATCTGTCAGGAAAAACGCCGGAGCCCGCTCGACCACTTTCTGGTTACGGCGCTGTACTGTGCAATCTCGCTCAAACAGGTGTACCAGATTGCCCTGCTGGTCTCCGAGGACCTGCACTTCGACATGCCGCGCCCGACGGACCAGCTTTTCAAGGTAGACCTCGTCATTACCGAACGCAGTATCCGCTTCGCGCCGTCCAATATCGACCATGGCATCGAGTTCGGCGTCGTTTTCGATAACCCGCATGCCACGGCCTCCGCCACCCCACGAGGCCTTAAGCATCAATGGATAACCGATGGCGTTTGCCTGGGCCCGAACCGCAGCTGGATCCGAGGGCAAAGCATCGGTTGCCGGCATCACCAGCACATGGTGCTCCTGCGCCAGCGCGCGCGCCTGAACCTTGTTTCCCAGGCGACGCATCACCTCGGGTGATGGCCCTATGAACATCAGCCCTGCCGCGATGCAGGCTCTGGCAAAGTCGGGACTCTCTGAGAGAAACCCATAACCCGGGTGGACTGCATCCACGCCCGAGCGCACGGCGACCTGTACGATCTCGTCTATCTGTAAATAGGCCTGCACCGGTGAACAGTCTTTGCCTATACGGTAAGCCTCTGCCGCTTTGAACCGGTGCAGGGCAAAGCGATCCTCCTCCGAATAAATAGCCACACTGGCAATATCCAGTTCGGCCGCAGCGCGCATAACTCTGATCGCGATTTCGCTTCGGTTCGCTACCAGAATCTTGCCAATCTTTTCCATAATCCAAGCCACGTGGGCAAATCAGGCACAACACAAGCGTGCCTGGGGGTGGGGCGTTGTAGAGGCCGTCAATTTTACCGGAGATAGTCAAGGTCACCAGCGGTTAAAATCACAACGATCTTTTATGGCGACCATAAACAGTTCAATGTCGGACCCGATAGTTGACGGATGGGGTCCAAACCCTATGATGCAACGTACGCCGGTTGAGTTTTTAGCCCACCACACGCTTTCACTGGAGAAACCAGCATGAGCCACCTTTCCGAGGCATTGGCATCATCCGAATTTGCAATCACCAGCGAACTGACGCCGCCTAAGGGGGTGAACCTGGATTCTCTTCTAGAGAAGGCAGCTCTGCTTAAGCCGCATGTTTGCGCCATTAACCTGACTGAATCCCACGCCGCCCGTATGGCCATGGATCCGGTTGCGGTAGGTCATTTGCTGTTGGATCACGGGGTCGAACCGATTGTGCAGATGACGGCGCGCGACAAAAACCGCCTTGCGATCCAGGCCAGTATCCTCGGTGCTGCGGCTCTGGGTATTTCGAATATTGTTTTCATGGGTGGCGACCCGCCGAAGAACGGTGATCACCCCGATGCCAAGCCGGTATTCGATCTTTTTGCCTCCCAGTTGCTGGAGGCGGCACATACCCTGAACAACGGAACTGATCTGACCGGTAACGAACTAAACGGCAAGCCGCAACTTTTCGCCGGCGCTGTGGCAAATCCCGGTGCAAGTGATCTTAATGCGGAGATCGACAATCTGCACCGCAAGATCGATGCCGGAGCGCAATTCTTTCAGACTCAGGCAGTTTATGATGTCCAGGCCTATGCAGCGTTTCTTGACAAAGCCCGCTCCCCCAGGCCGATGCTGGCCGGCATCATCCCGATCAAATCGGTAAAGATGGCAACCTATATGAACGAACGCATCCCAGGAGTCGACATTCCAGATCCCTTGATCCAGCAGATTGCTGATGCGGGTGACGATAAAAACCGGGTTGCACACGTGAGCGTTGAGATTGCGGCAAAGACTATCCGCGAACTACGCTCTGTCAGTCCCGGTGTACACCTGATGGCTATTGGCTGGGAAAGTTATATTCCGCAGATACTGGGGCAGTCGCAACCTTAATCCAGTTAGTCTCCTAAACGACACATGCGCCACGCCTTAACGGCCAAGGGGCTTGTGGCATAGCCAAAATCCAGGCCACTAAAGATCAAGCACCAAGGTCTCGCCGGCTTTGCCCCGTGAGGTGCAGATCATCATTTCATCGCCGATAGCTTTCTCACTATCTGTCAATACCACATCGCGGTGCTCCGGGACCCCACCCAGCAGTCGGGTTCGGCAACAGCCGCACAAACCATCCTCGCAAGAAGATTCCACCTCTATTCCCGCACCCCGCACGACATCTAGAATGCTTTGGTCAGGCGGCACCTCCAAGTGGACCTGCTGGCGTGAGAGAAACACCGTGAAAGCCTCATTGCTTTTGGTCTTGGAAACTGGTGAAGCCGAAAATTGCTCCCAGTGCACTGACTCAGGCGGCCAATGTGAAGCTTGCGCACGCACGCTTGCCACCAGGCCCGGTGGGCCGCACACGTAAACATGCTCTTGGGGTGAGGGATTTTTTAGTACCGAAGGAAGATCAATCCCCTGGGTTGAATCACCACCATCCAGGTGCAATGTCAGATTGTCATCGAAAATCTCGCGGACCTCGTCGAGAAAAGGGGCACTGCGCTCATCGGGCGCACAAAAATGCAGATGACACGATGCCCGCTCCCGCATTAACAGATAACCCATGGCCATCATCGGGGTGATGCCTATGCCACCAGCAATCAGGGTGTGGTGAGTCGCTTGCCAATCAAGCGGAAAATTGTTGGCTGGGAGCGAAGCACTGACGCGATCTCCCACCGCAAGATGGTCAAGCAGCCACTTAGAGCCGCCACGGCTGGATTTCTCACGGCGTATCCCCAGCACGTAGCGGTTGCGAATAGCAGGGTCTCCGGCAAGCGAGTATGAGCGACGCAGGCCCGGATCAGTAAAAAGATCAATATGCGCTCCGGGAACAAACGACGGCAAATCTTGCCCATCAGACGACACTAAGTCATAGCGACAAACATCATTGGAGCTTTCTTTGATCTTGTGCACCTGCAGTTGGATGCGGGGTGGCTCGGGTGGTGCCAGCACGCTCTGCCCCGGTTGCAGCATCAACCTTTGAACCGGCTCGCCGCCAATCACATGGCGCTCAAGAATTTCGTCGATATCCTCGCGGCTTTGGTAGTGATACCAGATTCCTTCAGGGTAAATCACCATGACCGGCCCCAGTTCACAGCGGTCGAGACAGCCACTCTTATTGATTCGAACGCGTTTACCCAGTTTCAGCGCCTTGCCACGGATTTTCATGTACGTCTGCAGTTCACCGGCACCCCGTGCACGGCATGAGCCGCGCGGGTGGCCCGATTTGCGCTCGTTGATGCAGCAAAATACGTGAACATCGTAGTGTCGCTCGGATGTGAGTTGTTTCTGGCTCATCTGGATAAACCTGTATTACGATTAGCCGAAACCGGCTGTTGCTGGGTAATGCAATGAATGCCGCCACCGCCGGGCGCGATATTATCAATATGCAACTGCACTACCTGTCGTTGTGGAAACAAATGTTCATAGACGGCTTTGGCCCGCTGATCGGTGGGTAGATCATAACAAGGCATAACCACCGCCCCATTGGCAAGATAACTGTTAATGTACGAGGCGCAGAAACGCTCACCGTTCTCGCACGACCAGGCATCCTCAATAAGCACCACATCCAGCGGTCGCCCACAGGCATCACTTTGCCCCTGAAGTGCCAGACGATTATCCATCAGAACATCATAGCGCGGATGCGCATCGTCAAAAGCCGCTTCAAGCAGAACCCGGCCAGGCCCGACAAACGCTGCGATACCATCAACGTGACCATTGGTTTCGCTCTCGGTCGGGTCCCCAGGCAACCAGAGGACTTTAGTCACGCCCAGCATGCGGCACAGTTCCGCTTCGACCTCCCCTTTGCTCCAACCCGGGTTTCGATTGGGATTGAGGAAACAGGTTTCAGTTGTGATTAGCGTGCCTTCACCATCCACGGTAATGCCTCCTCCTTCGGCAATCATGGGCGATCGGAAAAGTCGTGCGGCCAGACGTGAGATCACCTTCGGACCCGCCGCAGCATCGGCATCAAACGGCGCATAGTTACCACCCCAGGCATTAAAGTCAAAGCAGGCTCCGGCCAGATCACCGGCATCGTTGATTAGAAAGTTCGGACCGTTGTCACGAAACCATCCATCATCTATCGGTAATTCCAGGTAATCGACCTGCGCACCCAGCGCTAATTCCGCTGCGGTCCGATCCTGTGGACGTACCACCATCGTCACTGGCTCAAAGCGTGCAATTGCTCTGGCGACCTGGGCGTAATTCTCCCGTGTTGCTGGGCTGTCAAAACCACGCCGACAAGGCCATGCCATCCAGCAACACTCATGGGGCTGCCACTCGGCTGGCATATAGAACCCGGCTGAAGCTGCATCGGATGGGTAACCATTCATGGATCGTGTTGTCCTTTTTTGAGTTGCCACTCGAATGAGTTAACCGGTATCGGTGATGCTCCTAATCAGGCGAATGCCTCGTTCGCCAGGACCTATCGCAATCAACAGACAGGTAATCTGTTATCTGGCCGTACCGGTCTCATGATTTGACCCTTAAGTGATGTCTGACACAGAGCAATCATTCCCTGTTTTAACATTCAGAAAAGAAGCATCAGGTGTCTTCTGAACCAACGCCAGACCCAGCGACCCGGTACTCTTCTCGAGGCGGACTGAAAATATCCAGCAACTTGGCCCCGTTTGATCCCGCCCGAAATGCATGGACGATATCACCTGGCGTGCGCCAGAAATCACCAGCGCTAACAGCATGTTCCTCACCATCCTGTAGACGGACGCCGCTACCTTCGAGAATCACGCCCCACTGTTCCTGCGGATGAGAATGTTCGTCGCTGTAACTGCCAGGTTCGAGTCGAACCACGGATAACATGGCTTGATCTCCAGGAAATATTCTGGTCGAAACACCTTTAGCCAGATTTCGGGCGATGCCCTGTGAAAGATCGTCAAGATTAAAAAAGTTTTCAGTCATTACTCTGCCTCGGTTTTCAAACCCGCTGTCCGGCTTTCTAAGTCAACAGGATTCGATCGTTTACTTCAACTACCCTATCGCGCCGATCACCATCTCGGTCATCTCAGATGTTCGCCACGTGTCAATCATGCCCGTAGCGTTCATCCGCCTCTTGGCAAGAACCTGCTCAACGGCTCGCTCGATCAGTCGGGCGGCATCCAGACACTGGCTGACTCCGTGGCGGCGCCCCAGCCAGTCCAGCATCATGGCACCAGAAAGAATCGCTGCTGTCGGATTGGCCGTACCCAAACCGACGATGTCCGGGGCGCTGCCGTGTGCCGGTTGAAACACAGCCCGCTGATCTCCTATATCTGCCGATGGTGCGAAACCCATACCACCCACCAGGCCGGCTGCAAGATCAGAGAGGATGTCACCAAACATATTCTCGGTCACCACCACATCAAACTCCCACGGCCGACGAACGAAGTCCAATGCGCACGCATCGACATAGGCGTGCTCAATATCGATGTCACTATGTTTTTCAGCCACCTCATCAAAGATCTTGCGAAAAAATGCCATCGAAGTGAAGATATTCGCCTTATCAACCAGGGTTACCTTGGGGCGCTCACCACCCGCTTTTCGCCGACGCGCATAGTCAAAAGTGAACTCGAATAACTGCTCCGATGTCTGCCGGGTGATCACCATGGTGTCACGCGCTTCCCGGTCATCTAGAACCTCTCCTTTGCCGCACGACGCAAACAACCCCTCGGTACTCTCGCGCACCAGCACGAAATCGATATTATCGGCACGCGAATCGTTAAGGACTCGCATGCCGCCGCGTTTAGCTGAGACCGGGCGGACCCCGGCATAAAGATCAAAGCGAAAACGCAGATCTAATTGTGGTGTGATTTCGGTGCCATCGTCATAGCGCACATCGGGCAGCCCCATTGCGCCAAGAAAAATGGCATCCGCCGCTTCGGCGACCTGCCACACCTCATCAGGCATGGCCACGCCTGTTTCACGGTAAAGGCCGGCACCCGCTGCACAACTTTCGTAAACCAGCTTAATGTTTCCGACATGTCTGGCAGCGGCAGCCAAAACGGCCAAGGTGGCTGTAGTAACCTCGATCCCAATGCCGTCGCCCGGCAAGACACAGATTCGAAAAGTGGCAGCCATAAATATTACCCGTCTCCCTGAAATAATAAACCAGTTGCTGGGGGTAGTCGGTTGTCTGGCGCTGGCAACGGCGATCTTAGGCCGTCGCACATATTCCGACACCGCCAGAGTTCAAAAAGGCCGATCTGCCAGGTTGCTAACGCAAAGCGACCGCTAATTGTTAAGCAGGGTTACTTCTGTGGACTCAAGTATATGCCCGGATGAAGCAATTGATTCTCCTGCCTCGGCAAAAAACTTATCCATAGCCTCTTTTGAGGATACCTGTGCCAAAACAAGGCAGGTCTGCGGATCATCATCGGTTCTGCCATGAAACAGTTCAACAATACCGGCCTGCCTGGCCATGGGTTGAGCACCATAGAAAGCCTGCTCCCAATCGAAAAAATCATTGTTGATCTTAAATTTTATTAAAGCGTACGAAGCCATTACAAGCGTCTCCTTTAAAAAATGAACCGGACAAAGGTCCAGGCAACTCCCCTTTGCGCCTAGTATTCACTATGCAATTGCACCGTGTTACTGTCAAACCGTTTTTGTTTTAGTGTCAGGTAACATTATTGATCGGGAGAGCGGTGGTATAAAACCACCCCGTCGGGCTGCTCCGTATAGTACCAGTGCACCCAGATGTAAGCGTGTTGAAAAAGCACAACTGCCAGTGCCGCCTGTGAACCCAGCAGCAGGGCTATACCCCACAGGCCGATAAATACAAAACTCGACATCGCATTGGCGCTGGTTTTGAACGCGCCTTCGCGCACCATTGGCATGGCACGATAACGCTCCAAAAAGTGATCACCACCAAGGGCGCGGGTACAAAAGCAGTGTGCCGACCACGGTTAGCGTTAATCCGTGCGCCGCCAGACTATCGGTATCAGCTAACCCAACAGCTATCACCAGCCAAGGGCGCAAGATTAATAACGAGGGAAAAATCACACCCCAGACAATGAATCCCGCATCACCGCAAAGGCGGGTTAGCAGGCCATAGCAAAGCTGTGCACGCCACAACAGCGCCACTATGATCTGTTGGATAACCGGCACACTCAGCGCCGCCATAAACCACAGCCTGTCGGTAATGCCCAGCCAGGTGCCATCCCCCCAGAGGGTTCCCGGATATCATCCAGGCGCCGGGCAACAACGCACCGAGCATGAACAGGTGTCGAACCTGGCCGTGCCACATATGGCCGACAGAAACTGTGACCGTCAGTGGGTCAGAATCGCGGTCCATGAGTCTAAGTCTGCATGTTCAGGTTAGCCTCAGATATGATTCATGATGTAGCCTGTAAGGCCAGCTCAAGGGCTGCCTGGAATATCACCTGACCAAAGGAGTCAACCACCCCGTGAGCGAAGCCACACCGACGGACCGGCTGTACGCCATTGTTGAACAAGGGCTGTGTATTGGCTGCGGAATTTGTCAGGCCGTAGCCGGTGCCGATACGGTGCTTTGTACCGCTACCGAAAGTGGCTACGAACAACCGGTCGTTATCGGCGACCTTGATCACGCGACCGTTGATCGTATTTACGATACCTGTCCGGGTACCCGTGTTGGCGGCCTACCACCACAGTTGGTTGATTCGGATGCGCAGCTTGATCCGGTGTGGGGAGTCTGGAAGCGCATGGTACGTGCCTGGGCTGGCGACCCGATGGTACGTCACAAAGCCGCCACGGGAGGCGTGCTGACCGCACTGGCCGGCTATCTACTGGACACGGGTCGGGTCGAATTCGTATTGCACGCCAAGGCATCGACCAAAAGACCCACCTTTGGTGAACGCCACCTGAGTTTTTCACAAACCGATGTACTCACCGCTACCGGCTCACGCTACGGACCGACAGCACCTTTAATAGATATAGACGCCGTGCTCGATCGCGGGGCGCCTTTTGCATTTATTGGCAAACCCTGCGATATCGGGACCTTGCGTAACCACGCCCGTCACGACCCCCGCGTCAACGAGTTGGTGCGTTACTGGCTGACTCCCGTATGTGGGGGTTATATGCCCCCGGCATCTATGGATGCTTTTCTAAGGCGACTTGAGGTAAATCCAGAAGACGTAACCGCCTTTCGTTACCGCGGCCATGGGTGTCCCGGGCCGACACGCATAGAAACCCGCACTACCGTCCGTGAAGCTCACTACCTGGACTTCTGGGGAGATGATGCCAACATGTGGCAACTACCCTGGCGCTGTAAGATATGCCCAGACGGGATCGGCGAAGCCGCCGATATCGCCGCTGCCGATTCATGGCCTGGGGGTTCGCCCACTCGGGAGGACAGTGAGCACGATCCCGGCACCAACGCCGTCATCATGCGCACTGGGCCAGGTGTGGAGTTACTGGAGTCCGCCGTGCGTGACGGTGCCCTGGTGATTGAGCGGGACATAGGCCCTGAAGACCTCACGTCGTACCAACCTCACCAGGTCAGAAAGAAACGGGCAGTCTGGTCTCGTTATCAGGGCCTGGCTGATGAAAATCGTATTGTCCCGCACACTGATAATCTGCGCCTTGAACAACTCTCGGTGGCACTGCCGACCGAGATGCAGGCAAGTCAGCGTGAAGGCACACGCGCCCGGATTACCCAGGGCAAGGCCACTCAACCACGACCACAACCCGCGCCGCAAGAATAAACACCATTCAGGCTAGAGTATTCATGAGCCCGTTGTTTTTCTGCCTGGTTACTGTTCAGTCTTCAGCTGAACCCAGTCACTACTTAAGCCCCGCATCCAACAGTCTTTGGATAATTTTTCGACAAGCCCTCACAGGTTAGAGAATCTGATCTTCGTTCTTCTCCAACCGAGTGCTGTAACCCACAACATCGGTCGCTAGAATGATCGCGATTCTGCGCTCAACTTTTTCGTCAGTCATCGCTATAAATTCTCGCAACTACTATACTGTATTGCCTCAGGCTGTCACGATTCTTTGCCGGCATCAGCTGCAGCCATCCTTGCGATGACAGATCCCATCACTGCCAGCCCTCTCTCGACCTCAACTGAAAGCGCC
>JAAZYQ010000055.1 GCA_014239575.1 Gammaproteobacteria bacterium
GTGACGATCCACCCCTGACTACTTTTGAAGTCACCCGGCCAGAATCGATTGGCATTGTCGGCTCGGGCCCCGCGGGCCTAACCGCGGCTTTTGAGTTATGCCGCGTGGGGTTTTCGGTACACGTATACGAGATGACCGACCGTCTGGGCGGGACGATGGTGTGGGGCATTCCTGAGTTTCGTTTGCCCTCCGGTGTCATCACTGAAGATATTGTCAGACTGCAACGTCAGTGCCCGGGTTTGACGGTGCACCTCAATACCGGCCTGGGATCCGGTGTTTCACTTGAGGAGCTGAAGTCGCGCCACGATTCTGTCTTGGTAGCGATCGGGTCCTGGTGGGGCAAAGCCATGGGTATCGCCGGAGAAGATCATCCTGCGGTAGAAGACGGGGTGAGCTTTCTGCGTCGGATCAATTCTGGTGCGCGC
The DNA here is from genome assembly GCA_014239575.1 of Gammaproteobacteria bacterium. Lineage (GTDB taxonomy): Bacteria > Pseudomonadota > Gammaproteobacteria > Arenicellales > UBA868 > UBA868. The sequence goes on from JAAZYQ010000055.1 coordinate 426, forward strand.
CCACAGATGCCTGAGACTGTGGTGGTGGTTGGCGGCGGCGATGTGGCGATGGACGCCTGTCGCGCGGCGTTGCGTTTACCCGGTTGTAAGACGGTTAAGGTCATTTACCGACGTGGGCCCGAGGACATTCCGGCCCGCAAAATTGAATTACACCATGCGCAAAAAGAGGGCATTGAGTTTATCTACAATACCTTGCAGACGGACGTTTTGGAAACTTCGGACGGCCTTGTGCTGCAGTGCGTTCGAACTGAAGCCGGGCCGTCTGATACGGATGGTCGCAGCGCTCCGGTCACTGTCGACGGTAGTGCATTTGAGATTTCTTGTGGCATGGTCATAGCGGCGGTTGGCCAAAAGGGAATCTGCGAGGCGCTGGAAAGCGCAGGACTCATGGGCAGTGACCGGGTTCAGGCAGATTTTTTGACAATGCGCACTGCCGACCCCAAGGTGTTCGCCGCTGGGGATGGTGCCTTTGGCGGCTCGACCATTGTAATGGCTATGCATCATGGACAAAGGGCGGCTTATTACATTAAGGCAGCCCTTGATAAGATTGAAGCACCTATTCTTTATCGCACCCCGTTTCGTACCCGTCGGGTGCCGGTGGCCCAGGATGCCAAGTGGGAGCAGTTCCCGATTGAGGAGCCAGTCTTTCATGGCGTAGGCGCACAGCCACAGACATTTCCGGAGATCGAGGATACCTATGACGAAGCGGCAGCGCTTCGCGAAGCCGCGCGGTGTTATCGCTGCGATGCAGAAACCGGTTCAGCCGATTATGCGGTTCGCCACCGCGAAGATCTTTTTTCAATGGCGCGCACCCATCCCCAGGACACCAACAAGCACCAGGTTATGCTTAAGCAGCGTCTGCTAGGGCGGGAGAACCCTTTCCCGGAAGGGCGCTGGCCATCGTTGGACGATTTGGTTTTTCTTCCGGCGAATCTTTCCCGTTTAGTAATCGACCCCTACCGGGAGGCCTGCCGAATTGATGTCAGTCTGGGCGTCGGATTGAGTCTCGACATACCATTTCTTGTCGCTGGCATGGATGAGGCGCCTGAGGAAGTTCGGCGGGCAGCCTTTCAGGCAATCCACGAGAGCGGTGGCGGGTATCTGGGCGGGCTATCGCCGGAGGCTGACATTCCCTGGATCCAACTACTGCGACCCCATGAGGTCGCAAACCTGGATGCAGCCGGACACATTTTCCATTGGAGTGGCGATGCGTCATCGATACCGACAGGTTCTGCTCAAGATCGTGTAACAGGTCTTTGCATTACCGAACTCCACGAGGTCGACAGCGCTGTCGAATTTGCCCTTAATGCGGGCTTTAAGCTGCTATTACTTGATGGCACAGGAGATAGCGTTTCTTTGTCTGCAGAACTTAATACACGGCCTCAGTTTGGCCTTTTATCGGATACGGTTTTAGCATTGCGGGCCCGAAAAAAGGAAGAGGCGCTGATGCTCATCTACAGCGGAGGCGTGCGTTCGGGAACAGACGCGGCCCGGTTGATTGCCTTGGGCGCAAGCGTTGTTGTGTATGGCGTGACGGGAGCCTTGGCCATGGGCGGCCAGATTACAGCAACAGGGTTAAAGTGGCACTCGGATCGCTCGCAGGAAGAACGGGCGCAGGGTCTTGCTGCTATCCTGAAGGCTAATGCCGGTGAGGCATCAATGATGGCGCGGTGTACTGGAAAGACCCGCCTGCATAATCTTGAGCCAGAAGATCTAAGGTGTGTGACGCTTGCGACCAGCACTATGATGGGTGTCCCGGTGCCCGGATTTAACGTGAAATCAGGGCCAGCGATCGCATGACTGGCCGTAGCGTGCAGTCGGTGTTGGCGCGCACAAATGCGCCGAATCCAAATACTGCCTATGAGCGCGAAAATCAACTGGAAGATGCGATTGGTCGACAGGTTCGGGTATATCGCACCCAACTTGGCATGACCATTGCAAATCTTGCCCGCCAATCGAATCTATCGCCCGGAATGCTTTCTAAAATCGAGAACGGTCATACATCGCCCTCACTTGGCACGCTTCAATCTGTAGCCGGAGCTTTGAACGTCCCTGTTACCGCATTGTTTCGTAAGTTCGAGCAGGAGCATGAGGCTTCGTTCGTGCGCGCGGGTCAGGGTTTAGTTATTGACCGACGTGGCACCCGAGCGGGGCACCAATATCACCTGCTGGGCCACTCGGTGGGTGACCGGGCGACCTTGGTAGAGCCTTATCTTATTGTCATCTCAGAGGCGTCTGAGGTTTTTCCATTGTTTCAGCACGATGGGGTCGAATTTATTTATATCCTCGAAGGTGAGCTGGTTTATCGACATGGCGGCCGGACGTATGTCATGGGCCAGGGCGACTCACTTTATTTTGACGCTGATGCGCCACATGGGCCCGAGGAATTAAAGCGTTTGCCTATTCGCTTTTTATCATTCATCGTTGAGCCGCAGCCGGGATCGTAAGAACAGCTGCGCCTCTAATTCAGATTCCAGACCACTATGTAACGAACGCTTCACCGGAGGGTAAGTTCAATGGCAGTTAACCTGGCGAAAGTCGCTAAAGAAAAAGGTATAGAGTATTTCCTGATCAGTTTTGTTGATCTGTTTGGGGTATTGCGCTCAAAGCTGGTACCAGCGCGTGCCATTGGGCAGATGCAAAAAGATGGCGCTGGTTTTGCTGGCTTCGCTGCGTGGCTGGATTTGACGCCAGCTCATCCAGATATGTTCGCTATCCCGGATCCGGCTAGCCTGATCCAATTGCCGTGGAAGCCAGAGGTAGCCTGGCTCGCAGGGGATCTGTTCATGGGCGGCGACTGGGTGGCGGCTTCGCCACGGGTCGCGCTGAAACAACAGATCGCCAAGGCGGCTAAAAAAGGCTATCACATGAAAACCGGGGTCGAATGTGAGTATTTCCTGGTCAGTCCTGACGGCTTGTCTTTATCGGATCCCAGCGATACCCAGGAAAAACCCTGTTATGACCAGTCAGCTTTGATGCGGCGGTTCGATGTTATCAGCGAAATCTGCGACTGCATGATCCAACTTGGCTGGAACCCATACCAGAACGATCACGAAGATGCGAACGGTCAGTTTGAAATGAACTGGGATTTCGACGATGCACTGATTACGGCTGATCGGCATGTGTTTTTTAAATATATGGTCAAGGCGATTGCTGAAAAACATGGGTTGCGCGCGACCTTCATGCCTAAGCCTTTTATCAATCTCACGGGTAACGGCTGCCACGCACATGTGTCGGTCTGGGATAAAGCCGGCAAGAAAAATCTGTTCCATAACGCCCGCGACCCGATGGGTCTGTCAAAACTGGCGTACCAGTTTTTGGGCGGTGTCTTGCACAACGCTGACGCGCTTACTGCGGTTTTTAATCCGACCGTGAACAGTTATAAACGCATCGAGGCGCAGGTGACGCTCTCAGGCGCAACGTGGTCACCCAACGCGATTACTTACGGCGGCAACAACCGTACCCACATGGTGCGGGTACCGGATGCGGGACGTTTCGAGTTGCGACTGATGGACGGCGCCGTTAACCCTTATCTGCTGCAGGCAGGCGTGTTGGCTGCGGGCCTTGATGGTGTTGCCAGCAAGCGTGACCCAGGCAAGCCGCTCGACATTAATATGTACACACACGGCCATACCTTAAAAGATGTTCGTCGCCTGCCTTCCAACCTACTGGATGCGATTCGACTTTTTGAGAAAAGTAAAGTATTGCGCGCCGGACTTGGTGATGCCTTGATTGATAGTTATGCCAAGCTAAAGCACCAGGATTGGCGCAACTACAGCGCTTCGATCAGCCAGTGGGAGCGAGAACACACCCTGGACTGCTGATCCCAGATCGGAGGCTATCAAAGAACGGGCTAATGAAGGTTCTCGTCTTTCAACACATATCCTGCGAGCATCCTGGAATTTTCCGCCAATTTTTCAGTGAGGCCGGTATTGACTGGCAGGCAGTCGAGCTGGATGCCGGAGAACTCATTCCTGATCTTCAGCCTTTTGACGCATTGTGGGTAATGGGTGGGCCTATGGATGTCTGGGATGTAGAGACTTGTCCGTGGTTAGTTGCAGAAAAAGAAGCCATCCGCCGGTGGGTACGCGACCTTCAAAAGCCTTATCTGGGCCTGTGCTTGGGTCACCAGTTATTGGCCGATGCGCTTGATGGTGAGTGCACGGTTCAAAAAAGACCCGAGATTGGAATTCTTAACGTCAATCTGACAGACCAGGCAAGGGATGATCCACTGTTTCGAGGAATTGACCCGACGATCAAATGTCTGCAATGGCACTCGGTTGCAGTCACGCATCCGCCCCGTGATGCGGTGCTGCTAGCGAGTTCGCCCGATTGCGAATGGCAAGCGATGCGGGTGGGTCCGAATGCCTGGGGGATTCAATTTCATGTGGAACTCCAGGACAGTACGATAACCGATTGGGCTAAGGTGCCCGAATACGCTGCCGCGCTGGATAAAGCTAAGGGCGCAGGCTCACTCCAGAAAATGCAGGTTGAGGCAAAGAGCCATATGCCGCAGTTCAAGAGTAACGCCCGTCAGTTATTTGACAACTTTTGCCGCGTGGCCAACTGAAACCCGATTTCAGTGCGGCCCGTGAAGGGCTGACGAAAGACCTCGTTTACCCATTTGTATCCCGATTGTGGGCAGCGATGTCTCCTGAGTTTTCTCAAAACCATCCCTTGATAAGCCCGTAGCCATTCGTGGGTCAGACCAGGTGCTTTTTTAGCTTAAGACATGAAAAACCGTGTGACATACTCACGGTATGTCGTGTCATAACTGCACCGACGGTTGATGGGTCTCACAGATGTCACAACAGCTGAATGATTTCTCCGATGAGTTGACGCGCCTCCTGCCTGCAGGGGCGTTGCTGCTTTCAGCAGAAGCTCGCCGGCCCTATGAATGCGACGGTTTAACCGGTTACCGTGAGCTGCCCGCTATGGTTGCTTTGCCCCAGACATTTGAGCAGGTTCGGGAGATTCTGAGACTCTGTCAACAATACCAGGTTCCATTGGTGGCGCGCGGTGCCGGTACTGGTCTTTCGGGTGGTGCGACGCCTCACTCAGAGGGGGTGCTCCTCAGTATGGCTCGCTTTAGCCGCATCATCGAAATTAATCCACGGGCACGGACAGCCAGAGTGCAGCCAGGGGTTCGTAATCTGGCTATCAGCGAGGCAGTTGCAGAACACGGGTTGTACTACGCGCCGGATCCGTCTTCACAAATCGCCTGCACTATTGGCGGCAACGTGGCCGAGAATGCAGGCGGTGTTCATTGCTTGAAGTATGGCCTCACTGTGCATAACGTGATTGCGGCTCAAGTGGTGCTGATGGGGGGTGATGTAATTAATGTCGGTGGTACAGCGCTGGATACCCCAGGATATGACTTGCTGGCGACCATGATCGGGTCTGAAGGGATGCTCGGTGTCGTCACCGAGGTCACGGTACGTCTGCTGCCATTGCCGGACGCCGCCAAGGTGCTTCTGGCGGCGTTTGATACTGTCGAGTCAGCAGCAGCGGCAGTCGCGCAAGTGATCGCGGCGGGGATTATTCCAGCTGGCCTTGAGATGATGGATAACCCGGCTATTGTGGCTGCCGAGGATTTTGTGCAGGCGGGTTACCCCAAGGATGCTGCCGCGATTTTGTTATGCGAACTCGATGGTACGATTGCTGAAGTTGAGGCAGATATTCAAAAGGTGTCGGGCCTGTTGTGTGAAAGCGGCGCCCGCACGGTTGAGGTCGCGCGCGATGAAGCCGAAAGGGTACGTTTTTGGTCCGGGCGAAAGAATGCCTTTCCGGCGATAGGCCGGATCTCTCCAGATTACTACTGCATCGATGGCACGATACCACGCAAAGCGGTTGCAAAAGTGCTGGCCGGAATTGAGCAGTTATCCGCGCAAAGCGGGTTGCGAGTGGCTAATGTTTTTCACGCAGGCGATGGTAATTTGCATCCATTGATTCTTTACGACGCCTCCAAACCAGGTGAATTTGCGCGTACCGAGGCCTTGGGTGGGCAGATACTCGATCTTTGCGTGCAGGCAGGTGGCACCATCACTGGCGAGCATGGTGTCGGGTTGGAGAAAATCAATCAGATGTGTGTTCAGTTTACTGATCAGGAACTGGATCAGTTTCATGCCTTGAAGGCGGTGTTTGACCCTGATGGATTGCTGAATCCCGGCAAGGCAGTACCCACCTTGGCCCGTTGTGCTGAGTTCAACGCCATGCATGTTCACGGTGGCGAGCTAGCCCATCCCCAGATACCACGCTTATAAAGTGGGCCTCCCAGATGGATAGTTTTGTCGAGTCACTACAAGCCCGGATCATCACCGCCGGCGAATCTGGTACGTGCCTGAATATTGTTGGGGGCAACAGCAAACATTTTTACGGGGGCGTACCACACGGCGAGCCCCTGGCTATGGACGTTCATCAGGGCATTGTGTCTTACGAGCCTACAGAACTTGTAGTCACCGCACGGACTGGAACGCCGCTTGTAGAACTTGAGCAGGTGCTGGCCGAGTCTCGCCAGATGCTGCCTTTTGAGCCGCCAGCCTTTGGTGCTGGTGCAACCATTGGTGGCACAATCGCCTGCGGTTTTTCCGGCCCAGCCCGACCATACCGTGGAGCCGTTCGGGATTTTATACTTGGCGTGAGTTGCGTCAGTGGCCGCGGCGAATACCTGCGCTTTGGTGGTCAGGTGATTAAAAACGTGGCGGGTTACGACGTGTCGCGGTTGATGGTAGGGGCCATGGGCACCCTCGGGGTCATGACCGAGGTCTCCCTTAAGGTGCTGCCGTTGCCGGTTATTGAGCGTACGCTGGTTTTTGACTGCAGCGGTAATGACGCATTGGTCAAAATGAACGACCTTGGTGGGCGACCGTTGCCGGTGTCTGGCACTGCCTGGCACGGGGGCAGACTGCGGGTGCGTCTTTCGGGTAGTGAGATGGCGGTCGAGTCCGCGGCATTAAGCCTGGGGGGCGACCTTGACATTGCCGGTGCTTCGTTCTGGCAGGCCCTTAAGGAGCATCGGTTAGATTTCTTTGGCGGGTCAGATCCACTATGGCGATTGTCTATTACGCCACCGGCCCAGTTGCCAGATCTCCCTGGAGAATTCCTGGTGGAGTGGGGTGGGGCATTGTTCTGGGTTCGCGGTGATGATCCACAAGCCTTAGTCGCCCTTGCGCGCGCACAAGGCGGAAGCCTGACGCGTTTTCGCGGGTCTGAGCGCTCAGCCAGTTTTCAATCCTCAGGCGATACCGAAGCTGCCCTGAATCGGGGGCTGAAAAAAGCTTTTGATCCAACTGGAATTCTTAACCGCGATCGAATGTTCGCGGGGAGCTAAGCGATGTACGCGTCCTTGTCCTCGAGCTTCCAAGGGACGCCTGAAGGGCTTGAGGCTGGCGCTATTATTGGCAAGTGCGTCCATTGTGGTTTTTGTACCGCAACCTGCCCGACCTACCAACTCCTGGGCGATGAGCTCGATGGCCCCCGGGGGCGAATCTATCTGATTAAACAAGCCATGGAGTCTGAGACCTGTACGGACATCACTCGCGGGCATCTCGATCGGTGTCTGACCTGCCGATCTTGTGAGACTACCTGCCCCTCTGGCGTAGCCTATGGTCGCTTGCTGGAGATTGCGCGGCCAGTGGTTGAGCATCTGGCGCCCCGACCTTTGGCACAACGACTGCAACGCTGGTTGCTGCGCCGGATCTTGCTGGGACCTTGGTTTGCACCCTTGTTGGCTTTGGGGCGCGCCGTTCGCTGGGCGCTGCCGGAATCGCTTGCACGCCAGGTCCCGCGCAAACGCCCGGCCGGGAAACCAGCAGTGCAAACCGGGCCGCGCGCGGTTCTGATGCTTGAAGGCTGTGTCCAACCGGCGATAGCACCGGTCATCAACGCAGCCGCAGGGCGCGTCTTAGCCCGGCTTGGGTTTAGGGTCGTTCCGGTCAGCGGTGCAGGTTGTTGTGGTGCATTGGATTTACATCTAGGCGCGTCGGGTGCGGCTCTAGCGGCGATGCGTCGGAATATAGACGCCTGGTGGCCGCATGTAGAAGCCGGGATCGAGGCTATCGTAATGACGGCTAGCGGGTGTGGTGTGACCGTGCGTGAGTATGGAAAACTGCTCGAGAACGACCCGCTCTATGCAGCGAAGGCAAAGCGTGTCAGTGGATTGACTCAGGACATCAGTCAGTTGATTGAACCATTGGCGGTTGAGGGGTTGGGGCGCGAAGTGGGACTTAAAGTGGCGTTTCAGTCGCCCTGCACATTGCAACACGGGCAAAAAATTACTGGAATAATAGAAAATATTCTTAAGCGCGCGGGGTTAACCTTGGTTCCAACCCGAGATGGACATCTTTGCTGCGGGGCTGCAGGCACCTACTCATTTTTAGAGCCTGTTCTGTCCCACCAGTTACTGGCCAATAAACTGGAAAATCTTGAGCGAGACCAGCCCGATGTCATTGCGACCGCCAATATTGGGTGTCTAGCTCATCTGGAGAGCGCTGCGGGCAGTGCAGTCTGCCATTGGATCGAATTACTGGATCCAGACCCGCCCCGTCGGCCAAATTCAGCGCTGGGTTAAAGGATGGAGCTGAGTTTTAGCACGGTACCGCGAAAATAGCTTCTACAAGGCTTTGTTTTACTTGACAAAGTTATTATATTAATGAATAATAATAACCTTAAATAAATAAAAATAGCCAAAACCGAATACCAACTGGTTGATGCGCGCCGAGAGCGCCGTGACAACCCGATGACAAAAGACTCCTCCATCCTCCTTTGGTGGATTTAGCGCAACCGTACTCGTTGCGCTTTTTTTTGGCCCCAGTCCTAACCAATTTTCCGGCAGCCGATTAAAGTATTCCGCCAAAAATCGGCTAAATACTTGCTTGAACCCAGGTGTTCTAGTACCATCCGCGCCTCGAATTTTGGTAAAAAACACTCATCGCATGAAAACATTCAATGCCAACGCCCAGACCGTACGCCGAGAGTGGTACGTCGTAGACGCTACAGACAAGATCTTGGGGCGCCTGGCCACCGAAGTGGCCACTCGACTGCGGGGTAAACATAAGCCCGAGTACACACCGCATGTCGATACGGGTGATCATATTGTGATCGTCAATGCCGAGAAGGTGCGTGTGACTGGCAACAAGGCCCAAGCAAAGTTATATCATTGGCATACTGGGTACCCCGGTGGCATCAAAGAGATCTCCTTTGCCGAGCAAATCCGACGTCATCCCACCCGTGTTATTGAAAGTGCGGTCAAGGGTATGTTGCCGAAAAATACGCTTGGACGGGCGATGTTCTCCAAACTGCGGGTTTATGCCGGCCCCGAGCACGAACATCAGGCACAACAGCCTAAAACGCTAGAGCTTTAACGGCGCACCCAAACCGCCTAGACAGACGAGGTCAGAACATTGGCAGAAACAGGACAGATTCATTACGGAACCGGTCGACGTAAATCTTCGGTAGCACGGGTATATCTCACACGTGGTTCCGGCAATATTGTCGTTAACAAGCGCACCCTCGATGAGTACTTCGGGCGCGAGACCGCGCGGATGGTTGTTCGCCAACCGCTGGGCGTTGCAGAACTGGTCGATAAGTTGGACATCACTATTCGGGTCGTAGGTGGCGGTGGCACGGGCCAGGCCGGCGCGATCCGTCATGGCATTACTCGGGCCCTGATCAGTTACGACGAGACTCTACGTGGACCACTTCGCAAGGCTGGTTTTGTCACCCGCGATTCCCGCAAAGTTGAGCGCAAGAAAGTGGGTCTGCACAAGGCCCGCAAAGCCCCGCAATACTCCAAGCGCTGATCCACCCCGGCAGGGCACCCCTTTCGAGTTCTCCCAGACAGACTCGTCTTCACCGATCTCTTCCTGCCGGTCTTTCCTGACCGGCACGTTGGTACACGGTATCGATCCCCCCCCCTTTTGCGTGAGGCTGCAAGTCTCGCGGGATCGGCGTGCCGTTCGCCCAGACTTATCCTGCCCGGGAAAGCCGTTTTTCGGCTCGGTACGAACGCGCACCGAATCAACTTTTTGGCACTCACCCCTCGCTAAGTACAGAGGGGGGGTTGTATGCTAGATTAATTATCAAAGTTTCCGAATTTTTTGAGTGAGCCTCTTTGCACACTCAGATCCGCTCTGACTGGAGAGTCATTATGAAAACTATTTTGCGGGCCGGGCTAGCCATCATCTTGGCCGGGATGAGCCTTTCATTTGCCTCCGAGGCCCGCTCCGAGGGTAATGTGCTGTATTTTATTCTCGATGCGTCAGGCTCTATGTGGGAGCGAGCCGGTGGCAAGCCGCGTATCGTCATCGCCAAAGAAACCCTTTCCAACCTGATCGAGCAGACCCCAGCACAGATTCGAGCCGGGGTTACTGTGTATGGGCATCGTCGAAAGGGTGATTGTTCAGATATCGAGGAGATCGTTCCTCTTAAAAACCTTGACCCGATGGCCAAGTTCCGGGCGACGGAGCGAATCAGTTCTATCAATGCGATGGGCAAAACGCCTATCACTGATTCGATTCAGCAGACGGTTGATCGATTAAAGGGCGAGGAGGGTGAAACCACTATCGTTCTTATTAGTGATGGACTGGAAAGCTGTGGCAAGGACCCGTGCGCTCTGACCCGAGAGTTGAAATCTGCCGGTATCAATTTTGTGATGCATGTGGTGGGTTTTGGACTGATGGACCATCAGAAGAAAAAACTGGCCTGTATTGCTGATGCGGGCGAGGGTACCTTTTTTACTGCGGATAATGCGTCCGATCTGCTTCAAGCGTTGACAGTGGTCAAGCAAAGCGTTGTTGCGCAGGTCAAGATAGAGGCGGCTCCAGTGCCGGCCCCAGAGCCGGTTATACAGAAAGTCGAGTCTTCTTCTACCTCAATAAAGATCAAGGCCAAGGGCCCGGGTACTGTGCAGCTGGTACCGGCGCCATGGGTACAAGAGCCCAGATACTGGGCATTATCGGATGTTGAATCCGGTGAGATTCTTTACAAATTTGCGCGCCTGGGCGTTGCGCCGCAAAAAGTGCCGGCAGGCACGTATCAGTTGGTATGGCATCAGAATGAACACCGGGCGTCCCGTGTCATCACCGGGCAGATCGTGACGGTTAAATCCGGTGAGGTCACCGAAGTTCCCGTCGCAACCGGCGTGGTTCTGAAAATGCCCCAGTGGGTAGAGATTCCCTACTGGTGGGGTCTTAAAGCGAAAGTTGATAAATCGGTACTAAGGCCGCCGGTCTGGTTTCGTGATTTGCCGGCACAGGTGGTACCGGCAGGTCGGTACCACCTGATCTGGTATCAAAATGAACATCGCACGACTCCCGTCGATCTGGGCGTGATCGATATTAAGATGGATCAGTTAAATGAAATTACTGTGGCAACAGGACTGCAGCTGGTCAAGGCTGATTGGGTGCCCGAGATTCGCCGACGATGGTGGCAGTTATTGGATGCAAAGGGTCAGGTAGTGCTTAAGGTCAGTGATTTTGAGTTCGAGCCGCAGATCGTTCCCCCAGGCGAGTATCAGTTGATCTATCGCCAGACCAAGCACGGGGCAACTGATTCCCCATTTGGCGCAGTCACTATTAAGGCTGGCCAACTAACACAGTTCGCGGTGAATACCGGTGTTGGCTTCAGTTATGCAGATGGGGCCGAGCCCCCACATATGGTTGAGTTCTTGCGTCTCAACGAGGCTGGCGAGGTTGTTGTGTCGGTCAAGCTGAAAAAAAGTTGGGGTCCGATACCTTTACAGGCGGGCACTTATAGAGTCGACTATCAGGCGGCCAGAAAAGGGCCTTTAATGACGATCGTCGATTCCTTTGATCTACCAGCGGGCGTGTTTGTGGAAATAGAGATGTAGCAGATTGCACCTGTATTTCCGTGAAATTCGTAGAGTCGGCGGGCTGTAAGATGCTCATCTCCATGAGGTAAAAGGGCAGGAGTCAGTTATGTTTTGCAACAACCTGCTGTTAGGGGTGCTGTGACAATCCTGCCTCTTGGCACGGCCTTGTCTGTGATGCTTCGGGTGCTTGTAACTTTGTACACCTCCACATGGGCAAGCCTTAAGAAGAGTTTGTTTGCAGGATGACTTTCGTAATGCGGCACGCATAGCTATTTTGCTTAATGATGCTCAGTAATTTCTCCCGACTTATGACCGCTGGTGTTCTGTTAACCGGTAGCCTGGGTGTTTGCGCAGAAACAAATTGGCTGTCTAATTCGGCAGGCGGTTCCGTTCGAAACTATAGAAGTCAAGCGGCAGAGTCCGGCGTCGGCTCAGCCGAGGCGCTGATTGATGGATCAGGGTCTTCCGGCTGGTCCAGCGGGGATAACACGTGGCCGCCACACACTTTTACTTTTGATTTTGCTCAAACCGCGGTGATTAACAGGATAGTGCTGGATAATTCCGGGGTTGACGAGCAAGGTCAGGCCGGTTCTTCCACTCGTGAGTTTGGTGTCTTTGTTCCCGCAAATGAGGCAAATGGCACGGATACACTCATCCTGCACGATGCTGTCCAGCAGGGCGCCCGATCAGAGTTTCAACTGCCGCAGGCGGTAATCGCCAAATCGCTTAGGCTGCAAATTTTATCCAACTACGGCAACAAAGAATATACGGGTTTGGGTGAAATCGAGGCGTGGGGAGATGAGGCCAGCGAGGTGGCTGCTTCCACTGGGCAATCGGAAAGCGGGCCATCGGAAACCGAGACCGGGGGCGACGACAAGGGTTGTCAGGGTTCCGATTGCGATCGACCTGAGGATAACGACCGTGGACGTGAGAATTATTGGAAGGGCTGGATCAAGGTCATGCAATTTGGTCCGATCATTGGAGATCGCGGTGATTTGCATACCAACTGGAATCTACAGGTCAACTGGCGCGAAAAAGCGCGTATCGATGTGAAAGACAATGAGGACGTCCTTGTCGGCCAGTTCGTTCTGCTGGAGGATGATAACTCAGGCTGGTCGGCTGAGCGTTTGGGCACGGTCTATAACGATGGGGCCTGTCGTTATTCCTGGACAGACTATGAAGCAACGGGTGTCGGTTCTCGAACCCTGAATCATGCATGGATTTATTTCAGTTTTGATGAGCAAGAAGATCCTCTTGCGGAGGTACTGCCCAACGGAGCCTATCACGCCACCCATGCAGCCAGCGAACATGTTGTCGGCATTGCCAATTTCCACTCTCGCGACTGCAACGGCGGCGCTTACGACACTACTCGCACTGACAAAGGGATGCCGTTGGCGTATCACCTTGGACGCCAATTGGTGCACCCGATGGACAGAGGACAGTCGCATATTCCAGCGGAAGCAGTTCGTGATGAAATCCTGCGCACAGAACAATATCTGAAAATGGGCATTCGCATCATGGATACAGAACAACGTTTTGTCAAAGATGGCGTGATGCAAGGAAGTTATGAATCTGCCGGAGCGGGCAGTGCGTTGTACTGGAAGGTGTCCTGGAATATAGAACGAGAATTGGATATTGATGCGACG
>JAAZYQ010000056.1 GCA_014239575.1 Gammaproteobacteria bacterium
GAACACCCCGGTCTGGGGTGGCACCGGGGCTTTGGGTAATGCTGCAGGTGCGGTTACCGGCGCGATGGCGTCCATGTGGGTGAGTATCTTCCGGATGACGTCAGGATCTTCAATACAGGCGATGACCTTCATGGTAGCGCCGCAGGTCTGGCAAGTCTTGATATCGATATTGAAAACACGCTTGAAGCGCTTGGCTCAGGTCATGACGACATGGCGTTCGGCGGGTGTCCGTTCTCTAAGAGCATCGGCAGTATTGGGATTGCATCCCTTGCCCCGGCCGGCCCACCTAATTCAACGTGGAAAACACTACGATATTCCTGACCCAGACTTGTGGACTGCTGCCGTATCCCTGGAGATATCCGGCGTCACTGAAGGTGGCGAGAGATACATCGGGTTGCCTGGGCATGCTGAGAGATTGGGACCTTGGGCGAGGGGCTGCGCCACTGTGTTTGACTGCCACCGTAGGAAGGGAGAGATAGAACAGGGTGGATGCGGGACCCCATTTAATGACGACTTGCCTGACTTTATGGAGTAATCCATCGCCATCCATACCCACAGATTACCCACAGCAGGAATATATAACTTTAAAACCCAACGATTCCGACATTCCTGTTATGTACTGCAAACAGGCAGTGAATCCTGTAAACCCCGTATAACAGGGGTAATGCATTTGTACATCTTACCCAGATTGTTTCTCGTCATCAGGAGATCACCCGGGTTCGGCTGGTTATAGAGCGTGTCGATAATGTGGACAAGATAACTTTGCACTGTGAGCTCATCGGAGGCGCGGAGCGCTCTCCAGAATTTTCGGGTGATATTGCTATTAGTATTCGAGAGGTTTGCAAGTTACGAGGCGAGGTAGAGCTCTTTGTACCGGGCGATTTGCCTAATGACGGCAAGGTCATTGACGATCTGCGAGTGTTGGATTGATGCTTTCAGGCTCCCGAGCTTTAGATACCTCAATAACGAGTTATCCCTCCCATAGGGTGGGGATAAACGCTAGCGGTGCTTATCTGTACTGGTAACGACTGCGCTTGGCGTTCATCCGCCCGCTCCAAAACGAGGCGAAAACTTGTTTCCTGAAGTCCAGCTTCACTACACTAGGGATTCGTCTTTCGACCAAACCTGGACCCGGTAGTGACTGAATCCGATATGCACGACGATGTTTCTCTTTATGCCAATCTGTTTGGTTATCTTGGCTGCCCGCTGAGTGATGACCCGCTGCACGATAAGGCAGATGTGGCCATTTTGGGCGTGCCGTACGATTTAGGCACCTCCGGACGCGCCGGTACTCGTAGTGGTCCGGGTGCGATACGACAGGCCTCTGGCAATCTTCGCTGGGAAGAGGCACGCTGGCCGTGGCCCTACGCACTGGCGGATCGCCTTAAGGTTATCGACTGTGGCGATCTTGTCTATGCGCCTGGAGATAGTGCCGGGTTTACCCAGTCCCTCCAGGACCGGGCCGTTGATATTTTGCGATCAGGGAAGACACTGCTTAGTTTTGGCGGAGATCACTTCATTACTCTGCCGTTGTTGCGGGCGCATCATGCGGTGCATGGAGAGTTAGCCCTGGTTCACTTTGATGCTCATACCGATACCTATGAGCAGGGATCCGAATTCGATCATGGCACAATGTTTCGACGTGCGCCTAGAGAGGGCCTGATTGATACTGATTGTTCAATACAGGTTGGCATCCGGACAGAATACGAACCGTCGACGCACGCCTTTGCCGTGCTCGATACTGATTGGGTGCACAATCACGGGCCGGTAGAGGTTGCGCAGGCGATTCTCGACCGGGTAGGCAAGCGTAAGGTTTATCTGACCTTTGATATCGATTGCCTGGATCCGGCTTTTGCTCCCGGCACCGGCACGCCGGTGGCCGGAGGCCTTTCCAGCAATATGGCGCTGCAGATTTTACGCGGCCTCAAGGGTTTAGATATTGTCGGTATGGATGTAGTGGAGGTGGCACCGGCCTATGATCAGGCTGAGGTTACCGCACTCGCCGCAGCAACGCTGGGATTGGAAATGCTCTATCTGCAGGCCGAGAAACATTCCTGAGCCCACAGGGTTGTCGCCGGCAGGGCTTTCGGCCTGACCAGAAAGTTAGAGGCGCTGCAATTCGGGTCAGTGGTTTTCTATTTAGGGTCCTATAACCCTATAGACTCCCCAGCGCATTCGCGAACATCAATGACCCAATTGTCTGCCTCTAGGCTGTTGTTAAAACGTTCTAACTTCAGGTTGAGCTGCCCCGGTTTACACCGTTACGCCCCGCTTTTTTAAGTGTATAAGTTTTGCCTGATGGTGGTAATCAGCAATTCCACTGATCCTTGGGGCTAAATCCATTTATCCTCAGAATCACGAATTTTTAAATTTTGGTTAACGCCATGAATATGCAGAACATCGTCAAGCTACCCGAGCGCACCCTACTGGGGCCGGGCCCGTCCGAGATTAACCCGCGGGTGTTAGTCGCACTGTCTCAGCCGGCGATCGGCCACCTCGACCCGGCTTTTGTTTCGCTGATGGATGAGGTCAAGGGTTTGCTGCGCTATGCTTTTCAGACCAGTAATCGGCTGACTTTCCCAGTATCTGGGCCTGGATCTGCCGGCATGGAGACCTGCTTTGTTAATTTAATAGAACCAGGGGATAAAGTGATTGTCGCCCGCAACGGGGTATTTGGCGCCCGAATGCAGGAGATGGCCAGCCGAATCGGGGCACAGGTGGTAACCGTTGACGACGAATGGGGCTGTGCGGTGGACCCGAATAAAATCGAAGCGGCGCTAAGGGCTCACCCGGATGCCTGTGCTGTTGCATTTGTTCATGCCGAGACTTCGACGGGCGCGCTATCGGACGCAAAAACAATTTCTGAGATTGCTCATCGTTACGGTTGCCTTACGATTGTCGATGCTGTGACTTCGCTCGCAGGGTCTCCACTCTATGTGGATGACTGGGGCCTTGATGCCGTGTACTCCGGCGCCCAAAAATGTCTTTCCTGCGTGGCGGGTATCTCGCCTGTCACTATCGGGGATCAGGCGTTGGCCAAAATGAAGCGGCGAAAATCGCCGGCCCGTACCTGGTTTCACGATTTGGAATTGATCGATGGATATTGGTCAGAAGGTGGAACGCGCGCCTATCATCACACCGCACCCGTTAACAGCATTTTCGCGTTGACCGAGGCGTTGCGTCTGTTGAAACAAGAGGGGTTGGATAGAGCCTGGAATCGACACCAGGAAAACTCTCAGCAATTGGTCTCGGGTCTGCAACGCCTGGGCCTCGATATGCTGGTCCAGGATCCGGCGGTCCGATTACCCCAACTCAATGCCGTTCGTCTGCCAGTTGACATCGACGAGACAGCAATTCGCTCGAGATTACTGAATGAGAAAAATCTGGAAATCGGTGCCGGCCTTGGGCCACTGGCCGGAAAAGTGTGGCGTATCGGCCTTATGGGATATTCCAGCCGCCCGGAGAACGTATCGTTTTGTCTGGACGCTTTAGGCAGCGAATTAGGTGGCGCGATTCAAACTGCTGTTGGTGAGTAGTGAAAGACGCCTTTAGGTCGCCGAATCCCTTCTGGAACTACGACTCTTACCTAAACTCGAGAGCAATGGACTGGCTTTTTCCAGAGATTTCATAGCGCTTGTCACTTAGTTCACCAGCAAGCCGACAAAGTAGTTGAGCGCGCTGGCGAATTCGCTCTCCAGTGGAAACGAGAGCATTCCCATAACGGTATAACCCAGCGCCCAGGGCATGAGGTAGAAACGGATAAGAAAAAAGAACCAGGCCACGTACAAAGGTATCAAGGGCCGAATCAGAAACTTGGGTGTGACCGGGTTGAACAGGTGGAGCAGTGGGTTGGTCACACGAATAAAAAAACGGGCAAAGAAAAACGGGGTGTCTTCGCGCAGAAACAGCGACATGCCAAAACGCCCGATCAAGGTCCACATGATGACTCCCATGATGTAGTCAGCTATCAGTACCCAGATTGGAAATGCCTCAGTCATGACGATTTACCCCCTTGGTTTTGGTCAAAAAAATACCGGGACGAAGACTGGCTTCGTCCCGGTATAGTGTACGGGCTTCAGGTCAGTGCGTTGAAGACAGCACAGTCTCGCCCTTCGGAATACGAACCTCGTCGACCATCCGCTGGGTTTCCTCGTCCGGTTCGGCTGTTGCCAGGCTGACTACAATCATGGCCACCAGACTCACAGAGGCACCGATGATGCCAAAGCGCAGGTGGTCGATGTAGAGCCATGGGTCCATACCACCCCACTTGACCATATAAAGATACCAGGTCCCAGAGAGCAGGCCGAAGAACATACCGGCAATGGCACCCTGGCGGTTAGCCCGTTTCCACCAAACACCCAGAACCAGCGGGAAGAACAGGCCAGACATTGCAAAGTCGAAGGCCCAGGCGACCGCGCCGAGGATACTGGTGAGTTTCATACTGGCGACATAAGCAGCGCAAGCGCCAATGACGATCAGCAGCACGCGGGCTACGATCAGACGGTGCTTGGTATCCGCTTTGGGATCGATGATCTTGTAGTACAGATCATGTGACAAGGCATTGGCAATCGCCAGCAGCAGACCGTCGGCCGTGGACATTGCAGCTGCCATGCCACCCGCTGCCACCAGACCTGAGATGACGTACGGCAGACCCGCGATTTCAGGCGTAGCCAGCACCACGATACCCGTTTTCATGAAGAACTCATTAATCTGGAGGATACCGTCACCGTTGCTGTCAGAGATCACAAGGAAGCCAACGTTGCTCCATTTCTGGATCCACTCTAGTGCATTCACCTCGGCTATGGTATTGCCAATGATACTGGTTGCCAGATTTGGATCCAGCAGCTGTAGCTTGGTAAAGGTGGCCAGAGCCGGCGCGGTGAAGTAGAGCAGGAAGATAAAGAACAGTGACCATGCCACAGATTGGCGGGCCGCTTTGACGCTCGGTGTCGTGAAGTAGCGCATCAGGATGTGCGGCAAAGACGCTGTACCGGCCATCATGCAGAACACCAGGGTGACGAATTTCCACTTCGCCTCAAAGGTTGTGCCGGCTTCATAGTGTGGTACCGTCAGCGCCTTCAGTCCAGCGAAGGCCTCGGTTGGTTTAAGACCCACTCCATGCAAGGTTTCGAGTTCGCCCAGTCGCATGACGGCTTCGCCGTATGCCAGCTGAGGAATTATGCCGAAACCTTGTTTGTTGGACATCCAGATCACTGGTACGACATAGGCGATGATCAGCACGATGTACTGGGCCACCTGGGTCCAGGTCACCGCGCGCATACCACCGAGCATCGAGCAGAGCAGGATGCCCAGCAGGCCAAACCAGACGCCTACTTCAAACGGGAGCCCCAGCGCCCGCGAGGCGATTGTGCCAGTAGCGTTGATCTGTGCCGTCACGTAGGTGAACGACGCGAGCGTCAGGACGCACACCGCCAAAAAGCGTGCCAGGTTTCCCCCGTAACGCGTGCCGATGAAATCTGGCACTGTGTAGCACCCGAATTTTCTCAGGTATGGAGCCATGAGCGAGGCTACCAGTACGTAGCCACCCGTCCAGCCGACCACAAATGCGATATAGCCGTGGCCGCCAAAATAGATGCCGCCGGCCATCGCCACAAAGGAAGCACCGGACATCCAGTCGGCCGCAGTCGCCATGCCGTTGAATACCGCAGGCACCTGGCGTCCCGCCACGTAGTAGGCATCCACTTGCATGGTTCGTGACATCCAACCGATGGCCGCATAGATCACCACGGTGAAGGCTACGAACAGGATGCCGATGATATCGGCTCCCAGCCCGGCCTGCTCCAGGATCGCCATCAGCAGGATAAACACGACAAACCCACCTGTGTACAGTCCGTAGACTTTCGGCAGGTTGTCTATAAAGTCGCCTTTAATAATTGACATATTAATTTCTCCTTAATTTCACCAGCCGCTAGTTTTTGTCCACGTCCTCGGCTACCCCATACTCTTCGTCAATCGAGTGCTGGCGCCTGGCGAACCAGAAGATCAGTACCACGAAGATAACGAGTGAGCCCTGGGCGGCCATGTAGAAGCCCAGCGGAAAACCAAGGAAAGAAACACTGTTCAGGCTGTCAGCAAACCAGTGAACAAGGTACGAGAAGATGAACCAGATGATCAGGGTTGTGATCATCAACCCCTTCGTCTTGGCCCAATGCGCTTCACGTGTTGATTGATCCACGTCAGTCATAAGTTGCCCTCCATATACCTCTAACGGTCCCAAATGGCACTGTCAGAGGCAAACTGCAGTTGTTGGATAATGTCCGCACCATTCCATTGATGCGTTACTACTTTATGAAGCAATAAACGTGCCAGGGACATGATTGGAGGAAAACCCTATAAATACAGAGAAAACGACCGAGCAGATACTTCTTAGGGTAACCATGTGTTACGAAAAGAAACAAACCGTCGGGAAGAAATGTAACTCCAGAGTCAAGCTCAGTAAACCAGACTGATTGGGAAAGCTACGAATTTTCGGCCAGCGGTATCATTTTTGCACGGGGAATCTCAAATCTCTGACGCCTTTCCCAGAGAGTCTTGCGACTGATCCCGAGTTTTCGGGCAAGTTCAGTTTCAGTCATTTGCCCTTGGTGTTGTTGAACGAACTCGACGAAATAGGCATCGAGTGACGCCATTGGCCGGTCCGGCGCCTTCGTTTTCTGACCTTGGAGGCGCCCTAGGTTCAGTAGCTCGGGAACGATGGCGTTCCCGTCGCTCAGGATCACGGCTCGTTCGATGGCGTTTTCCAACTCGCGTACGTTGCCAGGCCAGTGGTATGCCGCCAGGTGCTCACGGACTTCGGCTGGAATCTCGCACAGCGATCGGTTAAGTTGTTGGCATACCCTGTGCAGTAAGTGATCGGTCAGCGCCGGAAGATCTTCTTTGCGCTCACGTAAGGGTGGTAGGGTAATTTCGATCACTTGGAGCCGGTACAGCAGGTCCTCCCGGAAAAGACCATTTTCGACCCGCTCTACAAGATTACGGTGGGTTGCTGCCAATACCCGCACATCGACATTTTTAACCCGATTGGACCCCAGTCGGCGTAGCTCACCCTCCTGGATAACCCGCAATAATCCGGCCTGGGCGGCAGCCGAAAGTTCGGCAACCTCGTCGAGAAACAAGGTTCCGCTATCGGCGCTTTCGATGAGCCCAGCGGTTGCCTTATCTGCACCCGTGAAGGCGCCTCTTTCATAGCCAAACAATTCTGACTCGACCAGCGTATCGGAAATAGCAGCGCAGTTCATAGTGACCAACGGGCCATGGCTACGCTGACCCTGTTCATGGATGGCTCGGGCTACGAGTTCCTTTCCCGTGCCGGACTCGCCGTAGATAAGCACAGTGGAGGCGGTCAGCGCGACCTTGGCAATCCTTTGGAAAACAACCTCCATGGCCGGAGATTTTCCCACCATGCCCCATACCGGGTATTCCCGGTGAATATCCTTGCGCATCGCCTGATTTTGGCGAAACAGCAGATTCTGCCGAATCAGCCGGTCTACCACGATCAGCATTTCGTCATGGTTGAAAGGTTTGGCAATATAGTCTGCAGCTCCAGCTTTCATGGACTCCACTGCAGAGTTGATGCTGGCGTAACTGGTCATAATGAGCACCGGGGTGCCAGCGCATTTTTCGATAACTTCTGTGCCCAGCCCGCCCGGGAGTCGCAGATCGGCAATGATTAGGCCGAAAGCGTCGAGACTGAATAACGCCTCGCTCTCACTGACGGAGGAGGCCTCAGAAATATCGTAGCCTTCGCGTTTGAGGAGTTTGGCCAGTGCGCGTCGAATGACGACTTCGTCTTCAATAATAAGGATGCGTTCCATCAGTTCGAGATCTCGTTAGGGTGCAGTCGGCAGGGTAATGCGCACTTCTGTCCCGGCTCCAGGTGCACTGTCCACCTCGATATCGCCGCCATGATCAATCACGATGCCGTAGGTCAGTGCCAGGCCAAGGCCTGTGCCTTCCCCCGGTTGTTTGGTGGTCATAAAGGGTTCGAAAATTCGCTCGCTGATTTCCTGGTTCATGCCGTGCCCATAATCACGCAGGCTGATTTCAATGCTATGGCCGGTATCACTAGCTCGTATTTGTATTTTGCCCCCTGGGGAGCTGGCGTCGTAGGCGTTGTTCAGGACATTGACAAACACTTGATACAACCTTTGTCGATCTCCTTCTGCATTTATGCTTTTATCGCAGTCAATGGTCACATCCATGGGCTTGCCCGCTTGCGACAGGCGGACCAGTTCACTGGCGTCTTCAAGGCAGCCAACAAGATCAAATCGGTTTTTTTGCAGCTGGTCAGCGTCCCCACGTCGCGCAAAATTGACCAGGGTCTGAACAATATTATTGATACGGCTGGTCTGTTCCAGTATGCCTTGAATTTCAGAGCGCATCTCAGGATCCTCTACCTCCGTTTTGAGGTTCTGAGCCAGGCAGGCAATGCCCGTGACGGGATTGCCAATCTCATGAGCCACCCCAGAGGCGAAGCGGCCGATCGAGGCCAGCCGTTCATTGTGGGCAAGTTGATCTTCCAGTAGGTGTATTTCGGTCAGATTTTGCAGGAGCACGCTAGTGCCGATCGACTCAACTGGAATGCTGTTGTTGGGTGATGGGGTAACGCCCGTCAACTCAGCCTTGAACAATCCAAACCATCGTGGCTGGCCCTCGAGATGCAGGAGTTTTTTGTGAATTTCCTTTTGATCACTACTCAGAAATTCACCGAGCACATCGTTCCATGGCGCCGGAAGACTATGCACCTGATGGCTCAGGGCAATGGATTTGTCGATACCGGAAAGGTTTTCCATGACACGGTTCCAAACGGTAACCATGTTAGTTGAACTTACCGAGCATACGCCGACCGGGAGATCTTCTAGCACCTGGCGATGGTAGCGGCGCATTGCGTCAAGTTGGGCGGCAAGACCTTGCAGACGGCTGCGCGATGCTTCGAGGCGTTCTTCCATGAATCGCATTCTTTCGGCGACTGGCAACTTATGATCTCGATCGGCCGGCAGACGGGTTTCGACAACGTCTCGGGCAAAGTGTGGACCAAGCAGTCCCGAAAGGTTTCGCTCGATACGCTCGCGTAACCGGCCCAAAGCGTGAGTATCGGTTTCCTCTTCGGTCATCCGAAGGTCTTCCCGGGCACGCCGGACCTCGTATTCTGCAGTATGGGTACCCAGGGCCTCGGCCAGAGCTGGAACAAACTCGCGCGATGAGCTCAGGCGTACACGGCTGCGATACGGGGTGAATATTTCCTGAGCACAAAGTGCAGCCGTTTCGCGTTCGGCAGCGCTTTGGCGGGTGAGCACTGACAACACCACAAACAATATGGCATTGACAGACAGTGACGCAAGGGTAGAGAAGGTCCACTTATCCTGGCCTGCCATTTCCCATAATGCCGGTTCAGTCGGTAGATCGCTTGGCCCATCGCCGCTTAGCAAGGGCAGGATAAGAACAATAAACCAGGTGAGTGCGCCCCCAGTCAGACCGGCGATGAAGCCATAACGGTTCGCACCTGGCCAGAAAAGCGTGCCTACGATGCCCGGTAGAAACTGGGCAACGGCAACGAACGAGATCAGGCCCAACTGCACCAGTTGACTACTGCGCTCGAAAGCCAGAAAAAAACCGTAGCCTGCAAAAACAAGCACCGCGATAATGATTCGGCGTCCCCACAGCAGCCAACGGTAGAGATTGATCGAGGGATCAGGGGCACCGGTAGCAGGGAGAATAATATGGTTTACAGTCATGCCGGCGAGCGCGAGAGTGCTGACGATGATCATGGCACTGGCAGCGGAGAGGCCACCAAGGAAGACAAAAATGGTCAATGCCGCCGACCCGGTGTGTCGAGCAATCCCCAGTACGTGGTAATCAGGTGCGGTACCCAGGTTCTGTTTGATCGCCGCCCACAATACGATCGGAATCGCCAGATTCAATACCAGGAGGAAAAGCGGGAATCCCCAGGCGGCGCGCGCCAGCGTTCCCGGTGCAATGTTTTCAGTAAAGAGCATATGGAATTGCCGTGGCAGCAGAAAGGCGGCTGCAAAAGACAGAATCAGTATGCTGATCCACGGACCTTCCCGAGCCGGTGTGTACATCGCCTCGAGCGCCTCGGGGTGGGTATCCAGCCAGTGGTTAAGTCCAGATACTCCGTCAAAGATGCTCGACATGGCTACGATGGCTACCAGAGCGAGGGCCAGTAATTTCACCAGGGATTCAAAGGCGATAGCCACTACCAGTCCCTCGTGTTTTTCTCGCGGGGAGATATGCCGAGCGCCAAATAACACCGCGAACAGGACCACCAGTATGCAAAAGCCCAACGACAGGTACTGTGGTGCAAATTGCTGGGTCAGTACGCTGGCCGATTCTGTTACCGCCCGGATCTGAAGCGAGATATAGGGCAGTGTCCCGGCCAGCATGAACACGGTAACCAGCACTCCAGCGGTCTGACTGCGATAGCGGAACGCGAACAGATCTGCCAGCGACGTCAACTGGTATTCGCGCACCAGACGCAAGATAGGGCTGAGAAGTACTGGGCTGAGAATGAAAGCCAGGGTCAGGCCCAGGTAAACAGCCAGGAACATGAAACCGTTAGAATCCGCGTAGCCGACACTGCCGTAGAAACTCCAGGTCGTTGCATAGACGCCAAGGGACAATACATAAACGGCAGGGTGTCGGGGTAGCCAGGGCGGCAGCCATCGTTTCTCGGTTGCATAAGCGACCAGAAACAGCAGACAAAGATATAACAAACTGCTGACAAAAAGTCCTGGCGCGGACAAGATCATCAGTTATCGATCCTGCGTTGCGCCCAGGGAATCAGCGCAATGATTACCAGCCAGATCAGAAAGGGCAGGTACCAGGGCAATGCGGCCCGTAGCCACCAACTGGTAATGGGGGAGGCTAGGACTAGAAGCGACAGGCCAAACAAAAGAAAGGCTCGCTCCATCGGTGATTTACAATGACAGGCTCATGATCGTTACAAAATGTAACACAGCGATACGGCGGGGCAAACCGAGGATATTTTGCTCAGGAGTTGCCAAAATGATTTCCATGGGAGGCCGGTGAAATGACCCGGTTGAATCTGCTCAAAAAAGTGCGGGAATACCTTGCACGGCAACGTAGAAAGCTTGAGCCTATTGTGGATACTGATGGCTTGGGCGAGTTTATTGATACCCGCTCCAGTCTGGTGGCCCAGACCTCGTTGTACGGATATATCAAGACCCGCGCTGGCACCCGCTTTCCCGAATTGTTTGAGAATGAGGAGTTTCTTCAATCAATCAATATCGCCAAGTGGCAGATCTGGGCTGCTTGCGTGTCTGATCTCGCCGTGTTTTCCGGCGGGTTACTTTACCGGGAAATGCCCGACGCGGATCGTATCCGCCAGGTGTTACAGCAGGCCATTGATCCATTGCTGGCGCGAACGGCCGAGCCATCAGAGGCAGGGGAGGACTTCAGTGCAACGTTGGAGAAACTTAAAATTCGGATTGCCGGCGCTGTGTTTACCGATGCAGCCGAATCGGAAAACGCGTTTACGGTGAGCCCGGACGCGTTGGTTTACTGGGCGCCGATCGTCGATGAGCTTAAGTCGCTGGATGAGTCGATAGTGCGCAATTCCATACGTTTTCGCTGGCAGGCGCCGCGACGTGAACTGCGAGAAGCCCTACAGCCCGCGCGAGTCTTGGATGCGCTGGACAACTGAGCGGTAGCGCCAGGGCGGCTGCGACGGGCACACTAGATCGGGCGTCATTATCAGTTACAGCGGTAGAATAGGCGGCTCATTGTTTTGCCGGCTTTGCACCCCGAATTCTGAACAGACCCACCACCTATACACTAAGGATAAAGATGTTAAGTGATAAGCCGATCAGTCGATACCCGGTACCGACTTTGGAAGAACTGCCGGAGGATCTGCGTAGCCGAGTTTTGGCAGTCCAGGAAAAAGCGGGCTTTGTGCCCAACGTCTTTTTAACGCTTGCTCATCGACCAGATGAGTGCCGTGCATTTTTCGACTATCACGATGCATTGATGCTGCGCGAGGGCGGCCTTTCCAAGGCAGAGCGCGAAATGATTGTGGTCTCCACGTCAGGCACGAATAATTGCCAGTACTGTGTGGTTGCTCATGGCGCGATCCTGCGCATTTACGCGCGTGACCCGCTGGTGGCTGACCAGGTCGCGATCAATTTCCGCAAGGCTGACATCAGTGACCGCCAGAAGGCGATGCTGATCTTTGCCGACAAAGTAGCGCGTGATTCGGCTGCCTTGGAAGATGCGGATTATGACCATTTGCGAGAACATAACTTTGATGAGGAGGATATTTGGGATATTGGCGCGATTGCGGCGTTTTTTGCCCTGTCCAACCGGATGGCTAACCTCATTGGAATGCGCCCGAACGATCAGTTCTACAGTATGGGCCGCCAGTCTCGGGAAACGAGTTCGTGAATTCGCCGCCAGAGGGGTTGCCCTCAATTCGGACTATTGCGATGCCTGCGGACGCCAACCCCAATGGCGATATATTCGGCGGCTGGCTGATGGCGCAGATGGATCTGGCGGGTGGAACCTACGCTTTTGGTCTTAGCCGTGGGCGCGTCACCACGGTGGCAGTAGATGCCATGACCTTTCACCTGCCGGTGCAGGTGGGTGACCAGGTGAGTTGTTATTGCACCACTCAGAAGATCGGTAACACCTCTATCGCTGTCAAGGTCGAAACCTGGGTCCGGCGTCGTGATGGCCAGGGCGAAGAGCGGGTAACCGAGGGTCTGTTCACTTTCGTGGCTATTGATGCGGCGGGTCGGCCGCGGCCAGTCAAGAGAGCCGCTTCCTGAGCCTCGTGGAATCCGACCAGCCAGGTCGATTAGAACATTTCGCGGCCACCTTGAGCGATGCCGGGTTGCCGCCGTTGGCATCTTGGCAGCCGCCGTTGGTGCGGGATATGGATCTACATATCGCTCGTGATGGAACCTGGCACTACCTGGGTTCGCCAATACAGCGCACACGACTGGTCCGTTTACTCTCTAAAGTATTGCGCCGCGAAAATGAAGAATTTTTCCTGGTATCACCACAGGAAAAACTACGCATCCAGGTTGATGATGCGCCATTCATTGCGGTTGAGATGGAACGGCTGGGTGAGGCTGACGATCAGCGACTGGTTTTTCGCACCAACGTGAATGACGTCGTTGTTGCGGGGGCGGATCACGCAATCTTCGTGGTGGAGAATCTCCAAACCAGGGAGCCCGCCCCTTATATCGGCGTGCGTGACGGTTTGGATGCATTAATCTCGCGCGCAGTCTATTACGAACTAGCCCAAATCGCACGGCCAGCGCCAGCGCCGCGACAGCAGACCCTGGGCGTTACAAGTGAAGGGTGTTTCTTTGCGTTGGGCAGCGACTGTGAGCCATGAACGGGCGTATCATCTGAAGGTAAAAGAGTGCCTACTCACGGAGGAAACGCGTATAGGGCACTATAAACCCAGTCTTCGATAAATAACCAAGGTATTGGGGGAT
>JAAZYQ010000057.1:0-5851 GCA_014239575.1 Gammaproteobacteria bacterium
AATCCCAGCATTTAAGGCCAATAACCTTAGAGTACCTGCAGGATGCCGGCGAGGGAAGTCTTGCCAGCGACAAGTCTGATCCAGTCCCGAGTAGGAGGGGTGCTGCAAGCGTTAACTCTTCTAAATTCAGGCAGTGACTCCGTGAGCTAATATTAAAAAAGAGATCGCCGCTCCGTTTTTCTATGACAGACGCTTGGGGTTTGGGTTTAGCAGCCCCGAGCGCCGTTTTAAGAAAGCTTGACCCCTTTTGATAGGAGGGCATAGGGAGCAAGGATTCGTTGCCATATCGACTCATAGCAATTACTACTTTTATAACAGGCGTGCAATCCATAGGTCAGTAGTCGTATTATTCAGTTTGTTTATTTGTGCGCGGCACAACTTAGATTCCAACCTCACAGGCATGTCGCCATGAGCCAGTACAAAACGATCACGAGCAAACTCCCATTTTCCTCGCCTGGGCGTTTTTACAAGGGGAACTTGCATACCCATTGCACCTGCTCCGATGGTGATTATCCGGCGAAAGAGGTCGTGCGCCGTTATCGCGAAGAAGGTTATGACTTTCTGGCAATAAGCGATCATTTCCTTGAACGTTACGACTATCCGGTAACCGATACCCGACAGTTTCGTTCAGAAGACTTCACCACCCTCATTGCGGCCGAACTCCATGCCGGCAAATTGTTGAACGATGAGTTGTGGCACGTACTCGCGGTTGGATTACCCCTGGATTTCCCACCTAAAGGGGACGACGAGGGCATCGTGGCGCTGTCCGAGCGGGCGTTTGCAGCCGGTGCGTTTATTGGCATTGTTCATCCGACATGGTACGGGCTCCAACCTGAAGACGCGCAACTGTTGCCATTTGCCCACGCTGTCGAGGTATATAACCATGGCTCCGAGATAGAGAATGATCGCGGCGACGGCTGGGGGTTGTGCGATATGTTGCTGAACGAAGGCAGGCGGCTACACGGCTTTGCAACAGACGATGCTCATCATATGGCGCATGATGCTTTTGGCGGCTGGATTCATGTTAAGGCCGAGAGCCTGGACCCGAAATCGATCCTGGAAAGCCTAAAAGCCGGGGCGTACTATTCATCTCAGGGGCCACAGATTGAAAATATAAAAGTTAACGCCGATGAGGTGTTCATCGAGTGTTCTCCGGTGCGGGCGGTGATGATCTCGGGGCGAGGGTCACGGGCCGACAAAGTGCTGGGCACGGGGATCAGGTCGGCACGCTTGTCATTGCAGCGCTTTACCCCGGGACATTTTCGGATTACGGTTGTTGATGCCGATGGCCGTAAGGCCTGGTCTAACCCAGTTTGGCTGGAGTGATATTGGAGCTCGCGATATGATGGATTTGAATGGTGTGACCGCGCTGGTGACGGGCGCAGGCTCTGGCATGGGCGCTGCAACCGCCAAAGCGCTCGCGGAGCGTGGAGCCCGGGTCGCGGTGGTTGATCTTAACCTCGAAAGCGCGCAACAGACCGCGGATTCGATCAAGGGTCTTGCCTTAGGTGCTGATGTTTCCAGTGGCGAGTCGGTTGAGGCGGCACTACAACAGGTGGTTAATGAGTTGGGCGCCCCCCGCGTGGTGGTGAGTTGCGCAGGGATCGCAGCAGCGTCACGCATTGTCGGGCGCGAGGGGCCGCACGAGTTGGATCTTTACCAGCGGGTGATCAATGTAAACCTGGTGGGTACATTCAACGTATTGCGCCTTACAGCCGAGCGGATGAGCCAACTTGAGCCGGTATCTAAAAGCGGTGCCCGTGGTGTTATCGTCAATACCGCTTCCGTTGCGGCCTATGACGGACAGATAGGCCAGGCCGCTTACAGCTCATCCAAAGGCGGTGTGGTAGCCCTTACTTTGCCAGCGGCGCGTGAACTCGCCCGTTTTGGGATTCGGGTTATGACGGTGGCGCCCGGACTTATCGCCACCCCCATGTTGCTCGATATGCCCGACGAGGTTCAGCAAAGTCTGGCTGCCCAGGTGCCATTTCCACAGCGCTTTGGAACGCCCGAGGAGTATGCAGATCTGGTTTTGCATATTGTGGATAACGAGATGCTGAACGGCGAGGTGATCCGATTTGATGGCGCTATCCGCTTACAACCGAAGTAGCGGTTTGGGTTAGCCCGTAACTCACTTTCTATCATGCTTGTCAACTCAGAACATCTTGTCCTGTTCGGTTTGTTACTGGCGGTCTTCGCCCTGCTGATCTGGGGCAGGGTGCGCTACGATCTTGTGGCGTTCAGCGCCTTGCTCGCTGCGTTGGTACTTGGCGCTGTTCCCATCGAGCAGGCGTTTTCCGGATTCGGCCACCCGGCGACGGTCATCATCGCCCTGGTACTGATTGTCAGCCGAGGGCTTTTTAACTCTGGAGTCGTTGAAACGTTAGCCCGCGTGTCGGTTTCACGAGTGAAACGGGTCGCCAGCCACATCGCCCTGATGGCCGGCGTTGGCGGGGTGTTATCTGCCGTGATGAACAACGTCGCGGCCCTTTCGCTATTGATGCCCGTGGATATTGAGGCCGCCCGTCGGGCCGAGCGTGGCCCGGGTGCCACGTTGATGCCGCTATCGTTTGCGACCATTCTCGGGGGTATGGTCACGCTGATCGGAACACCGCCTAATATCGTTGTTGCGACGTTTCGCGAGCAGGCGCTTGGAGAGCCTTTTGTGATGTTTGATTTCGCTCCGGTCGGCATTGTCGTCGCTATCGCCGGTATTACCTTTGTCGCACTGCTGGGTTGGCGTTTGCTGCCGTCGGCTCGGCGTGAAGACAATGCCTCTAGCGCATTGTCAGACTTGACCGGATATATCGCAGAGGCCGAGGTTCCCAAAGACAGCAAGATGGTGGGTGCACCATTGCGCGACGCTTTTTCGGTTGCCGAAGAAAACGATGTTGTCATTACCGGGTTGGTGCGCAATCACGCGAGACTGCCCGGTTCAGCGCGCCGTGAGCAGGTCCGCGCGGGTGATACTCTGGTGCTCGAAGGCAGTGCTGAAGCGATCGAACAATTTGTCGGAGCGGTTGGTCTGAACAGCGCTATATCAGATTCAAAAACGCAATTGCTCGGTGAGTCAATGGCGATTGTCGAGGTTGTCGTGCCCGCGGGAGCGAGGATCAGCGGGCGCTCATCCACCGACGTGCGGTTAGCGTATCGCCATGGAGCCATGCTCCTGGGTGTGTCACGCCAGGGGCGCTCTTTTCGTGACCGGGTCCGCAAGCTTCGCATCCTCCCTGGCGATATTCTTTTGCTCTGTGGCCCTGAGGATCGCCTCGACCACGCGGTTCAGTGGTTGGGCTGCCTTGCGCTTGCTGATCGGGGACTCAAAGTATTGCAGCGTGAGAAAGCCTGGCTGGCGGTGGGCGCATTTGCCGCGGCGATTATTGCGGCGAGTGCAGGTTGGCTTTATCTGCCGGTGGCGCTGGGCCTGGTTGCGGTCGTGTATATTGTTTTTGGATTGGTTAAATCAGGGGAGATATATGAGTCAGTCGAGTGGCCGGTACTCATACTCCTTGGCTCGTTGATACCACTGGGCAGTGCGCTTGAGAGCAGTGGGGGCACCGCGCTTATCGCGCAATGGATTCTTAGTGCCACCGAGGGCCTGGCGCCGGTGGTCGTGCTTGCGATCCTGATGATCGTGACGATGAGTCTTTCAGATGTATTAAATAACGTCGCGACAGCCCTGATTGCAGCGCCCATTGGTCTTGAGATTGCACAGCGTCTTGGATTGAACCCCGACCCCTTTTTGATGGCAGTCGCAGTCGCCGCCTCCTGCGCGTTTCTTACGCCCATCGGACACAAAAACAACACCATTGTGATGGGCCCCGGGGGATATCATTTTGGAGACTACTGGCGCATGGGGTTACCACTTGAGATTATTGTCGTTGCGGTCAGCCTTCCCGCGATCCTTTATTTCTGGCCTCTGAGTGGATAATGAACCTGCCATTGTGTGACCCGCCGAGGTTGGCCTCTTAAATCTGCACGGAATGGTTGATCCCGATAATTTGGAAAACCTTTGTGGCGCCGATACGGCCATTCTTTAACTTTTTTTGAGAAGCGCTGCGGCCATAGCGTCAGGTACTGGCACAACGCGAGGGGCCAATCATTTCACTTATCAATGAGCCGTGCGCGAGTGAATGTCTGGTTATTGAGCGCCATGTCTGCGCCGACACGACCGCGTCCGGGGGTAATACTGCGCTGCTGGTGCAATCAGCTTAAGTGCGCGGGGGATGGTTCGCCCCGGGTTGGCTTTAACGCTAGACTGAAACAGCGTAGTTGGATAAGACAAGAGGAGTGGCTATGACAGAAGGGGTAGGGGGGTCGTCGGCGCAAGCCGAACTTTCCGAATTATCCGGCCGCACGGGCTTTACAGCCATCACGGTAGCAGAGCGCCTGGGCCGCATTGAAAAAGCGCAACGCCTGATGGTGGAGCAGGGCATTGACGCCCTGTATCTCGATGCCTCCACCAATCTTTTTTACTTTACGGGCCTGCGTTTTTGGGCCACAGAGCGGCTGCATGGCGCAATCATCCCGGCGCGTGGGGACATCATCTATATAAGCCCCGGATTTGAGGAAGAAAAGACCCGCGCCATGTTGCTGTTAGGTAATGACGTGCGTACCTGGGAAGAACACGAAGATCCTACCGCGCTGGTGGGCCAGTGTTTCGCTGAGCTAAGTAGCGCGCAAGGTGTGCTGGCGATCGATCCCGCGACACCGTTTTTTGTTTTTGATGGCCTGCGCCGCGCCATGCCGCAAGTGCAGTTTATAAATGGATCGAGCGTGACGGCGCAGTGCCGCATGCATAAGTCCGACAATGAGATTGCACTAATTCAGTTCGCAATGGATCTCACCTTAGAGGTTCAAAAAAGCGCAGCGCGAATTCTGGAATCTGGCATCAGCACCATTGATGTGCAGGAGTTTCTTACCGACGCGCATCTGAAGCTTGGCACCGATGGGCCGCCGGCGTTTCGCATTGTGCTTTTTGGTGAGCCCACGGCTTACCCGCACGGGGTTCCGTATCCCCAGGAACTTAAAGAAGGCGACATGGTGCTGATCGATACCGGCGCCACCATCGACGGTTACTACTCGGACATTACCCGCAGTTATGTTTTTGGCGAGCCCACGACCCGCCAGCGCCAGGTCTGGGATCTTGAAAAAGCGGCTCAGGCTGCAGCCTTCGAGGCGGCCCAAGTTGGCACTCCGGCCGAAGCCGTGGATCGGGCTGCCCGTGATGTGATCGAGGCCGCGGGCTTTGGTCCCGGTTACGCAGTACCGGGCCTGGCGCACCGTACCGGGCATGGCATTGGCCTTGATATTCACGAGGAGGCTTATATTGTCCCGGGTAACACCACCCCATTGGCGCCGGGCATGTGCTTTTCCAATGAACCGATGATCTGTATCTACGGTGAGTTTGGCGTACGCCTGGAAGATCACGTCTATATGACTGAAGCAGGCCCTCGCTGGTTTACCCAACCCTCTTTATCTATCGATCAACCCTTCCGTTGAAGCGCTCTGGTAGCTACGGCGGATGGTGTGTGGCACGATCACTGTGTGACTCACAAAAAGTGTCTAAGTAGGCTTTTGGGTAAATATTTCAATAATGCTGTCGGTACTACAGTTGCTAAATTGCCCCGGATCCCTTGTCTGCTCCCTGATCCACTGTAATGAGTTTTCTTTAGGGCGCTACACTAATCGCCGCAGGCGCTGCTAGCAGCTCATCAAGGCTCGTGACATCGGCAGCATGACTAGAGTCGGTATCATAGGTCCTTGGCAGCACTGGCGAACGGGTAGGGTGACTAGCGTATCCAATCAGATCGATGCTTTTGCCAGTTCCACGCACCTAAGCGTGCGCCAC
>JAAZYQ010000057.1:5951-13481 GCA_014239575.1 Gammaproteobacteria bacterium
GGCTCTCGCCAGTTTGAAGTCACGATCAAAGGCCAGCAGAACCATGCTGGCACGACGCCAATGGCCCTGCGACGCGATGCAGTCACTGGATTTAGTGCTTTCATAACAAACCTGGAAGAACGATTCACGAAAATTGCAACACCCCGTTCGGTCTGGACCATTGGCCGTGTCGATGTACACCCCAATGCGCCTTCTATCGTACCGGGAGAGTTGAACTGCTCCGTGCAGATCCGCGATGGGTCTCTCCCGCAACTGGATGCCATGTGCGAGATAATTCACAAGGCAGCAGCCGAGACGGCGGTAGAGCGAAATCTCGATATCTCGCTGTTAGAGACCAAAGCTGTCGCCCCGGTTGACATGGATGACGGGATCATCGAACAATTCTGTGAGGCGGCCGAATCGACAGCACCTGGTGCCTGGCGGCGCATGCCCTCGGGGGCATTGCACGACGCCATGAATCTTGCCCCACGACTTCCGACCGGGATGATATTTGTGCCTTCGATCGGCGGCATCAGCCATGCTTTCGAAGAGGATACTCAAAGGGAACATCTGGTTGCCGGTGTTCAGGTCATGGCCGATACGGTCGCTCGGCTCGCGCATCGGCTGGGCGCAACTGGCTAGGCTGTACTCGTGCCTTCCAGGTTGAGTTTTGACACCATCTTCTCCCGCATGAGGAATTTCTGCGGCTCTGCCATCGCGGTGATTAGAAATTCCATTACAGTGCGGACATATCGAGGAGGCTTGAGCCATCAGGCCGTCCATTATGGCGGGGATGTCATTTTTGTAACGCGGTTAAGAAGTTGTTGACGGTGCAATTTAATCATCTTTGACCAAACAGACAGTTGGAAATTGCCCCATTTTTTAGAATCTGCGAATCACCCGGAAAGTCAACGATTTAAATAATAACCCTAGTAATGTTATTGTAAATATTAATTTCCAGTGGTAACGTGGGCTAAACTATAGTTAGTCGAGCTTCGTGAGTTAACGGCAATGAGAATTGGTTCAAACAGTTCCCACATAAAGGTCGTCCCCGATAGCAAAAACTGGGTCTCGAGAGATATACGCATGGCCCGCAAGAGGGCGTTATAGAGTCACCTAACAAAGAAAGGTTTCTCGCACAATTAAGACAAAGGAGAATCTGATATGAAACTCTTACTCAAGGCGGTGCCGGTATGCTTTTTTGTTTGCTTATGGTCCCCGCTAGCCTATAGCGTTGAGAAGCCGCAGATTGGGGTTGGTGATATCGTGGTCATGGATGATGTTCCTGGCCAGACCGGAATTGACTTCGCAGCGATGTTGACAACATCGTTAGTAAAAACTAGAAAGTTCGATGTTATCGAACGTGCCAGATTGAAAGATATTTTCGAGGAGCAGGGGATTTCTACTCTATCGGGCATGGTGGATGGTGGGGTGAAACTCGGTGGTATTAGTGGCGTGGGCTACCTTGTTTACGGATCGATCACACAATTCGGGAAAAGTTCCGAGGGAGTTGCACTTCAGGGGTTATCGATCGGGGGGGGTGCTATGACAATGGGCGTTGACATCAAGTTGGTAGACGCTCAGACAGGTCGTACGCTCGTTGCAGAAACGGTAACCCACGAGGCGGAATCCTCTCAAAATATCAGTATTGCTGGTCTTAGTACACAATCGAATTCCGATTCATCTGTCGCAGGAGACTTAATGAGAGCGACAGCGACTGATGTAGCCAATTTAATTTCCACGAGCATCTTCCCAATAAAGGTAGTGGTCATACAGAAAGATGGTACCGTGATCCTGAATTATGGTGACGGAGTACTGGAAAAGAGTATGGTGTTGGAGGTCTATGAGGTTGGTGAGGGATTTAAGGATCCAGATACCGGTGAGGTGCTTGGTGCAGAAGAGACTTTAGTTGCGACTATTGAGGTTTCTCAAACAACCACTAAATTTTCAAAGGCAATTGCTCTGGAGGGCTCCGATGCCAAACTGATCTCGAACGGCTCGATAGCTAGAATCGTTGAAGGTGGGCCTGAACGCGATAAGAAAAAGGGAGGTCTCTTTGGACTAGGGTCAGGCGACAGTGACGAACAGAATACCGGGAAGAAGATCGATAATCATTGAAGGGAGTCGGGGCTCGACCTGAAAAACAGTTGCAATAACAGTGAGGCTATTGGTTTTCACTATTGTTCGACTAGTTAGCCTGTTTTCACTGTTACTCGCTTTGGTTAGTGTTGGTGCAAGAGGGGGCGAGTTCGAACAGTTTGAGCGAAATGCGACAGCCGTTCGACTGTTGTGTATATATCAAGGGAATTACCAAAATTCCTATAGAGACCACCATGCAATGTGGTGGATGTATGACGGCAAAGACCTGGTTATGAATGGTCAACCCCTAGAGTCTGATTTATTTCGAGCCCAAGGGAACAGCATAATCGTCGATTTCAGTAAACTAGTAGAAAAATCCGACCTGTTTTCTCCAAACGAAGGAATACCGTTTTTCCTGAACCGAAAATATTACGTGAACTTTGAGAAAATGCACTCAGTGCTGGCGATTGGTGATCGTTTCACTATCAGAGGTCAGTGCGAGGTCTTTTGATTTTCTTGGTTTTTGAGAAACTCTCAAAGCGCGCAGGCCCTAAGTTTTTCCGTTTTCCATTTCTTCATGCAACTTGAATTTTTGTACCTTGCCAGTTGAGTTTTTGGCAGTTCGCTAAAGACCACCGTCCTGGGCTCCTTAAAGTGCGCCATGCTGGCACGACAGTGATCGATGATGTCCTGTTCTGTGATTACGCCGGCGCCTTCTTTTAAACACATAAAGGCACAAGGTGCCTCCCTCCCCAGTGATCGTCGGCTTTGACTACAACGGTGGCTTCGAACACCTGAGATGGCGATACCGTCCGGACAAAGGAATCTGGCGCTTTGGGCCGGATTTCTAATGCACGGAGTATGAGAATTCTCCAAAATAGATTATTACCTGCTGTATAGAACTTAAAGTTAACATTAAGTCTGGAGATAATGACAGAGAGCTTGAATCCTATTTCGAATATTAAACTGACCTCGACATTGGAACTGCGACTTAAACACCAATATCCGATCCCCTTTTGAGGCCACCGTAACTTAACAGTGGATGAGAGTAATCTGAATGAAAATAGCAGAAGGATAATAAACCCCCAGCCAAACTTTCCTGGTCTGTTTACCGTTAGTAAACTATAGAGCATTTCTGATTGATGACCCGAATGCAATCGAACCGACGGCTTTTACAATGAGCAAATCAGAATTATCGATCCAGCACATCGAAAAACAACATCACCAGCTTAGCGTCACCTGGAACGACGGGCACCACAGCTTATTCCACTACATCTGGCTGCGTGACAACTGTGCCTGCATCGAATGTGGGGATCGCTATAGTGGGCATCGCTATCTGGAGTCAAGTGATATCCCTGACGACATAACCCCCCAAAACATCATTGTTGATGACGAGGGAAAACTGCAAATCGAATGGAACAACAACGGCCACCTGACCACATACTCTGCAAACTGGTTGCGTGAACATTGTTACTCGAGTGCAGCAATTGACGAGCGCCGGTCTAAACCGGTTCTGTGGGATTCAAGAATCGGGGACGACATTCCCCAATGGGGTTATAAGAAAATAATCGAGGACGATGCCTCGCGACTGCAATTATTTCAGAGAATAAACGACTATGGTTTCGCGATCATCAACAAGGTGCCAACCCAAACGGACGAAATCGAACGATTGGCATCATTATTCGGGTTTATCCGACAGACCCATTACGGTCGCGTATTCGATTTGATATCGACGCCACAGCAACGCATTCTGGCGCAAACTTCTCACGCTATCAGGCCGCACAATGATGAAAACTTTCGTGACCCGATACCCGGCTTATTCATGATGCACAGCCTGCAGGCAAGCGAATGTGGTGGTGGCGCTTCGATATTTGTCGACGGATTCAACGCCGCCACAACACTTCGACAACAGAACCGGGAATATTTTGATTTATTGTGTAATACACCCATCCCGCACCGACGTTTCCTGGTCGACGAAGTAGACGATGTAGCATTCTCCGCAAACTGGCCGGTAATCCAACTCGATCATCATCAGGACGTAGTAGCAATCCACATCAACGAGCGCACCATGGCGCCACTGGAAAACGAGGCGCATTTAGTCGAACCCGTTTATCAGGCGCTCAAAGCAATGTTCAAACTGGTATACGCTCCACAAGCAAGCCTGGAATACAGGCTTGAACCGGGCCAGGCCGCCATCCTGGATAACCATCGGGTGCTACACGCCCGAACCGCGTTCAACGGTGACCGACATATCCGCCAGTGTCATGTTGACCGGGACGAATTTTTTAGTCGATTGCGAGCTTTACAACGGCGTTTCCATTGAAATAATTCCTACATTCGTAGCAATAACACAACTAAGGCTTTATTCGAACGCCAGCACCATCCTGCACTCAGACGGATATTCAGCAGGTTCGCCATGGCGCCGATCATGCGCACGCCGTAATGGGCTTGTAAAACCTCAGGGATCTTGGGGCCATCACAGCCACAGTATCGCCCGTGCCGATGCCATGTGCTGGCAACGCACCGGCCAGACGCCGACAGCGCGCCGCGGTCTGCGATCAGGTATGCCGGGCGCGGTCGTGAATCATGGCCGCATGGTCACAATACACACGCTCGGCCCGGGTGAGAAAGCTGGTGGGGTTTAAAGGGGTGTAGTTCGCTGGGGCTGAGTCCAGGGTCTGATCGTAAATTCTGGGCATCGCTACCATCAGGGGCTTTGGCAAACGGCGGGATCATACCGAATTCCGTGGCCTGTACAGATGTGTTCGATCAGAGAGTTGTTTAAAGGCAAGAAGATGCGTAAAATGGTGCACTGCAACAAACTTTGGAAACCCCATCTTGAACTCAAATCAGACCAAGGCCCCCTTGCCAGAATTCCCCGAACTTGCCGCCACCATGGCTGACCTGATGGTGCGCAGTCAGAAAATAGCCAACGATTTTATGTCGCAACAGGGTAGGGAGTTTGCCGGCAGTTTTGACCCAGCGAAATCAAGTGACAGTTTTGCCAAGAATTTTGCCAACCTACAAGTTGATCCTAAAGTGCTGGCCCAAGCCCAGGCGGATTTCTGGCAAGGCTCGGTTGCCCTATGGCAACAGGTGGCACTTGGGGCGTTTGCAGGTTCGACTGAGAAGGTGATCGAGCCAGAGACGGGTGATTACCGTTTTCGAAGCGAGAGCTGGAATGACGGCCAACTGTTTGATTTTATAAAGCAGTCTTACCTGCTGGCGTCACGTTATGTGATGGAGTCCACCGCATCGGCCAAGGGGTTGGATGATAAAACCCGCGAGCAGGTCCAGTTTTTTACCCGGCAATACGTTGATGCGATGGCGCCGACTAACTTCGCATTAACCAACCCCGATGTAATTCAGAAAACCCTTGAAACCAAGGGCGAAAATCTAATCAAGGGTTTTAGAAACCTTCTTGATGATCTGGAGCGGGGCAACGGCACCCTTAAAACCCAGATGGTGGATACCGAGGCCTTTGAGCTGGGCAGTAATATTGCGCTCAGCCCGGGTCAGGTGGTCTTCCAGAACGATCTGATCCAACTCATACAGTATGAGCCGCAAACCAAGACGGTGAGCGAAACCCCGCTGCTGGTCATTCCACCGTGGATCAACAAATATTACATCCTCGATCTACAGCCAAAGAATTCATTGATCCGCTGGCTGGTAGGGCAGGGCCACACCGTTTTCGTGATCTCGTGGGTTAACCCCGGTAGCGAGCTTGCAGACAAGGGTTTTGAAAACTACCTCCTTGAAGGACCGCTCGCTGCGTTAGAGGCGATTGAGGCCATTACTGGCCAGCCCAGCACCAATGTCGTTGGTTATTGCCTGGGCGGTACATTGCTGGCAGCTCTACTGGCCTATTTAGAGGCAACCGGTGAGGCATCGCGTGTATCCAGCGGCACCTTTTTGACTTCGATGATTGATTTTTCTGACCCTGGCGATTTGGGGGTATTTATCGACGATGAGCAGGTTAAGAGCCTTGAGCAGAAGATGTCAAAAGACGGTTACCTTGATGGCAGCGATATGGCAACCACGTTCAATATGCTGCGCTCGAACGATCTGATCTGGTCTTTTGTGATTAATAATTACCTGATGGGTGAGGCGCCTGCGGTATTTGATTTACTTTACTGGAATTCGGACTCCACCCGCATGCCGGCCAGGATGCATAGCGAGTATCTGCGCACCATGTATCTTGAAAACCGCTTTAAAGAGCCCGGTGGTATGACATTAGCCGGCGTGCCGATTGATATCTCGTCGGTTAAAACCCCGTGTTATTTTCTGTCGACCCAGGATGATCATATAGCGCCCTGGCGCTCAACATTTGCCGGTGCGGGCCTTTTCAAGGGCCCGGTACGGTTCGTGCTTTCAGGGTCGGGTCACATCGCGGGTGTGGTGAATCCGCCCGAGGCTGGCAAATATGGGTACTGGACCAGCCGCTCGCGGCCACGTGGGGATGCCGATGCGTGGCAGGCAAAAGCCAGTGCAAAGCAAGGATCCTGGTGGCCGGACTGGCAAAAATGGGCAGTTAAGTTCGCCGGTACGCGTGTGAAGGCGCGCCAACCGGGTGCTAAAAAAGCATTTCCGGCACTTGAGGCGGCTCCTGGGTCTTACGCCAGCGTCAGGCTCGACTCACGGAACTGAAAGGTGGGGCAGGATTAACGTGCGCGCCAGAAAATCCGGGTGCCTTGGCCGCGCCACTTGGGGTCATTAAAGGATTCTCCGCGCCAGCCGGAGCCCGGTAGGCTTGCGATCACCTTGTCGTTATCCCAATCCCACGAGCGGGTGAATAAGTCACGGGCGCCGTAGTTATCCATCGCTACCACCTGAAGGTTATCGCCGGCACGGGTGGCCAGAATATCCTGAAGTTCATCCCGGTCATAACCATCATCTGGGTCCACAGACAGCACTGAGCAGGCCCCAAGGCGGCTTGCCAGCTTGATCAGCGCCTCAGGGTCAGGTTCGGCAACAATATCGACATTGCCTAAAGCTCGTGTTCGCGCTTCGGTCACTACGGTATCTGCCCACTCGATACTGGGCTCAACGCCTAACACGGCGCGACAGCGCCTTGAAAAGAAAAGCGTTGATCCGCCGGTTCCAACCTCTATTACCCGATCATCGGAGCGAACCAGTTCATCAAGCTTATGAACGGCACCGGGGGTCATCCAGGGTACTTCGAACTCCATGGCAAATCCGCCGCTCACATAGTTCTCAGGAATTATTACAGCCACAGTCGGTTCCTCTTAATGGGGTTCAGGTTTTGTATGGATCGGCAGCATCGCGCAGACCGTCACCAAAGAAGTTAAAGGCAAGAATGATAACCACCACGGGGACCACGGGCAGCATCAACCAGGGATAAAGCGCCACCACGTTGATATTCTGCGCTTCATTCAGGAGCACCCCCCAACTCGTAATCGGCGGCCTTAAACCGAGCCCGAGAAAACTAAGCGCGGTTTCCCCGAGAATCAT